>NZ_JBEYWO010000018.1:0-216612 GCF_040644455.1 Streptomyces sp. NPDC046977
TCCCGTAGCCGATGACCGCGACCTTGCGGCCCTGGATGATGGACAGGTCGGCATCGTCGTCGTAGAACAGCTCGGCCACTTGAGGTCTCTCCTTGGATCTGGCGGGTTGCCCACACAGTACGTCCGTGGGCGGAGAACTAGTTTTGCGGTCTCGCTATGCGGTCCGGTCGAGGGCACGCAGGGACCGGTCGGTGATCGAACGGGCGCCGCGGCCGATCGCGATCGTGCCGGACTGGACCAGCTCCTTGATGCCGAACGGCTCCAGCATCTTCAGCATCGCCTCCAGCTTGTCGGCGCCGCCGGTGGCCTCGATGGTGACGGCCTCCGGGGAGACGTCGACGGTCTTGGCCCGGAACAGCTGCACGATCTCGACGATCTGGGAGCGCGACTCGTTGTCGGCCCGCACCTTCACCAGGACCAGCTCGCGCTGGACGGCGGAACCGGGCTCCAGCTCGACGATCTTCAGCACATTGACGAGCTTGTTGAGCTGCTTGGTGACCTGCTCCAGCGGGAGCTCGTCGATCACGTTCACCACGATGGTGATACGGGAGATGTCGGGGTGCTCCGTGGTGCCGACGGCGAGGGAGTCGATGTTGAAGCCGCGGCGGGAGAACAGGGCGGTGATCCGGGCGAGGACACCGGGCTTGTTCTCCACCAGGACGGAGAGCGTGTGCTTGGACATGTCGCGTCGTTCCTCTGCTTCTCTCGGTCCTCAGTCGTCGGCCGCGTCGCCGAAGTCCGGGCGGACGTCGCGGGCGGCCATGATCTCGTCGTTGGAGGTGCCGGCGGCGACCATCGGCCACACCATGGCGTCCTCGTGGACGATGAAGTCGACGACCACGGGGCGGTCGTTGATGGCGTTGGCCTTCTCGATGATCTCGTCGAGGTCGGCGGGGTCCTCGCAGCGCAGGCCGACGCATCCCATGGCCTCGGCCAGCTTCACGAAGTCCGGGACACGGGTGCCGCTGCGCGGGCCGTCGCTGGCGCCCGTGTGGGAGCCGCTGCCGGCATTGGTCTCGCCGCCGTGCAGGACGGTGTTGGAGTAGCGCTCGTTGTAGAAGAGCGACTGCCACTGGCGGACCATGCCGAGGGCACCGTTGTTGATGACGGCGACCTTGATGGGGATGTTGTTCAGCGCGCAGGTGGTCAGTTCCTGATTGGTCATCTGGAAGCAGCCGTCGCCGTCGATCGCCCACACGGTGGAGCCGGGCATGCCCGCCTTGGCACCCATCGCCGCGGGCACCGCGTAGCCCATGGTCCCGGCGCCGCCGGAGTTGAACCAGGTGTTGGGCCGCTCGAAGGAGATGAACTGCGAGGACCACATCTGGTGCTGGCCGACGCCGGCGGCGAAGAGGGTGCCCTCCGGGGCCAGCTCGCCGATGCGCTGGATGACCTGCTGCGGGGACAGGCTGCCGTCGGCGGGCAGGTCGTAACCGAGCGGGTAGGTGTCGCGCAGACCGTTGAGCAGCTTCCACCACTCGGTGTAGTCGCCGCGGTGGCCGGCGTCGTGGTCGGCCTGGACGGCGACGATCAGGTCGGCGAGGACCTCGCGGGCGTCACCGACGATCGGCACGTCGGCGACCCGGTTCTTGGAGATCTCGGCCGGGTCGATGTCGGCGTGGACGATCTTGGCGTACGGGGCGAAGGAGTCCAGCTTGCCGGTGACCCGGTCGTCGAAGCGGGCGCCGAGGGCGACGATCAGATCGGCCTTCTGCAGCGCGGCGACGGCGGAGACCGAGCCGTGCATGCCGGGCATTCCGACATGCTGGGCGTGGCTGTCGGGGAAAGCGCCGAGCGCCATCAGCGTGGTGGTCACCGGGGCGCCGGTCAGCTCGGCCAGGATGCGCAGCTCGGCCGTGGCGCGGGCCTTCAGGACGCCGCCGCCGACGTACAGCACGGGACGCCGGGCCTCGTTGATCAGCCGGGCGGCCTCGCGGATCTGCTTGGCGTGCGGCTTGGTCACCGGGCGGTAGCCGGGCAGATCGGTGGCCGGCGGCCAGGAGAAGGTGGTCTGCGCCTGGAGGGCGTCCTTGGCGATGTCGACCAGGACCGGGCCGGGGCGGCCGGTGGAGGCGATGTGGAAGGCCTCGGCGATGGTCCGCGGGATCTCGGCGGCATCGGTGACCAGGAAGTTGTGCTTGGTGATCGGCATGGTGATGCCGCAGATGTCCGCCTCCTGGAAGGCGTCGGTGCCGATCGCCTTGGACGCGACCTGGCCGGTGATCGCGACCATGGGGACCGAGTCCATGTGCGCGTCGGCGATCGGGGTGACGAGGTTGGTGGCACCGGGACCGGAGGTGGCCATGCAGACGCCGACCTTGCCGGTGGCCTGCGCGTAGCCGGTGGCGGCGTGTCCGGCGCCCTGCTCGTGGCGGACCAGGACGTGGCGCACCTTCTTGGAGTCCATCAGCGGGTCGTAGGCCGGAAGGATCGCGCCACCCGGGATACCGAACACCGTGTCGGCGCCGACCGCCTCCAGCGAGCGGATGAGGGACTGGGCGCCCGTGACGCGCTCGGCGGTGACGGGCTGCGGCGCGGCGCCGCGGGCCCGCGGCTGCGGGTGGTGGGCCCCGGTGGCCTGCTCGGTCATCTGCTTCTCATCTCTCAGAAGTTTGAGGGTGGAGAGGGTGGTTTGTCTGAATCCCAGGCAACAAAAAACCCCTCGTGCCCAGGGGCAAGCGAGGGGAGCGCGTCGGTGGTTTCCACGAGGCGGGATGCGGCCTCGGGTCAGCCGACGCGCTTTCCAAGTACGAGAATTCGGGTGCGCATGGGACTGACCTTCCTCCCCGGGCCTGGGGGGTGTCAAGCGGGTGGGACGGGCGTCTCAGCATTCGAGAGAATCTCGTCGGTGGTGCAGGTGCCGTGCGCGGGGGTCCTGCCGCCCGCCAGGAGGGCCGTGTCCCCGGGGACGGGGTAGCCGCCGCGGGTCAGCGAGGAACGCAGCCGGTGCTCGTCCAGAGGCCCTGAGAATGCCATGCCCTGGCCGTGCGTACATCGCATCTCACGCAACACGAGCACCTGCTCCGGGCGGTCCACCCCCTCGGCCACCGAGCGGATACCGAGGTCCTCGGCGATGCCCAGCAGCCCCGTGGTGATCTTGCGCAGCCGGGCGGACTCCACGACGCCCTCGGTCAGGCCCCGGTCCAGCTTGAGGACGTCCAGCGGCAGCCGCCG
Organism: Streptomyces sp. NPDC046977; assembly: GCF_040644455.1. Taxonomy (NCBI): domain Bacteria; kingdom Bacillati; phylum Actinomycetota; class Actinomycetes; order Kitasatosporales; family Streptomycetaceae; genus Streptomyces; species Streptomyces sp. NPDC046977. Next base: position 3,175 of record NZ_JBEYWO010000018.1, read on the forward strand.
CAGGACGTTCATCGGCGCGTAGCCGGTGCCGAAGCCCTCCAGCGCGATCTTCACCCCGAGGCGGCGCAGCGCGGTCAGCCGGCGCTCCAGCTCGTCGAAGGAGATACGGGGGTCCTGGTCGGCCAGCTGGAGCAGCAGGGCGCCCGGCGGCAGCTCGTGCTGGGCGAGCAGCGCCTCGATGTCCTTGGTGGGCAGCTCGCGGTGCATCAGCCGGCGCGTGGACAGCCGGACGGCGACGGGGACCGGCAGGCCCGCCGCGTGCCGCAGCGCGGCCTGGCTCACGGCCTCCTCCAGCAGCCAGCGGGCCAGCTGGGAGGTGCGGTCGGTGTCCTCGGCGACCCGCAGGAACTCCGCGGGGGTGAAGAGGATGCCCTGGGCGGAACGCCAGCGGGCCTGCGCCTCGACCGCGGTGACCTCGCCGCTGCACAGGTCGACCACCGGCTGGTGGAGCAGCGCGAACTCGCCGTCGCGCAGCGCCGAGCGCAGGCGTCCGGCCAGTTCGGCACGGCGTACCACCTCGGCCTGCATGGCGGGCGCGTACATCTCCACCCGGCCCTTGCCGGCCTGCTTGGCCCGGTACATCGCCAGGTCGGCGTTGCGCAGCAGCTCACCGGGGCTGACACCCGGGTCGGCGAAGGCGACGCCGATGCTGGCGGCCACCCGTACCTCCGTGCCGTCCACGCGGTAGGGCTCGGAGAGCGCGGCCCGCAGCCGGTCGGCGACCTCGTGCACCTGGTACTCGCGCAGATGGCGGTCGGCGCTGGTGCCGCAGATGAGGGCGGCGAACTCGTCGCCGCCGAGACGGGCCGCGGTGTCGCCCGCGCGCACGGACTCCTGGAGCCGGCGGGCGGCCTGGATCAGCAGCTCGTCGCCGGCCTGGTGGCCCACGGTGTCGTTGACCGCCTTGAAGCCGTCGAGGTCGATGAAGAGCACCGCGGTGGTGCCGGGCTCGCCGTCGCCGGCGCGGCGGCCGCCGAGGGCCTGCCGGATGCGCTCGGTGAACAGGGCGCGGTTGGGCAGATCGGTGAGCGGGTCGTGCGAGGCGCTGTGCTGCAGTTGCGCCTGGAGCCGGACGCGCTCGGTGACGTCGCGGCTGTTGAAGATCAGCCCGCCCTGGTAGCGGTTGACGCTGGACTCGACATTGAGCCAGCTTCCGTCGCCGTGGTGGATGCGGCACTCGATGCGGGTGGCGGGCTCCTGCGCCGGATGCGCGGCCAGGAAGCGCCGCACCTCGTGCAGCACCCGGCCGAGGTCGTCGGGATGGATGTGGGAGGCGAACTCGGTGCCGACCATCTCCTCCGCCTCCCGCCCGTACACACCGGTGGCGGCGGGGCTGACGTACCGCAGCACGCCGGTGGGCGAGGCGATCATGATGACGTCGCTGGAGCCCTGCACCAGGGAGCGGAAGTGGTTCTCCTTCTGGGCGAGCTCCTGAGCGAGGGAGATGTTGTCGAGCAGCATGATGCCCTGGCGCACCACCAGGGCGAGGACGACGGTGCAGCCGGCGAACAGCACCACGCGGTCGATCCTGCGGCCGTCGATGGCGTTGTAGAGGATGCCGAGGACGCAGACCGCGGCGGCGAGGTACGGAGTGAGCGCGGCCAGGGAGCCGCTCGCACGGCGCGGCTCGGGAGCGGCCCGGCGCTCGGCGGCCCGCTCCCGGTGGCCCACCCAGGGCGCGTAGGCCAGCAGCATGCTGCCCGCGAACCAGCCCGCGTCGAGGATCTGGCCGGAACGGTAGTGCTCGCGCAGCAGGGGCGAGGTGAACAGGGCGTCGCACAGCACCGTCAGGGCGAGCGACGCGATGGCGGTGTTGACCGCCGCCCGGTTGGCCGAGGAACGCCGGAAGTGCAGCGCCAGCACCATGCTGACGAGCAGGATGTCGAGCAGCGGGTACGCCAGCGACAGGGCGATGCACGCGGTGCTCCGCCCGTCCCACAGCGCGGCCTGGGCGAGCGCGAGGGTCCAGGACAGGGTGACCAGCGAGCCGGCGATGAGCCAGGCGTCGAGCCCCAGGCAGACCCAGCCGGACCGGTTGTCCGGGCGCTTGGCCAGCACGAGCAGGCCGATGATCGCGGGCGGGGCGAAGAGCAGGAAGCAGAAGTCGGCGAGCGAGGTGCGCGGCACGTCCTCGCGCAGCACGACCTCGTACCAGCCCCAGATGCCGTTGCCGAGCGCGACCATGGCGGACGACAGGGCGAACAGCACCCAGGCGGGCCGCTTCCGGCGCGACACGGTGCGGATGTACGCCAGGCACGAGACAGTGGCCGCCAGGGCGGCGCCGGAGAGCCCGAAGTCCCCCATCACCACGGCCATCTGCTCGGAACCCCACCCGAGGGCGGCGCCGATCGCATAGCCGCCGCAGAGCACGGACACGACGACCTGCGGCAGGATCGCCGACCGGCCCTTGGGGACCGGGGGCCCCGCGAGCACGGCCCCCTGGGCACTCACGGCGTCGTCCGGGAATGCCGTGAGCGCTCCCGGCGTGGTGTGCCGTGATCCCGCTTCCGGTGCTCTCTCCATTGGCAGCACATCGCCCGTCGCCCCCCATCAAGTCCTGAGCCGTCCCGCGCCCGTTCGCGGCATTCCACGCCACGCCGGTCGCGTTCCCCCAATCCGGGACGATACACCAGAGCGGTCACTCAGGGACATAGTTCCTCTACACAGCGTGACCGGCAAGCGGTTCCAGGGGTCTTTCCAGTCACCCGGTGCCACAAGGGAGTTAAGGGGCCGTCAGGTCGTGGTCACGATGTTGGCCAGGTTCTCACCGGCCGCGAACCGGCGCAGCTGCTCGCGCAGCAGCAGCCTGGCCCGCGGGAGGAAGGCGGACGTACTGCCGCCGACGTGCGGGCTGATGAGGGCGCCGGGGGCGTGCCAGAGGGGGTGCCCCGCGGGCAGCGGCTCGGGGTCGGTGACATCGAGTGCCGCGCGCACGCGGCCGGACGTCAGCTCGGCGACCAGGGCACCGGTGTCCACCACGGGCCCGCGCGCGACGTTCACCAGGAGGGCGCCGTCCTTCATCCGGGCCAGGAAAGCGGCGTCCACCAGCCCCCGAGTCGCCTCGGTCAGCGGGGTCGACAGGACGACCACGTCGGCGGCGGGCAGCAGCGCGGGCAGCTCCCCCAGGGCGTGCACCGGGCCGCGCGGGGAGCGGCGCGCCAGGCGGGCGACCCGGACGACGTCGCACTCGAAGGGCGCGAGCCGGTCCTCGATCGCGGCGCCGATGGATCCGTAACCGACGATCAGAACGCTCTTGTCGGCCAGGGCCGGGTAGAAACCGTCGTGCCACTCCTCGGCGTCCTGCCCGCGCACGAAGCGCGGGATGCCGCGCAGGGAGGCCAGGGTGAGCGCCAGGGCCAGTTCCGCGGTGCTCGCCTCGTGGACACCGCGCGCGTTGCACAGGCGCACGCCGGAGGGGAGCTCGGCCAGGTGCGGCAGTACGTGGTCCACGCCGGCGCTGAGCGTCTGCACCACCTGAAGGCCCGTCATCCGCGGGAGCGGGCGGCCCGCGACCTCCGCGCCCTTCATGTACGGCACCACGTAGAAGTCCGTCTCGGCCGGGTCGCCGGGGTAGTCCTCGCCGCCGTCCCAGAAGAGGTAGTCGACGCTGTCCGGGAGTCCCCCGATGTCCTCGGCGGGGATCGGCAGCCATGCGGTGGGGCGGTGGTTCCGGGTGATGTCAGCCATGGTCAGGAGGCTATGACACAGTGGGGCGGCGCGAGTGGTCAGCGGAGGTCATCCAGGTGGAGCGCAGGACGGTCGGGGCGGCGGCTCTCGAGGTGGGCGCCGTGGGACTCGGGTGCATGCCGATGAGCTGGGCGTACACCACCTCGCAGCAGGACGGTGAAGCGTCCTTGCGGACGGTGCACGCGGCGCTCGACCGGGGGACGACGCTGCTGGACACCGCCGACATCTACGGCCCGTTCACCAATGAGCTGCTGCTCGGGCGGGTGCTGAAGCAGCGCCGGGACGAGGCGTTCGTCTCCACCAAGTGCGGTCTGCTGGTGGGCGAGCAGCACCTGGTGGCCAACGGGCGGCCCTCCTATGTGCGGCGGGCCTGCGACGCCTCGCTGCGGCGGCTGCAGACGGACGTGATCGACCTCTACCAACTGCACCGGGCCGATCCGGAGGTGCCGGTCGAGGAGACCTGGGGCGCGATGGCGGAACTGGTCACCGCCGGCAAGGTGCGCGCGCTGGGGTGGTGCGCGGTGGGCGCGCGGGCGCCGCGCCGCGCCGGGTCGCGGATCTACGACGAGACGCTCGCCCATCTGCGGCGGGTGCAGCAGGTGTTCCCGGTCAGCTGCGTGCAGGCCGAACTGTCGGTGTGGTCGCCCGGCGCGCTGGCCGAGCTGCTGCCGTGGTGCACGCAGCGCGGGGTCGGCTTCATGGCCGCGATGCCGCTGGGCAACGGCTTCCTGACGGGCACGCTCACCCCGGGCCAGGGCTTCGAGCGCGACGACACTCGGGCCCGGCATCCGCGGTTCACCGCCGAGATGATGGCCGCCAACCAGCCGATCGTGGCGGGACTGCGCCGGGTCGCCGAGGCGCGCGGCGCGACGCCCGCGCAGGTGGCGCTGGCGTGGGTGCTCGCCCAGGGACCGCAGGTGGTGCCGGTGCCGGGGACCAAGCGGGAGCGGTGGGCGGCGGAGAACGCCGGTGCGGCCGAACTCGTGCTGACCGCGGAGGACTTCACCGAGATAGCCGGCCTGCCGCCGGCCCGCGGCTCCTGGGACTGAGCGCACCGCCCCCTTTTCCCGGGTTTCCCGGGTTTTCTGGTTTTCCCGGGTTTCCCGGTCTTCCCGCCGCGGCGGGAACCGGCAACGGCCGGGCGGTGTAGAGACAGATGTGATGTGCTTGAAGTCCGTGCCGCAGGACCGCCGGGAGGGAAGCGTGGGACGCCGTACCGCCGTTGTCACCGCCGTGCTGGCCGCTGCCGCACTGCTGACCGCGGGATGCTCCTCCGGGGACGCGTTGACGGCCTCCGCGACCTCCGCCCCCGCCGCCTCCTCCTCCGGCGCCGCCCCGGCCCCGCCGTCCGGCGGCTCGACGGTCCCCGCCGCGCCCGCGAAGGGCTCGGTGCAGGTCGTCGGCACCGTCGCGACCGGGCTGAACACCCCGTGGGGCGTGGCCGTCCTGCAGGACGGCGGGCTGCTGGTCGCCTCGCGCGACACCGGCAGGATCGTCCGGGTGGACCCGGCCACCGGCCGCACGACCGAGGCCGGCACGGTGCCCGGGGTCTCCTCGGGCGGCGAGGGCGGCCTCCTCGGGCTGGCGGTCTCCCCCGGCTTCGCGACCGACCACCTGGTGTACGCGTACTTCACCACCGACTCCGACAACCGCATCGCCCGCATGCTCTACGACCCTGCCAAGCCGGCCGGCGAGCAGCTCGGCGCCCCCGACACCATCCTGCGCGGCATTCCGCACGGCGCCATCCACAACGGCGGCCGGATCGCCTTCGGCCCGGACGGCATGCTGTACGCGGGCACCGGCGAGAGCGGCGACCGCGGCCTGGCCCAGGACAAGAAGTCCCTGGGCGGCAAGATCCTGCGCATGACACCCGACGGCGAGCCCGTGCACGGCAATCCCGAGGCGGACTCCCTCGTCTACTCCTTTGGCCACCGCAATGTGCAGGGCCTCACCTGGGACGCCGAGGGGCGGTTGTGGGCCTCGGAGTTCGGCCAGGACACCTGGGACGAGGTCAACCTCATCGAGCCCGGCAAGAACTACGGCTGGCCCGTCGTCGAGGGCCTGGCCCACCGCGCGGGCTACGCCGACCCGATCGCCACCTGGCACACTGACGACGCCTCCCCCAGCGGCATCGCCTACGCCAAGGGCTCCTTGTGGATGGCCTCGCTGCGCGGCGCCCGGCTGTGGCGCATCCCGCTGGCGGGCACGAAGGCCGCGGCACCGCCGCAGGCCTTCCTCGTCGGCACCTACGGGCGGCTGCGCACGGTCGTGGCAGAGCCCGACGGCGATCTGCTGCTGACGACGAGCAACACCGACGGCCGGGGGGAGCCCCGCAAGGGCGACGACCGCATCCTGCGGTTGAAGGTCGGCTGACGACGGCACGCCGGGGCGCGATGTTCGACGCGCTCCAGGAGCTGTTCTCTCCGGCTGGGCCGGCACGTCCCGGAACAGGCGATGCGCGACCGCGGCCTCCTCGCCGCGGCCGGAGGCGCCGAGTTCGGCCACCGCCCGATCGACCCGACCTCCGGCGCCGCGGTGATCCGCACGCCCGCGCCAGACCCCCGGGCCACGGAGAACGCCGACACGTCCCGGAAAAGACGCAGGCGGTACACGAGCGCGGACGGAGACGCCGACCCCGCCCCGGCGCCGCGGAGGAACGCCGTCGCGCGAGCTAGGCCGGCGCGTCCGGGAAGAGACGCAGGCGGTGCGCGAGCGCGGCGGCTTCACCGCGGCCGGAGACGCCGAGTTTGGCCAGGATGTTGGAGACATGCACGCTCGCGGTCTTGGGCGAGATGAACAGCTCCTCGGCGATGCGGCGGTTGGTCCAGCCCGCGGCGACCCGGCGCAGTACCTCGCGCTCACGCGTGGTGAGGCCGAAGGGCTCGGGCTCCTCGTCCGCAGGGGCCTCCGCGGCGTCGAGCGACAGGCGGCCGCGGCGGGCGAGCAGTTCCACGGCCTCGGTCAGGGGCGCCGCGCCCAGGGCCGCCGACGCGTCACGGGCCTGCCGGAGCAGGGCGGCCGCACGGTCGCGGGCCTCGGGGCCGCCCTGGGCGAGCAGCGCCTCGGCGTGCCGCAGCCGTACCTGGGCCAGCGGGTGCGGGCGGTCCAGGGCCGCGAAGGCCTCCTCGGCGGCCGCCCAGGGCGCGGGCTCCGTGCCGCCTTCCGCACGCGTCAGTTCGGCGTCGACCAGCAGGGCGTAGGCCGCCCACACCGGGGCGAGGCGGGGCAGCCGCCCCGCGGCGGCGCGGATGAGGGCGAGCGTGTCGGCCCGGTCGGCGTCGGCGCCGGGCAGGCCCAGCGCGTCGGCCTCCAGCGCGGCGGCGGTGTGCAGCAGCGGCCAGGCGTAGCGGTGGACGGCGGCCGGCAACCCGGCGGCGAGTGCGGCGCGCACCCCGGCGCGGGCTTCGAGGAAGCGTCCGTGTCCGGCCGCGGCGGCCACCGCCAAGTGGCACAGCGGCACGGTGTTCTGGGGCTGGCGGTCCTCGGCGCCCAGGTGCTCGCGGGCGGCGGCGACCTCGGCCTCGGCCGCCGCGTGGTCGCCGCGCAGCACGGCGACATGGGCCAGCAGTGTCGCCGCCCAGCCGAGGTAGAGGGCGTGTTCCGAGGTGTCGCGGCCGTGGGCGGCCAGGGCCGCCGCCTCGTCCCAGCGGCCGAGAGCTAGCAGGGACTCGGCCTCGTTGGCGGCGGCGAAGGCGGCGCCGTCGCGCAGCCCGTGGCACAGGGCGTTCTCGACACCCCGGCGTGCGGTGGCCACGGCCTCCTCCGAGCGGCCCACGGCCTCCAGGGCGGCTGCGAGGTTGGCGTCCGCGTTGACCACGAGGCCGGCGTACCGGCCGGAGGCGGCGGCCTGTTCCCGGGCCGCGGCGAGCTCGTGGAGGCCGCCGTCCACGTCGCCGCAGGCGCCGCGCAGGACGCCGAGGGTGATGCGCGCGCGGATCTCGGTCTCCTCCGCGCCGACGAGCCGGGCCAGTTCGACGGCGCGCTCGGCGGTGCCGATGCTCTCCGGCCCCGGATTGTGCAGCATGCCCCAGCCGGCGGCGCTCTCCAGCACGTCGGCGTGGACGGGTGACGGCGGCAGGCCCTCGACCAGTTGCTCGGCGCGGGATATCTCCGCCCACCCGTCGCCGCGCCCCATCGCCACCATCAGCCGCGACCGCTGGATCCAGAACCAGGCGGCGCGCAGCGGGTCGTCGTCGCGTTCGAGCAGCCGCAGGGCGCGTTTGGTGACGTCGTACGCCCCTTCGCGGTCGGCGCTGAGCCGGGCGGCGACGGCGGTCTCGGCGAGCAGGTCGAGATAGCGCAGGGGTGTGCTGCCGGGGTCGCAGCCGCAGGGCGGGTAGACCTCGACGTAGTCCATCGGCCGCAGTGCCGCGCGGACGTCCCGCGGGGCGTCGTCCCACAGTTCCAGGGCGCGTTCGAGCAGGCCGTGCTGCTCGGCGTAGGCGTGCCGGCGGCGCGCCGCGACCGAGGCGCGCAGCACGGCGGGCAGCGCGCGGGTCGGATCGTGGGCGTGGTACCAGTGACTCGCCAGCCGGGCGGGCAGTTCGTCGGCCGGGACGAGGGCGGGCTCGGCCTCCAGCGCCTCGGCGTAGCGGCGGTTGAGGCGGCTGCGCTCCCCGGGCAGCAGGTCGTCGCCGACGGCCTCGCGGACCAGCGCGTGCCGGAAGCGGTAGCCGTCGCCGTCGTCGGTCGGCAGGAGGATCTTGGCGCCGACGGCGGCCCGCAGCGCCTCCAGGAGTTCGTCCTCGCCGAGCCCGGCGACGGCCGCGAGCAGCCGGTACTCGACGGCGGAGCCGCCCTCGGCGACGACGCGGGCGACTCGTTGCGCGGTCTCGGGCAGGGTCTCGACCCGCACCAGCAGCAGGTCGCGCAGGCTGTCGCTGAGCCCGGTGCGGCAGCCCTGCGTGATGCTGCAGGCCAGTTCCTCGACGAAGAACGGGTTGCCGTCGGAGCGGGCGAAGACCCGCTCGACCAGCGACGGCGTGGGCTCCGCGGCGAGGATGCCGGCGACCTGGGCGCGCACCTCGGCCTGGCTGAAGCGGGACAGCTCGATGCGCTCCACGGTGCGCATCCGGTCGAGTTCGGCGAGGAAGGGCCGCAGCGGGTGGCGGCGGTGGATGTCGTCGGAGCGGTACGTGGCCAGCACGACCAGCCGTCCGCGGGACGCCGACCGCAGCAGGTAGGCGAGGAGTTCGCGGGTGGAGCGGTCCGCCCAGTGCAGGTCCTCCAGGGCGACGACGAGGGTGCGGTCCTCGGAGAGCCGCTCCAGCAGCCGCGCGGTGAGCTCGAACAGCCGGGCGCGGCCGTCCTCGTCGTGCCGGTCCTGCGGTGCGTCGGGGCCGCCGGGCGGCCCGATCCCGGGCAGCAGGCGGGCGAGTTCGCCCTCGCGGCCCGTGGCGGCGGCGGTCAGTTCGTCGCCCAGTTGCCGGTGCAGGGAGCGCAGGATCGTGGCGACGGGGGCGAACGGCAGGCCGTCCGCGCCGATCTCGACGCAGCCGCCGACGGCGGTCACCGTGCCGGGACCGCGGGCCGCCGTGAGGAACTCCTCCACCAGCCGGGTCTTGCCGACGCCCGCCTCGCCGCCGATGACCAGCGCCTGCGGCTCGCCCGCGTGGGCGCGGGCGAGCGCGGAGGCGAGCCGGGTCAGTTCGCGGGCACGGCCCACGAACACCGGGCTGACGGACTGGTTCTGCACGGTCCCGAGCATCGCACGGGGGTCCGACAGGGCGGTACCGGTTTGCGCCGGCACCGTGATGGTCATCCGGCCGCGCCCAGCCGGCGCGGTCGCCGGCCGCGCCGGACGGCCCTGCCGGGCCGGTCCTCCCCGTCGTCGGGTGCGGCCTCGGTGCCGCCGCGGCGCGCGGCCCGGCGAACGGCGGTCTCGCGGGCGGCCTCGCGCGCGGCCTGCCGCGCCGCGTGGGCCAGGCGGAACTCCTCGGCCTCGCGCAGCAGTTCCTCGGTGCGGGCCCGGCCGAGCATTTCGTGCAGGTACATCGCCGACTCCTTGGGGACGGGGCGGATGGTCGACCGGCTTCGTTCTCCGGTGACTTCAGCCTCGTCCCCAAGGCGGGGGCGCCGCATCGGGCAACCTCCCAGGGTTCGGCGGCCGGGATGCCTTAGGCAGCCCCGGCGGGTGCCCAGGGTCAGCCGCCGCTTCCGGCGGGCGCGGCAGGCGTGGCGGGCACGGTGGGCAGGGAGGCGAACAGGTCGAAGTACATCCCGACCGCGATGAGCAGGCCCAGGGCACCGAGCACCAGCCCGCCCCAGGCGAGGGCGCGCGCCCACGGGGCGGAGTCCCGCACGGCGAGCAGCACGATGCCGGTGACGATGAGCGCCACCAGCGCGAAGGCCCCGTTGATCGCGGCCACGGTGTGCCACGGCGCGGCGTATATCTGGTTGATCTGCTCCGCGGGGCTCGCGGAGGAGGCGCCGATCTGCCCGACGAGTTCACGGCGGGCGGACAGGACGGTGCCCATCCAGGTGCCGGTCAGGGAGGCCAGGCCGAGGGCGGCGCCCACGACGGCCGCGGCGCCCGGGGCGACCGCGGAGGAACGGCCGGCGGGGGTGTCCCCGTCGCCCTCGTCCTCGGCGAACTCGTCGTCCGCGTCGGTGTTCTCGACGGGCTCTGCCTTCTCGGCCTGCTCCGTGCTGGTGCTGGTGCTGGTCTCGGTCTGCGCGCTGTTCTTGGTGGCGGCGTCCGTCGTGGCGCCGTCGGACACGGTCTCCACGGCGTCGGTGGTCGTGCCGGCTGCCGCGTCCGCGGTCTTGATGGTCTCCATGAGCGGCAACCGTAGGGTCAAATTCTGAGAACTTCCTGAGAATCCGCGCTTTCGGGCCCCCCGGAGCCGTCGCAGGTGCCTCGGGGACCCTCGATGCAGATCCTCGGCAGGCGCCGGTCCAGCCGTTCCGGCAGCCACCAGTTCCACCGCCCCATCATGTGCATCAACGCCGGGACCAGCAGGGTTCGCAGGACGAAGGCGTCCAGGGCGACGGCGGCGGCCAGTCCGATGCCGAACATCGCGATCACCCGGTCGCCGCTGAGGACGAAGGCCAGGAAGACGGAGACCATGATGACCGCCGCGGAGTTGATCACGCGGCTGGTCTCGGTCAGGCCGACCCGGACGGCGCGGCGGTTGTCGTGCGTCTCCCGCCACTCCTCGTACATCCGGCTCACCAGGAAGACCTGGTAGTCCATCGAGAGCCCGAAGAGCACCGAGACCATGATCACCGGGAGGAACGGCTCGATCGGCCCGGCGGCCCCGAGTCCCAGCAACTCGCTGCCCCAGCCCCATTGGAAGATCGCCACCACGATTCCGAAGGAGGAGGCGACCGCGGCGATGTTCATGACCGCCGCCTTGAGCGGGATGCCGATGCTGCGGAACGCCAGCAGCAGGAGCACGCAGCCCAGGCCGACGACCGAGCCGACGAACAGCGGGAGTTTGCCGACGATCACCGAGGCGAAGTCCGCGTAGCCCGCGGTGACGCCGCCGACGTACACCCGCAGCGAGGTGCCCTCGGTGGCCTCGGGGACGACGTCCCGGCGCAGGTGGGTGACGAGCCGGTCGGTCGCCTGGTCCTGCGGGGAGGTGGTCGGCACGACGTCCACGACGTTGAGGCCGTTGCCGTGCTGCGCGGACTCCATGTGGACCGCGGCGACGCCCTCGGTGCGCCGGAGCACGTCGGTGAGCCGCTCCAGGGCGGCCCGGTCGGCCGCGTCGCCGGACGTGGCGACCAGTTGCAGCGGCCCGTTGAAGCCGGGCCCGAAGCCGTCCGACAGCATGTCGTACGCCTGCCGGGTGGAGGTCCCCGTGGCGTCGTTGCCCTGGTCCGAGGCGCCCAGGTGCAGGGACAGGGTGGGCACGGCCAGGAGCAGCATCACGGCGGCGGCGACCGCCGCGAGGATCCGCGGGTGCCGCTCGACGAAGGCGGACCAGCGGGCGGCGAGCCCGGTGGGCAGTTCCGGCGCGGGACCGTGCTCGGCGAGCCGGCGGCGTTCCCGGCGGCTGAGTGCCTTCATGCCGATCACGCCGAGCAGGGCGGGCAGCAGCGTCACCGAGGCGGCGACCGTGAGCATCACGGTGAGGGACGCGGCGACGGCGACGCCGTTGAGGAAGGACAGCCGCAGGATCAGCATGCCGAGCAGCGCCACGCACACCGTGCCGCCCGCGAAGACCACCGCCCGCCCGGTCGTGGCGACCGCCTTCTGCGCGGCCTCGCGCACCGGCAGTCCCTGTTTGAGGCCCCTGCGGTGCCGGGTGACGATGAACAGCGCGTAGTCGATGCCCACGCCGAGCCCGACGAGCAGACCGAGCATCGGCGCGAAGTCGGCCACCCGCATCAGGTGGCTGAGCAGTTCGACGGCCATGTACGCGGTGCCCACGCTCACCAGCGCGGTGACGATCGGCAGGAACATCGCGAAGAGCGAGCCGAAGGCCAGCAGCAGGACCACGGCCGCGACGGCGACGCCCACGACCTCGCTCATGTGGCCGCCGCCGCCCTCGGTGAGCGCGATGGCACTGCCGCCGAGCGCGACCGTGGTGTCGGCGTCGGCGGCCGCCCGCGCGGTGTCGACGACCTTCTGCACCTCGTCCGCGTGCAGTTCCTCCGACGGCCGGTCGAACATCACCGTGGCGTAGGCGGTGTGGCCGTCCCGGCTGATCTGGCCGGCGCCCTCGGCGCCGTACGGGCCGGTGACCGAGGCGACCCCGGGGAGCGCCGCGACCTCCTCCAGGGCTCCGGTCAGCCGCTCCTTGACGGGCGCGGCACTGACGGTGTCCCGGCCGGTGTGCCAGACGATCGTGTCGCTGTCGCCGGAGGAGCCGGGGAAGGCCTCCTTGAGCAGGGCGGTGGCCCTGCTGGAGTCCGTTCCCTTGATGTCGTAGTCGTTGGAGTACGCGGAGCCGGCCACGAGGGCCGCCGAGGACAGACCGACGAGGGCGGCCAGCCAGAGGACGACGACGAGGAGTCGGCGGTCGAGGCACCACCGGGCCAGTGCGGCCATACCTGCTCCTGCTCTTCCCTGGAGGTTGCGTGGATCTTTCCGGGAGGAGAAGGCCCCGCGAAGAACACCACGTTCGTCTTCGACTGAAGCAGGAAGAGGAGATCGTTGGCCGCTTTCGTGCCTCGAATCACATGGCCCCAGGGGAATTTATCGCGGCCTTATCTCCGGCGGACCCGTGACAAAGCCGAAGGGGCGGGCCCCCGTCAAACGGGAGCCCGCCCCTTCCTGCGCCGCCGCGCCGGTCATGCCGGCCGCGCCGGGATCAGCCCTGCACGCCGAGCTTCTCCAGCACCAGTTCGCGCACGCGCTTGGCGTCCGCCTGGCCGCGGGTGATCTTCATGACGGCGCCGATGAGCGCGCCGGCCGCGGCCAGGTTGCCACCGCGGATCTTGTCGGCGACCGCCGCGTTGGCCGCGATGGCCTCGTCGACGGCCGCGCCGAGCGCGCCCTCGTCCGAGACGACCTTCAGTCCGCGCTTGTCGACGACCTCGTCCGGCCCGCCCTCGCCGGCCAGCACGCCCTCGATGACCTGACGGGCCAGCTTGTCGTTGAGCGAGCCCTCGGCCACCAGCGCCGCCACCCGGGCCACCTGGGCCGGGGTGATCGGCAGGGCGGTCAGCTCCACGCCGTCCTCGTTGGAGCGGCGGGCCAGTTCGCCCATCCACCACTTGCGGGCGGAGGCCGCGTCGGCCCCGGCCTCGATGGTGGCGACGATCGGGTCGATCGCGCCCGCGTTGAGCACCGACTGCATCTCGTGGTCCGAGATGCCCCAGTCCTCCTGGAGGCGCATACGGCGCACCCGCGGCAGCTCCGGCAGGCCGCCCCGCAGCTCCTCGACCCACTCCCGGGCCGGCGCCACGGGGACGAGGTCGGGCTCCGGGAAGTACCGGTAGTCCTCCGCCTCCTCCTTGATGCGGCCGGAGGTGGTGGAGCCGGTGTCCTCGTGGAAGTGCCGGGTCTCCTGGACGATCGTGCCGCCGGAGGAGAGCACCGCCGCGTGCCGCTGGACCTCGAAGCGGACGGCCCGCTCGACGCTGCGCAGCGAGTTGACGTTCTTGGTCTCGCTGCGGGTGCCGAACTTCTCCCGGCCGATGGGGCGCAGCGACAGGTTGACGTCGCAGCGCATCTGGCCCATCTCCATGCGGGCCTCGGAGACGCCCAGCGCCTTGATCAGCTCGCGCAGTTCGGTGACGTACGCCTTGGCGACCTCGGGCGCGCGCTCGCCGGCGCCCTCGATCGGTTTGGTGACGATCTCGATCAGCGGGATGCCGGCCCGGTTGTAGTCCAGCAGCGAGTGCGAGGCGCCGTGGATGCGGCCGGTGGCACCGCCCACGTGGGTGGACTTGCCGGTGTCCTCCTCCATGTGGGCGCGCTCGATCTCCACGCGGAAGATCTCGCCGTCCTCCAACTGCACGTCGAGGTAGCCGTTGAAGGCGATCGGCTCGTCGTACTGGGAGGTCTGGAAGTTCTTCGGCATGTCCGGGTAGAAGTAGTTCTTCCGGGCGAAGCGGCACCACTCGGCGATCTCGCAGTTGAGCGCGAGACCGATCTTGATGGCGGACTCGACGCCGGTCGCGTTGACGGCCGGAAGCGCGCCGGGCATGCCCAGGCACACCGGGCACACCTGGCTGTTCGGCTCGGCGCCCAGGGTGGTCGAGCAGCCGCAGAACATCTTCGTCTTGGTGCCGAGCTCGACGTGGACCTCCAGGCCCATCACCGGGTCGTAGGACGCGAGCGCGTCCTCGTAGGACACCAGGTCCGTGACGGTCACAGTCTTGATACCTCTCAGTTCCCCGTCAGGATGACAGCACGTCATCGTCGCCGAGCCGCCGCAGCTGGCGGACCAGCAGGGCGACGCCGGTCGCGATCGCCGCGGCGCTGACGACCGCGTCGATCAGCAGCAGCGTGTCGCTCTCGGCGCGGCTCTTCTTCATCTGCCGCGCGACGCTCACCGCACCGAAGAGCGTGGTGCCGATGGACAGGTAGGTGCCGGACTTGCTCTTCTTGAAGCCCTTGGCCTTCTCGAGCTTGCTCACAGGATCGGTGCCTCCTCCAGCAGCGGGTGCCCCCAGCGTGCGGTGAAGGCCGCCTCGACGGCCGCACCGACACGGTAGAGCCGGTCGTCGGCCATCGCCGGGGCGATGATCTGCAGCCCGACCGGGAGCCCGTCCTCGGAGGCGAGGCCGCAGGGCACGGACATGGCGGAGTTGCCCGCCAGGTTGGCCGGGATGGTGCACAGGTCGGCGAGGTACATCGCCATGGGGTCGTCCACGCGCTCCCCGATCGGGAAGGCGGTGGTCGGGGTGGTCGGCGAGATCACCACGTCGACCTGCCCGAAAGCGCGCTCGAAGTCCCGCGAGATCAGGGTGCGGACCTTCTGGGCGCTGCCGTAGTACGCGTCGTAGTAGCCGGAGCTGAGCGCGTACGTGCCGAGCATGATGCGGCGCTTGACCTCGGGGCCGAAGCCGGCCTCGCGGGTGAGGGCGGTGACGTCCTCGGCGCTGCGGGTGCCGTCGTCGCCGACGCGCAGGCCGTAGCGCAGGCCGTCGAAGCGGGCCAGGTTGGACGAGGCCTCGGACGGCGCGATCAGGTAGTACGCGGCGAGCGCGTACTGGAACGACGGGCAGGACAGCTCCACGACCTCGGCGCCGAGCTCGCGCAGCAGCTCGACCGACTCGGTGAACCGCTCCATGACGCCGGCCTGGTAGCCCTCGCCCGCGAACTCCTTGACGACGCCGATCCGCATGCCCTTGACGTCGGCCTGGCGCGCGGCCTCGACGACCGGCGGCACCGGCGCGTCGATGGAGGTGGAGTCCATCGGGTCGTGGCCCGCGATGACCTCGTGCAGCAGCGCCGCGTCCAGGACCGTGCGGGCGCAGGGGCCACCCTGGTCCAGGGAGGAGCTGAAGGCCACCATGCCGTAGCGGGAGACGCCGCCGTACGTCGGCTTGACGCCGACGGTGCCGGTGACGGCGGCCGGCTGGCGGATGGAGCCGCCGGTGTCGGTGCCGATGGCCAGCGGGGCCTGGAACGAGGCCAGGGCGGCCGACGAACCGCCGCCGGAACCGCCGGGGATGCGGGTGAGGTCCCACGGGTTGCCGGTCGGGCCGTAGGCGCTGTTCTCGGTCGAGGACCCCATGGCGAACTCGTCCATGTTGGTCTTGCCGAGGATGACGATGCCGGCCTGCTTGAGGCGGGCGGTCAGCGTCGCATCGTACGGCGGGATCCAGCCTTCGAGGATCTTCGAGCCGACGGTCGTCGGGATGCCCTTGGTGGTGAAGATGTCCTTCAGGGCCAGCGGGACGCCCGCGAGGGGCCCCAGCTTCTCGCCCGCGGCACGCTTGTCGTCGACGGCCTTGGCCGCCTTCAGGGCGCCCTCGGTGTCCACGTGCAGGAAGGCGTGCACCTTCTCGTCGACCGCGGCGATGCGGTCCAGGTGGGCCTTGGCGACCTCGACGGCGGAGGTCTCGCCGGAGGCGACGGCGGCCGCGGTCTGCGCGGCGGTGAGCCTGGTCAGTTCGCTCATCGTGATCAGTCCTCCCCCAGGATCTGCGGCACCTTGAAACGCTGCTGCTCCTGTGCGGGGGCGCCGGACAGCGCCTCCGCCGGGGTCAGGCTGGGCCGGACCTCGTCAGGGCGCATGACATTGGTCAGCGGCAGCGGGTGGGAGGTCGGCGGTACGTCCTCGCCGGCCACCTCGGCGACGCGGGCGACCGCGCCGATGATGGCGTCGAGCTGTCCGGCGAAGTGGTCGAGCTCTTCGTCCTTCAGCTCAAGACGCGACAGCCGTCCGAGGTGGGCGACCTCCTCGCGCGTGATGCCTGGCATGCAGCGATCCTCTGGGGGTGAGTTCGGTCTTTTCGCGCCCAATCCTATGGGCGCGGGCGCCCCGGGGGCGAAACGGTTTGCGCCGGCCGCCGTCCGCGGGTCCGCGCGGCCGTCCCTGCGGCCCGTGATGCCCGTGCGGCGGGCGGGATCACCGTGCCGGTTTCCCGGGGCAGGGCAGTAGGCCGCACGGGCGCGGGGGGACCGTCACTGGGCGTCGGGGACGGCGGCGCGCTCCGTGGCGGCCTCCAGCTCGGCCGGGCGGTGCCAGCCGACGTGGCTGCGCAGCCGGAGCCAGGCGGTGGCCTCGTCCGGGGGCATGGCGGCGGCGACGAGCCATCCCTGGATGGCGTCGCACTCCAGGTCGCGCAGGCGCTCCCAGGTCCGGTCGTCCTCGACGCCCTCCGCCACGACGAGGAGGCCGAGGGAGTGCGCGAGGTCGATCGTGCAGCGCACGATCTCCGCGTCCTCGGCGTCGACCACGAGGCGGGCGACGAACGAGCGGTCGATCTTGAGTTCGCTCACCGGCAGGCGCCTGAGGTGGACCAGGGAGGAGTAGCCGGTGCCGAAGTCGTCCAGGGACATCTTCACGCCGTGGCCGGTGAGCCCGGCCATCGTGTCCGCCGCGCGCTGCGGGTCGTCCAGGAGCACATGCTCGGTGATCTCCAGTTGCAGCGCCCCCGGCGGGACCCCGTGCCGGGCCAGGCGCGCGGCGACGGCACCGGCGAAGCCCGGCGAGTGGACGTCGCGCGGGGAGACGTTGACGGCGACGGGCACGTCCAGGCCCATCGCGCGCCAGCGGGCGACCTGGCCGAGCGCGGTCTCCAGGACGTACTCGGTCAGCTGCGGCATCAGCCCGGAGGTCTCGGCGATGGCGATGAACTCCTCCGGGCTCACCCTGCCCCGCTCGGGATGCACCCACCGCACCAGCGCCTCCAGCCCGGCGACGTGCCCGTCGAAGCGCACCTTGGGCTGGTAGTGGAGCTCGACCTCGCCGCGGTCCAGGGCGCGGCGCAGGTCGCCGAGGAGGCCGAGCCGGTCGGGTGTGTTGCCGTCGCGGGAGGACTCGTAGACCTCGACCCCGCTGCGGTCACGTTTCGCCTGGTACATCGCGACGTCGGCGCGGCGCAGCAGTCCCTCGGCGTCGGAGGCGTGGTCGGGGAAGACGGCGACCCCGGCGCTGGCCTCCAGCACCAGGGTCAGGCCGTCGAGACTGAGCGGTGAGCCGAGCGCCGCGACCAGGGCCCGGGCGATGCGCTGGGCGCGGGTGGGCGAGTCGCAGGTCGGCAGCAGGACGGCGAACTCGTCCCCACCGAGCCGGGCGGCCTCCGCGCCGCGCGGCAGCGCCAGCCGCAGCCGGTCCGCGATCTGCAGCAGCAGGCGGTCGCCGGCCATGTGGCCGAGGGTGTCGTTGACGGAACGGAACTTGTCGAGGTCGATCAGCACGAGCGCGGTCCGCGCGCCCTCGCGGTCGGCGTCCTCCAGTGCCGTCCAGGTGCGTTCCAGCAGCCACTGACGATTCGGCAGCCCGGTCAGCGGATCGCGCAACTGCTCCTCGGCGCGCGCGTGGGCGATCCACAAGGTGGAGTCCAGGGCGATGAGCGGCACGGCGAACAGCGGCAGCAGCAGCGGCAGATCGGCCGCCACGATGATGATCAGCGGGGAGATCCCGAGCAGCGCCACACCGACGAAGCCCTGGCGTATCAGGGCGGTCCTGGCCACCGTCGGCAGGGCTCCGGCGCGCGGCACGATGGCGTACCACAACAGGGTCCGGGTCGCAGCCAGGTAGGCGAGCGCGGCGCCGAACACCGACGGGATCGCTCCCATCCCCCACGTGGCGGGTTGCCAGGGGTGCTCGACCGTCGGGTGGATGCCGAAGCCGGACAGCGCGAGCGAGGCCGCGCCGATGCCGAGGATGTCCACCGCGCCGTGCAGCAGGGCCTGCCGCCAGCGGTGCCGGCGGGCCGTGCCGACGAGCACGACGACGGCCAGGCTGACCAGCACCGCGGGCACCCAGCCGTACAGCAGCAGCATCGCCAGGGTCAGGGCGGCGCCGGAGCCCGTGCCGCCCCACCAGCGGTCGCGGCCCATCGCCACGAGGTGGCCGACGATGATCCCGGTGAGCACGGCGAACGCCCAGCCCACGTCACCGCCGGGGAAGAACGCGGCGCCGTCCAGCACCATCCGGACGACACCGACCAGGAGGGCCGCCGTGGCCGCCCCCACGACCGCGTAGCGCAGCGCCGCGGCGGGCAGCACCGGCACGGTCTGCCTGCGCAGCCGTGGCGCCGGTGCGGCGCTGTCCGTCGGTTCCATGCCCGTCCCTCTCGCAGCCGCGTGTGCCGTCGAACCACACGCCCTGCCCGCGGCACGGAGCCGCGGAACCGCTGCAGGGCTGATGCCCGGAAGGCGCGCCTCTCAACAGTAGGCCGCCAAAGGCTGTCACGGGCACCGATCGGCGGGGGTTGCCCGATTGGATCCCGGTCGACCGGATCGTTCTGGTATGGGCCGAACGGGTGGTGATGGGACGTCATTCCGCGGGGTTCACGGTGGCCTCCCGGGCGGCGTCGGCGCCCTGCTCCAGCAGGACGGCGAACCCGGCCTCGTCCAGGATCGGCACCTTGAGCTGCACGGCCTTGTCGTACTTGGATCCCGGGCTGTCACCGACCACCACGAAGTCGGTCTTCTTGGACACCGAGCCGGTGACCTTGGCGCCGCGGGCGGTGAGTTGGTCCTTGGCGCCGTCGCGGGTGTGCGTGGCGAGGGTGCCGGTGACGACGACGGTCAGCCCCTCCAGGGGGCGCGGCCCCTCGTCGGAGCCCTCCTCGGTGAAGCGGACGCCGGCCGCCTTCCACTTGCGCAGGATCTCGCGGTGCCACTCCTCCTCGTGCCACTGCTTGAGGGAGGCCGCGATGATCCCGCCGACCCCGTCCACGCCGGCCAGCCGCTCCTCGTCCGCGGCGAAGACGGCGTCCAGGTCGCGGAACTCGCGGGCCAGCGCCTCGGCGGCGACCGGGCCGACGTGACGGATCGACAGCCCGGCGATGACGCGGGCGAGCGGCTGCTCCTTGGCCTTCTGGATGTTCTCCAGCATCGCCACGGCGTTCTTCTTCAGCTCGCCCTGCTGGTTGGCGAAGACGGAGACGACCTTCTCCTCGCCGGTCTTCGGGTCGCGCTTGGGCAGGCCGCTGTTCTGGTCGAGCACATGCGCGCGGATGGGCAGCAGTTGTTCGGGGGTCAGGTCGAACAGGTCGCCCTCGTCGCGCAGCGGCGGGTCGGCGGGCTCCAGCGGCCCGGTCAGCGCGGCGGCCGCGACGTAGCCGAAGTTCTCGATGTCCAGGCATCTGCGGCCGGCCAGGTAGAACACCCGTTCCCGGATCTGCGCCGGGCAGCCCCGCGCGTTGGGGCACCGCAGGTCGATGTCGCCCTCCTTCATCGGCCGCAGCGGGGTGCCGCACGCGGGGCACTCGGCGGGCATGACGAACGCGCGCTCGCTGCCGTCGCGGAGGTCCACCACCGGGCCGAGGATCTCCGGGATGACGTCGCCGGCCTTGCGCAGCACGACGGTGTCACCGATCAGCACACCCTTGGCCTTGACCACATCCTGGTTGTGCAGGGTGGCGAACTCGACCTCGGAGCCGGCCACCGTGACCGGTTCGACCACGGCGTACGGCGTCACCCGGCCCGTGCGGCCGACGCCGACCCGGATGTCGACCAGCTTGGAGTTGACCTCCTCCGGGGCGTACTTCCAGGCGATCGCCCACCGCGGGGCGCGGGCGGTGGAGCCGAGCCGGCCCTGCAGCGGGATCTCGTCCACCTTGACGACGATGCCGTCGATCTCGTGCTCGACGTCGTGGCGGTGCTCGCCGTAGTAGGCGATGGCCTCCTTGACCCCGGCGATCGTGCCCACGACGCGGGCGTACTTGGTCGTGGGCAGGCCCCACTCGTGCAGCAGCTCGTAGGCGTGCGACTGGCAGTCGATCGTGAAGCCCTCGCGGGCGCCGATGCCGTGCACCACCATGTGCAGCGGCCGGCTCGCGGTGACCCGCGGGTCCTTCTGGCGCAGCGAACCGGCGGCGGCGTTGCGGGGGTTGGCGAAGGGCTTGTCACCCGCCTCGACCAGGCGCGCGTTGAGCTCCTCGAACTTCTCCATGGGGAAGAAGACCTCGCCGCGGATCTCCACCAGGGCCGGCACCCGCTCCCCCGCCAGCCGGTCGGGGATCTCGGCGATCGTGCGGACGTTGGGTGTGATGTCCTCACCGGAGCGGCCGTCGCCGCGGGTGGCGGCCCGCACCAGGCGCCCGTTCTCGTAGGTGAGGTTGACGGCGAGGCCGTCCACCTTGAGCTCGCACAGGAAGTGGTAGCCGCCGCCCTCTCCCGCCGGGGGGCCCAGTTCGCCGGCCAGCCGCTCCGCCCAGGCGTCGAGCTCCTCCTCGGTGAAGGCGTTGTCGAGCGAGAGCATGCGCTCGCGGTGCTCGACCGAGGTGAACTCGGTCTCGTAGGCACCGGACACCTTCTGCGTCGGCGAGTCGGGGGTGCGCAGCGAGGGGTGCTCGTCCTCCAGCGCCTCCAACTGCCGCAGCAGCTTGTCGAAGTCGGCGTCGCTGACGACCGGCTGGTCCTTGACGTAGTAGCGGAAGCGGTGCTCCTCGACCTGCTCGGCCAGCGAGGCGTGCAGCTCGCGCGCCTCCGCCGGCACGTCCTCGTTCCGGGCGGCCTCGGGGATCTCGGAGTTCTCCACGTCCACGTCCTTCCTCACTCAGGGCTCACTCTGGGTTGTCGACGAGCGAGCGTGCCGCCTTCGCGCAGTGCGTGAGCGCGGCACGGGCATAGGCCGGGGAGGCCCCTGCCAGACCGCAGGCCGGCGTCACCGCCACGGAGGTGCCCAGAGCCTCCGGGGACAGCCCCAGCCTGCGCCACAGCGCCCGAACACCACTGACGCTACCGGCAGGGTCGGACAATGGGGCGTCGGTGCCCGGCACGACACCGGTGAAGAGCGCGGTCCCCGCCTCGGCCGCCTCACCGAAGGCGTCCCAGTCACGCTCCGTGAGCAGCGAGAAATCGAACGACACCCCGGCCACCCCGGCCCGGCGCAGCAGCGCGAACGGCACGTCCGGCGCGCACGAGTGCACGATCACCGGGGCGCCACCGACACCGCCGGCGGCCGCCATGACGTCCCGCAGCGCGCCCTCGACCACTCCCCGGTCGGCCGCGCGGTGCGTGCGGTAGCCGCTGGCCGTCCTGACCTGCCCGCGCAGCACGGCGGTCAGCGACGGCTCGTCCAGCTGCAGTACGGGCTGCGCGCCGGGCACGCGCCGGCGGACGTCCTCCAGGTGCAGCCGCAGTCCCTCGCCGAGCGAGGCGGCCAGGTCACGGCAGGCGCCCGGGTCGGACAGGGCCGCCTCGCCGTTCTTCAGCTCGACCGAGGCCGCCAGCGTCCAAGGGCCCACGGCCTGGATCTTCAGCGGTCCCCGGTAGCCCTGGGTGAACTCCTCCAGCGCGTCCAGGTCCTCCACCAGCCACGCCCTGGCCCGCCGGGTGTCGCGCCCCGGCCGGTCCCCGAACCGCCAGCCGCTGGGCTCGACCCGCGCGTACAGCTCGACCAGCATCCCGAGGGTGCGGCCGATCATGTCGGCGCCCGGTCCGCGCGCGGGCAGTTCCGGCAGGAACGGGAGCGCCTCCAGCGCCCCCGTCGCCGTGCGCGCCGCCTCGCGCGCGTCGCCGCCCGGCAGGGAGCCGACGCCGGTGGCCGTGCCGGGGTGCAGCACGAACCGCTTCTCCTCGCCCATGGCCACCGGTCAGGCTCCCGGGCGGATCGTCAGGTCGTTGACCTCGGCGTCCCGCGGCAGGTCCAGGGCGGTCAGGACCGCCGTCGCGACCGACTCCGGGTCGATCCAGCGGGAGGCGTCGTACGGCTTGCCCTCCTGCTGGTGCACCTTGACCTGCATGGGCGTCGCGGTGCGGCCCGGGTAGACGGAGGTGACCCGCACCCCGCCGGCGTGCTCCTCCTCGCGCAGCGAGTCCGCGAGCGCCTTGAGTCCGTGCTTGCTGGCCGCGTACGCACCCCACTGCGCGTGGGCGTTCAGACCCGCGCCGGAGTTGACGAACACCACGTGGCCGCGGGAGAGCCGCAGTTGGGGCAGGACGAGACGGGTCAGCTCGGCGGGGCCGACAAGGTTGGCCGCGAGCGTCTGGTTCCAGGTCTTCGGGGTCAGCTCGCCGACCGGCGCGAGGTCCACCACGCCCGCCACGTGCAGCAGGGAGTCCAGCCGGTCCGGCGGCTCCTGGTGGCCCAGGGCCCACGACAGCCGCTCGGGCTCGGCCAGGTCGCCGACGAGCGTACGGGCCCCGGGGAAGCTGTCGGCCAGCTCCTTGGCGCGTCCGGCGTTGCGGGCCAGCAGCCACAGCTCGTCGCCGCGGTCGAGCAGGCGCCGCGCCACGGCGGCGCCGATGCCGGAACCGGCTCCGGTGATCAGGTGAATCGACATGGCCCCATGCTCGCATCACCCGGGCTCACAGGATGCCCGCGGTCTCCTCCAGCCAGGCGAGCGCCGCGACCTCGTCCTCCGCGAAGAACACCAGGTCGGTCAGCGGCAGCGGCAGGAAGCCCTCCGCGTCCATGCGCTGGAACTGCTGCTTGAGCCCATCGTAGAAGCCCGCGGTGTTGAGCAGGACGACCGGCTTGGCGTGCAGGCCGTGCTTCTTCAGCTCCAGGATCTCGGTGGCCTCGTCCAGCGTGCCGGTGCCGCCCACCATGATCACGACGGCGTCGGCGCGGGCCAGCAGCTGCGCCTTGCGCTCGGCGAGGTCGGCCGTGATCACCATCTCGTCGGCGCCCTTGCGGGTCTTGGCCGCCAGGAACTCCACCGAGACCCCGACCAGGCGTCCGCCGTGCTCCTGCACGCCGTCGGCCACCACCTTCATCAGGCCCACGTCCGAGCCGCCCCACACCAGGGTGTGGCCGCCCTTGCCGATCAACTCGGCGAACCGTCGGGCCGGTTCGGTGTAACGGACGTCCAGGTCGGCGGCGGAGAGGAAGACACAGATGTTCATACGGGCCAGTCTCCCGCATCGGCCGGTCAGGCCGATGCGGCGGCCCTTGCCCGGCGCTCCGTGGCGGCGATGGTGGCCGAGCCGACGACGCGGGTGCCGTCGTACAGCACGACCGCCTGGCCCGGTGCGACGCCCCGGACGGGGTCGCCCGTGAAGCGGACGCGCAGCTCCTCACCGGCCAGTTCCGCCACGACCGGCACGTCCTCGCCGTGCGCGCGCAACTGCGCGGTGTACGCCCGCGGGCCGTCCCCGACGGGGGCGGTGCCGCACCAGCGCGGGCGGATCGCGGTGAGCGCCGTGACGTCGAGCGCGTCGGCCGGGCCGACGGTGACGGTGTTGTTCACCGGCGAGATGTCCAGCACGTAGCGGGGCTTGCCGTCGTCGGCCGGGACGCCGAGCCGCAGGCCCTTGCGCTGGCCCACGGTGAAGCCGTAGGCGCCGTCGTGGGTGCCGAGGCGGTTGCCGTCCTCGTCGAGGATGTCGCCCTCGGCGGTGCCGAGCCGCCGGGCGAGGAAGCCCTGCGTGTCGCCGTCGGCGATGAAGCAGATGTCGTGGCTGTCCGGCTTCTTCGCCACGGACAGGCCGCGGCGGGCCGCCTCCGCCCGGATCTCGTCCTTGGTGGTGAGCGTGTCCCCGAGCGGGAACATCGCGTGCGCCAGCTGCCGCTCGTCCAGCACGCCGAGGACGTACGACTGGTCCTTGGCGGCGTCCGAGGCGCGGTGCAGCTCGCGGCTGCCGTCGTCGTTGACCATGACCGCGGCGTAGTGGCCGGTGCACACCGCGTCGAAGCCGAGGGCGATCGCCTTGTCCAGCAGCGCCGCGAACTTGATCTTCTCGTTGCAGCGCAGGCACGGGTTGGGCGTGCGGCCGGCGGCGTACTCGGCGACGAAGTCGTCGACGACGTCGGCCCGGAAGCGCTCGGCCAGGTCCCAGATGTAGAAGGGGATGCCGATCACGTCGGCGGCCCGGCGGGCGTCGTTGCTGTCCTCGATGGTGCAGCAGCCGCGCGCGCCGGTACGGAACGACTGGGGGTTCGCGGACAGCGCCAGGTGCACGCCGGTCACGTCGTGCCCCGCTTCTGCGGCACGGGCGGCCGCGACGGCCGAGTCGACGCCGCCGCTCATCGCGGCGAGCACACGGAGGCGACGCCCGTCGCCAGGGCCTGTGGGTGCACCGGGGAAGTCAGTCATAGCGCTGTCCAGAATACGCGCGCCTCAGGACAGCCCGGCGCTCCGGGCGCGGGCGACGACCGGCGTGATGGCGGTCACCAGGGCGTCCACGTCGGCGGCGGTGGAGGTGTGGCCCAGCGAGAAGCGCAGGGAGCCGCGGGCGAGGTCGGGGTCGGCGCCAATGGCCAGCAGGACATGGCTGGGCTGCGGCACACCCGCGGTGCAGGCGGAGCCCGTGGAGCACTCGACCCCCTGGGCGTCCAGCAGCAGGAGCAGGGAGTCGCCCTCGCACCCGGGGAAGGAGAAGTGCGCGATGGACGCGAGACGGCCCTGCGGGTCGGGGTCGCCGTTGAGGATCGCGTCGGGGACGGCGGTACGGACCCGGTCGACCAGGTCGTCGCGCAGGGCGCCGACGTCCCGGGTGAACTCCTGGCGGTGCTCGGCCGCCAGGGCGCCGGCGACGGCGAAGGAGGCGACCGCGGGGACGTCCAGGGTGCCGGAGCGCACACCGCGCTCCTGGCCGCCGCCGTGCAGCAGCGGCACGGGACCGACCTCGCGGCGCAGCACCAGCGCCCCCACCCCGTAGGGGCCGCCCACCTTGTGGGCGGTGACGGTCATCGCGTCGAGTCCCGAGGCCGCGAAGTCCACTTCGGCCTGGCCGAGCGCCTGCACCGCGTCGGAGTGCAGGGGCACGTCGAACTCCCGTGCAACGGCGCTGAGTTCCTTGATCGGCATGAGGGTGCCGACCTCGTTGTTGGCCCACATCACCGTGGCCAGCGCGACATCGTCCGGGTCGCGCGCGATCGCCTCGCGCAGCGCCTCCGCGTGCACGCGCCCGTGTCCGTCGACGGGCAGCCACTCCACACGCGCGCCCTCGTGCTCGGCGAGCCAGTCGACGGCGTCCAGCACGGCATGGTGCTCGACCGGGCTGGCCAGTACGCGCGTACGCCGGGGATCGGCCTCGCGCCGGGCCCAGAACAGGCCCTTGACGGCGAGGTTGTCGGCCTCGGTACCGCCCCCGGTGAAGACGATCTCGCTGGGCCGGGCGCCGAGCGCGGCGGCGAGTGCTTCACGGGACTCCTCCACCGTGCGCCGGGCCCTTCGGCCGGCCGCGTGGAGGGAGGACGCGTTGCCCGTGACGGCGAGTTGCGCGGTCATCGCCGCCACGGCTTCCGGCAGCATCGGTGTCGTGGCGGCGTGGTCGAAGTAGGCCATGGTGACCTTGATTCTACGGGTCCGGCGGCCTCCCGGACCCGCCCCGGCGCCCCGTCAAACCCCGGTCCCGGGCCGCACAAGCACCGTCCGGCACCCGCCGTGGCACGTCTCACACGGCGGCGTCCTCCTCGGCCCGGCTGCGCCGGTGCCAGGCGCGCGGGGCGCGCCAGTGGAAGCGCATCGCCAGCAGTCGCAGCCCGAAGGCGGTCACGACGGCGACCACGCCGGTGGCCGGGGTCAGCGACCCGAAGTGGATGAGCAGGGCCACGAGGGAGGCCCCGGCGATGGCCGGCACGGCGTACAGGTCGCGGTCCCAGCGCAGCAGGGACGGCACCTCGTTGCCGAGCAGGTCGCGCAGCACACCGCCGCCGACCGCGGTGGCCAGCCCGAGCGTGGCGGAGGCGGTGAGGTTCAGGCCGTACGCGTAGGCCTTGGTGGTGCCGGTCACACAGAACAGGCCGAGCCCGGCGGCGTCGAAGACGCTGATGGTGGGGTTGATCCGCTCCACCTGCGGATGGAGGAAGAAGACCACCGCGGTCGCGATCAGCGGGGTCAGGAAGGACCCGAGGTCGGTGAACGCGGCCGGCGGGACCGCCCCGATGATCAGGTCCCTGAACAGCCCTCCGCCCAGCGCGGTGACCTCGGCGAGCACCGCCATGCCGAACACGTCGTAGTTCTTGCGTACGGCGAGCAGTGCGCCGGATATCGCGAAGACGAAGATTCCGGCGAGGTCGAGTATGTGCTGGACGGAGTGGCTGAACAGTTCGGTGTGCACCGGTCCCATTGTGCAGGGGCGGCCCGGTGCGGCCGGTCGGGCCGGTCAGGCCGGTCAGGCCGGTCAGGCCGGTCAGGTCCGGGTAGCCGCCTCCGGTGCCGGAGCGGACTCCCCACCGGTGTTCTCGGGGTGGTGGCAGGCCACCTGGTGGCCGGTGGCCAGGGCGACCAGCGGCGGCTCGGTGGTCTTGCAGACCTCCGTCGCCTTCCAGCACCGGGTGTGGAACCGGCAGCCCGGCGGCGGCGCGATCGGCGACGGGACGTCGCCGGTGAGCAGGATGCGCTCGCGCGCGGTCCGCCGCTTGGGGTCCGGCACCGGCACCGCGGAGAGCAGGGCGTTGGTGTACGGGTGCATCGGCTTGGTGTAGAGGTCCTCGCGGTCGGCGACCTCGACGACCTTGCCGAGGTACATGACCGCGATGCGGTCCGACACGTGCCGGATGACCGACAGGTCGTGCGCGATGATCACGTACGTCAGGCCGAGCTCGGACTGGAGGTCGTCCAGGAGGTTGACCACCTGGGCCTGGATGGAGACGTCCAGCGCGGAGACCGGCTCGTCCGCCACCACGAGCTTCGGCTTGAGCGCCAGCGCGCGGGCGATCCCGATGCGCTGCCGCTGGCCGCCGGAGAACTCGTGCGGGTAGCGGTTGTAGTGCTCGGGGTTGAGGCCGACCAGCTCCAGGAGGTTCTGGACCTCTTTCTTCACCCCGTTCTCCGTCTGCACCTTCTGCAGCTTGAAGGGCGCCCCGACGATCGTGCCGACGGTGTGCCGCGGGTTGAGCGAGGAGTAGGGGTCCTGGAAGATCATCTGCACGTCGCGGCGGAGCGGGCGCATACCGCTCGTGCCGAGGTGTGTGATGTCCCGTCCCTCGAACTCGATGGTCCCGCCGGTCGGTTCGAGCAGCCGGGTGATCAGCCGGCCCATGGTGGACTTGCCGCAGCCGGACTCGCCG
This sequence comes from Streptomyces sp. NPDC046977, assembly GCF_040644455.1. NCBI lineage: Bacteria > Bacillati > Actinomycetota > Actinomycetes > Kitasatosporales > Streptomycetaceae > Streptomyces > Streptomyces sp. NPDC046977. The sequence goes on from NZ_JBEYWO010000018.1 coordinate 30,852, forward strand.
ACCACGCCCAGGGTCTCGCCGGCGTTGACGTGGAAGTCGATGCCGTCGACGGCCTTGACCGCACCGACCTGGCGCCGCAGCAGGCCCTTGGTGATCGGGAAGTGCTTGACCAGGCCGCTCACCTTGAGCAGGGCGTCCGACCCTTCGGCGGTCGGCTGCTGGGGGATCGTCATCTCCTGGCCTTTCACAGCTTCGGCGCAATCTCTTCGGTCCAGATGCGCTCCCGGTCCGCCGTGCGCAGGTGGCACGCCGCGAGGTGCCCGGCGCCGACGTCGCGCAGCTCCGGCACAACCGTGCTGCTGGCGCCGTCGGTGAGCTCCGCGTACGGGCAGCGCGGGTGGAAGGCGCAGCCGGACGGCACGTTGATGAGGCTCGGCGGCGAGCCCTTGACCGGGTTGAGCCGCTCGGTGCGCTCGCGGTCCAGGCGGGGCATCGAGCCCAGCAGGCCCCAGGTGTAGGGGTGCTGCGGCTCGTAGAAGACCTTCTCGGCCGTGCCGCGCTCGACGCAGCGGCCGCCGTACATCACCAGGATGTCGTCCGCAAGCTCGGCGACGACGCCGAGGTCGTGGGTGATGATGATGACGGCCGAGCCGAACTCCTTCTGCAGGTCCCGGATGAGGTCCAGGATCTGCGCCTGCACGGTCACGTCGAGCGCGGTGGTCGGCTCGTCCGCGATCAGCAGATCGGGGTTGTTGGACAGGGCCATCGCGATCATCGCGCGCTGCCGCATACCGCCGGAGAACTGGTGCGGGTAGTCGTCGACGCGCTTGTCCGGCTGCGGGATGCCGACCCGGTCGAGCATCTCGACCGCGCGCTTGCGCGCCGCGGCCTTGGACACGTCGTGGTGCACCCGGTACGCCTCGACGATCTGGGCGCCGACGGTGAAGTAGGGGTGCATCGCGGACAGCGGGTCCTGGAAGATCATCGCGACGTCCTTGCCGCGCAACCGCCGGACCTCGTCCGGGTCGGCCGTGATCAGTTCCTTGCCGTCCAGCCAGATCTCACCGGACATCCGGGCCTTGTTGCGCCCGTACTGCCCGGCCCGGTGCAGGCCCATGATGGCCAGCGACGTGACGGACTTGCCGGAGCCGGACTCACCGACGATACCGAGGGTCTTGCCCTTCTCCAACTGGAAGGACAGGCCGTCGACGGACTTCACCAGACCGTCGTCGGTCGGGAAGTGCACCTTCAGGTCGCGCACTTCCAGGAACGCCGTGGGCTTGGACGCCGTCCCGGAAACCGGCTCGTTCGGCGCGGTGAGCGCCTCGGCGCCGGCCTTCTGGATGGGGAGGTCCGTCATGAGAGCCTCACTCGCGGGTCGATCACGGCGTACAGCAGGTCCACCACCAGATTGGCAAGGACGACCGCCATCGCGGCGATCAGGGTGATGCCCAGGATCACCGGGAAGTCCTTGTCGGAGATGGCCTTCACCGCGGCCTGGCCGAGACCGGGCAGGCTGAACGTGGTCTCGGTGAGGATCGCGCCGCCCACCAGGGCGCCGAGGTCCATGCCGAGGATGGTGAGGATCGGGGTCATCGTGGAGCGCATGGCGTGCTTGCCGATGACCACCGGTTCGCGCAGACCCTTGGCCCGCGCGGTCCGTATGTAGTCCTCACCGAGGATTTCCAGCATCGTGGCGCGGGTCATCCGGGCGTACATGGCCGCGTAGAGGAAGGCCAGGGTGACCCAGGGCAGCAGCATGCCGCCGAACCACCCTGTCGGACTCTCGCTCAGTTCGACGTACTGACCGTCGATCCAATGGAATTTGAAGACGACCACCGCCGCGGCGAGCATGCCGGTGAAGTAGATCGGCAGCGAGACTCCCGCCAGAGCGACGGTCATGAGGCCGCGGTCGAGCGCGGAACCCCGCCTGAGGGCGGAGACCACGCCGGTGCCGACGCCGACCAGCACCCAGATGAAGACCGCGCCGGCGGCGAGGCCCAGGGTCACCGGCAGCCGGTCCGTCAGGATCGGCCAGACCGCCTGCTCGCTGCGGAACGAGTAGCCGAAGCACGGCGCCGCGCAGTGCGTGACGTCCACGCCGTTGGCGTAGTCACGCCCGGCCACAAGTCCCCACAGGAACTTGCCGAACTGGATGAGGACGGGATCGTCGAGGCCCATCTTCTTCCGGATGCCCTCAAGGGAGGCCGGGTCCGCCTGCTTCCCGATGAAGTAGGTCGCGGGGTCGACACCGACCCATTTGGGGATCAGGAAGAAGATCCCGAAGGTCACCAGGATGATGACCAACAGCATGACGACGACAGCGAACAGTCGTCGAATGAGGTATGCAAGCACTGTGCTCGGCCCGGCGGCGGCCCGGGGGTCCCCCGGGCCGCCGCACGCGGCCATCACCTGCCCTTCGTGCCTAGCGGGTGTGGCACTCGATCGATTCGAGGGTGTTTACTGCACGCCCAGCGAGGCGTAGTCGTAGCGGCCGTTGTACGTGTCGGCCGTGTAGACGTTGGTCAGGCGCGAGCTGCGCCAGATGATGTTCTTCTCGAAGGTGAAGGGCAGGTAGTACGCGCCCTCGGAGACCTTCTGGTTGATCTGCTTGTACAGCTCGCCGGCCGCGTTGGCATCGGGTGCCTGCAGCGCCTGGTCGAACAGGCCGTCGATCGTCTTGTCCTTGATCTCGGCGAAGTTGTTGTTGCCGCTCTCGAGGATGAACCGGCTGTCGACCAGCGGCTGGAGGAAGCCCTGGCCCGACGGGAAGTCGGCGCCCCAGCCCATGATGATGATGCCGTAGTTCTTGGACTTGACCGTCTTCGGGGCACCGATGATGCCGGAGGTCTGCGCACCGTCGAACTCGTCGAGCTCGGTGGTGATGCCGACCTTCTTCAGCGACTCCTGCAGCGACTCGGCCGTGGCGATCTCGATCGGCTTGTTGTTGCGGACCGCGATCGTGGTCTTGAAGCCGTTCGGCTGGCCGCAGGCGGCGAGCTCCTTCTTGGCCTCCGCGACGTTGCCCGTGGTGTCCTTGAGGACGTTGTACGGGTCGTAGCTGCCGTCGGCGCCCTTGATGCCCAGCGGGAGCATGTTGGGGGCGACCGAACCACCGGCCTGCGGGCCACCGCGGGCGGTCTGCAGCGACTTGTGGTCGGCGGCGAGAATGACCGCCTTGCGGCAGTGGATGTTGTCCATCGGCTTGACCGTGGTCGGGAAGACCGCGTAGCGGATGAAGCCGGTGTCCGGGTTGTCGGCGTTGCCCTTGTTCTTGCCGAGCACCTCGGCGCGAGCGGCCTGGCCGACGCCGGTGGCGTTCAGGTCCAGGTCGTAGTCGCCGTTGATCAGACGCTTGTCCATGTCGTCGGCGTTCGTGGTCAGCGTGACCGTGATCTTGTCCGGCAGCGCCTTGCGGAGGTCGTCGGTGGACGCGCTCCAGTTGGTGTTGCGGACCAGCACCATCGACTTGTTCGGCGTGTACGACTCGAACTTGTACGGGCCGCTGGAGAACGGCTTGAGGCCGTACTTGGCGCCGGTGTCCTTGGCCGCGGGGACCGGGGAGCCCGACGGCATCGCGAGCATCTGCTCGAAGTCGCTGTTCGGCGTCGCCAGGTGGAAGACGATGGTCTTGTCGTCCGGCGTCTCGATGGCCTTCAGGCCGAGCTTGTCGGGCGAGGTGTCCTTGTACGGGCCCTTGTACTCACCCTTGGGGTCGAGCACCTGCTGCAGGTAGATCGGGCCGCCGGAGATGACGTCCTGCGCCCAGATCCGCTCGATGCCGTACTTGATGTCCTTGGAGGTCAGCGCGGAGCCGTCCTCCCACTTCAGGCCGTCCTTCAGCGTGTACGTGTACGTCTTGCCGCCGTCGGCGACCTTGGCCAGGGAGCTGGCCAGGTCCGGCTTCAGCGTGGTGCTGGCCGCGCCGGGCTCGGGCGTGAAGGAGACCAGCTGGCGCGTGTAGTAGCGGGCGAAGTCCCACATGAAGCCGTAGTAACCACGCTGCGGGTCCCAGGAGTCGGCGTCCTGCGTACCGACGAACTTGAGCGTCCCGCCCTTCTTGTCGGACGCGTTCGCGACCTTGTTGACGGCCGCGTTGAAGCCCGGAGCCTTGGCCTTGCCCTCGGACTTTTCACCGCCGCCGCCGCCGCAAGCAGCGGTGGACAGCAGGGCGGCGACCACGATGGCCGTTCCCGCGGCCAGGCGCCTCGATGAGCGTGGGGATGTCACTTTGTCGCAACCTCCGTGATTCGCGGTCCGCGGTTTTGGCGGACCTGCGTTCCTATCGGTGAGAAGCCACCTGACGAGAGCGGCAGGGGCGGGCGAGCAAGGGCTAACGGGAGCCCTTCGGGTCCAGCGCATCCCGTACACCGTCTCCGAAGAGATTGAAGGCGAGCACGGTGATGAAGATCGCCAGACCCGGGATCAGCATGAAGAGCGGGTCCGTCTCGTAGAACGACAGCGCCTTGTAGAGCATCTGGCCCCACGAGGAGGTGGGCGGCTTCACGCCGACCCCGAGGAAGCTCAGTGCGGCCTCGGTGAGGATGTTGGTCGGGATCATCAGCGTCGCGTAGACGGTGATCGGCGCGACCAGGTTCGGCAGCAGCTCACGGAAGAGGATGTACGAGCGGCCGGCGCCCAGGCTGCGCGCGGCGTCGACGTACTCGCGCTCGCGCAGGCTCAGCGTCTGGCCGCGGACGATGCGCCCGACGTACGGCCATCCGAAGAAACCGATGACCACGACCAGGACGCCCATACGGACGCCGGTGCCGCTGAAGCCGAGCAGCGAGTTCGGCATGACCGAGACCAGGGAGATGATGAAGAGGAGTTGCGGGAAGGCCAGCAGGACGTCCATCACACGGCCGATCGCAGCGTCGACCCAGCCGCCGAAGTAGCCGGCCACGATGCCGAAGAAGGTCCCGAGGACCACGGCCACCACGGCGGACAGGAATGCCACCAGCAAGGAGATCTGGGTGCCGTAGACGATGCGGCTGAAGACGTCGCGGCCGTTGACCGGCTCCACACCGAAAAGGTAATCGCCGCTGATACCGCCCCATTTGCCGGTGGGGGTACCGAAGAGCGGGTCGATCTTGTCCTCGTGGAAGTCGTTCGGCGGATGGCCGAACGCGCTGACGATCAGGGGCGCGAAGATCGCGACGAGGACGAGGAGGACGACGATGACGCCGCCCGCCAGCGCGACTTTGTCGCGCTTGAGGCGCATCCATGCGATTCGCCCGGGCGAACGCCCCTCGATCGCCTTCGCGGGTATGTCGGCGGCCACGTCGGCGACGGCCGTTTCAGCGGTGTCGTGCAGCGGTGCTGTCATGTCTCCTCGTGCATCCCCCTGCCGGCGGTGGCCGGCTTCGCCTGGCCGTCCGCCCGGGTCGACGGAGCGGACCGACCATGTCGGGCGCAGCTCTTGGTGGTGGTGCGGTGTCGCTGGGCTGTGTGCTGGACGTGTGATGAGTCGTTAAGGCCTGGTGAGCAGCAGCCTTGAGGCGTGAGTCTTCAACGGGGCATCGATCAGGCGCCAGACCTGGCGGTGAATGTATGCGCAACCGTGATGTGGTGACCCTTCGCCTGCTATTACCGCAGTGTTACGCGCGTTGACAGATCGCCGGGAGTGCTCCGGACTCGCTACCGTCGGGGCCATGAATGATCGGCTGCGCGCGGTGTGCGACCTCATGGTTCCCGTCGTCAGGGAGATGGCGGGGCTGCACGAGTACGACGGTCAGGTCCAGGATCTGTCCCCGGACGGCGTGCGCCGCGGCCTGTCCGCGCTGGCCCTCGCACGGCGCCGCGAGACGGCCCTGGAGGACCCGCACGACGAACGGCACCTTTCGGTCTTCGAGGACACCCTCAAGGTCCAGTACGGCGAGCTGGAGCTGCACCGGCGCGACCCCTATCCGCATCTGTCGAACCTCGAACTGACCGCCTACGACCGGGAGTACGCGCCGCGCGAGGAGCTCGCCGAGGCCCGCAGACGGCATCTGGTGCAGTGGCCGGACGCCGTGGACGCGGCCGTCGCGTCCCTCGACCGGGTGAGTGCGCCCGTCGCCGGGGCACTCCTGGGGGCGGTTCGCGGGCTGGCCGCCGGCCTCGACCCGGACCAGGAACCGGAGGCCGGTCCCGCGCTCGCCGCGCACCGCCGACTGGTGGACCACATCGCCCGCGCCGCCGAGACCGGCGACCCCGACCCGCGGCTCGGCGGTGACGCCCTCGCCCTGCTGATGAGCAGTCAGGAAGGCCTGCCGGTCGACCTGTCCGCGCTCGCGCGGGAGGCCGAACGGGAACGCGACCGGCTCACCGAGCTGCTGACCGAGTCCTGCCGGCGGCTCGACCCGGAGCACACCGTCGACGAGCTGATCCCGCGGCTGCTCGCGGACCACCCCGGCGCGGAGGGGGTGATCCCCGAGGCCGCCCGGCTCACCGAGGAGGTCATCGAGTTCACCCGGCGCCGGCGGCTCGTGCCGTGGCTCGACGGGGACTGCCTGGTGGGTCCCGCGCCGCCGTCGCGGCGCTGGTCGATGGCGATGATGACCTGGGCGGCCCCCGAGGAGGCCGACAGCGCCTCCTGGTACCACGTCACCCCGCCGGAGCCGGAGTGGCCGGAGGAGGAACGCGAGGAGTGGCTGTCGGTCTTCAGCCGCACCAGCCTGCCCGCGATCACCGTGCACGAGGTCGCACCGGGGCACTTCGCCCACGGCCGGGCACTGCGGCACGCACCCACCCAGGTCCGGCGGGTGCTGCACTCGCTCTCCTTCTGCGAGGGCTGGGCCCACTATGTGGAGGAGGTCTGCCTGGAGGAGGGCTTCCGCTCCCGCGACCCCCGCTTCGCGATCGGCGTCGCCCTGGAGGCGCTCGTCCGCGTCACCCGGCTCGCCTGCGCCATCGGGCTGCACACCGGGGCGATGACGCTGGAGGAGGCCACCGCGCGGTTCATGCGCGACGCCCACCTGCCGCGCGCGGGCGCGGCCTCCGAGGCCCGCAGGGGCACCTTCGACGCGGCCTACGGGCGGTACACCTGGGGCAAGTTGGAGATCATGCGGCTGCGGGAGCGGGCCCGGCAGGAGTGGGGGCGGGACTTCACGCTCCAGCGGTTCCACACGTCCCTGCTGGAGCTGGGCAGCCCTCCGCTCGGACTGATCCCCGCGGTGCTCTGACGGGCCCGGGAGGACGGACGGACCCCGGGGCGGCCGGGGCGGACCCCTCGGCCGCCTGCTGGGGCCTCAGTAGCGCTGCGGCGCCCAGCCCCCTTGGACGGCGCCGGCACCCCCGCCGCCCACGTGCGCGTCACGGTCGTAGAAGGGCTGCGCGGCGGACCGCATCCACATGCCGACGGGGTCGTACTCGTCGGCGAGGGCCACCGCGGCGACGGGCAGCCCCTGAGGCACCGCGGGAAGGGCGGACTGCATCATCTGGCGCACCGTCTCCGCGGACTGGGGGCCCGCGTCGTAGAGGTCGACGCCGATCGCGAGGTACGGCTCGCCGAGGACCGGCTGGACCCAGGCGCGCCGCAGGGAGCGCACCGAGGGGGTGCGGTGGGCCTGCTGCGACAACAGGGCGTAGTACTGCGGGATCTGCAGCGCGGGTTCGGCTATCCGCAGCGGTCCGGCGGGGGCCTGGTCCAGCCCGAGACCGATCCGGCGCAGGTCGAGCCAGGGAACACCCACCCCGCCGCCGGGCGCGTGCGGGTTGAGCCACAGGCCCCAGCGGTCCGGGAAGAGGGAGGCGGCGACCTCCCGTCCGGACACGACCTCGTGGGCGCGGGTCCAGCCGCTGGCGGCCAGTTCGCGCGAGGAGGTCACGCAGGGGGCGTAACCGAGGCCGCCCACCTCCATGTTGCCGTACTGCGCGTCCGCACCGCCGGGCGTGCCCTGCCACAGCAGCATCCACACCTCGCCGTCGGCGAGCGCGCCCAGCAGTGTCTCGTACGCGTCGAACCCACCGGGCGTCACCTGCCGCAGCGCATGCTCCAGCCCACCGTCCCCTCCCGCGCCCGCGCCCACGTGACCCGTCCTTCCGCCGCTGCGTCGTCTGCTGCTTCGCCTGCCGGACCTAGGTTATGCGCCGGCACCGACAAAGAAGGGTCGCACGCGTTCGACCATCCAGTCCCCCACGGGGTCCTGTGCGACGTCGAGCAGGACGAGATTGACCGGCCACGGCACCGGGACGGCGCCGAGCGCCGTGCCGAGCGCGGTCATCGCGGCGGCCCGGTCCTCCTCCTGCCAGCGGTCGAGTTCGACGCCGATGAAGAGCACGGCCGGGTCCCCCTCGACGCTGGCCAGGGCACGGCGGGCGGTGAGCACGACGGGGGTGACGGCGAACTCGCCCGCGGCGACGGCCAGGAACTCCACCGGCTCCTCGTCCGGCGAGGGCTCCCACAGCCGCACCCGGGCGCCGGTCGGCGTGCCGGGCTCGCGGGCCGTGCGGCACAGTTCCATGACGGCGGGCGGGGGCAGCGGAATCCCCACCGCGCCACCGGGGTTGACCGCGATGCCGACCTGCGGCGGCAGTCCGCGCGCGAACTCGCGGGCCGGGGCGACGGCGAAGTCCATGCCCTGCGCGGCGTGCAGGAACTGCTGCTCGGAACTGAACACCGGGACGAAGGCGCCGCCGCCGAGCTCGATGGTGGGCAGGTCCAGATCGGCGCTGGCCTGGCTGCCGCCGGCCGGCAGCGGGATCCACAACTCCGAGCGGCCGAGCACCTCCAGGACCCGGGCGGTCGCGCCGGGATCGCCGAGGGCGGCGGTGAGGACTTCCTCGAGTTCGTTGGCGGGCCAGGTACCGGCGGCCTGCTCGCCGGCGAACGCCGGGGCGAATCCGTCGGGTATCCGCTGCCCAGGGATGTTCACTGCGTCTCGCCTCGCAATAACCGGTCGTGGTGCCCTCTGCCAAAACCCTATCCGCAGGCGGGTCCCGCGGGCCCCTCCGGGCCCGGAACCGTCACAGCAGGCGACCGTCCGGTTGCGAGGGGTCACGACTTCTCACAAGGTGGGGCAGGCAAGGACAAAACCCTCACTTGGGAGATTCCTCAATATGCGCATCACCAGGACCACCTCCGCCCTCATAGCGGCCGCCGTCTGCGGCTCGCTGACGATGGGCCTCACCGGCGGTGTCGCGAGTGCCCACGCCCCGGTCCGGATCACGGCCGTTCACCTGGCGCCTGCCGCCGATGCGGCGGATTCCGGCCGTGCCGACCTCATCGCCAAGCTGGGTGACACGCTGTCGATCGGCGCGAAGCTCACGCAGGAGGCCCAGGCCCAGGCTCCCGACTCCGCGAAGCTCGACGAGCTCCGCCAGGGCCTGGAGGAGGCGACCCAGCAGCTGTCCTCGGTCGTCGACCAGGCGGCCGCCTCGGCGGACCCGTCGGCCGAGGACTCCTCCGTCCCCGCCGACCCGGCCGCCGACCCTCAGTTCGCCGGGGTCGCCCAGCCCGCCGACGGCAGCGAGCGCGCGGCCGACGCCGTGTCCGACGTCCAGGCCCAGCTCAAGAAGCTGGTGGACGACGTCACCGCGCTGGTGGCGGCGGTCGTGGCCAAGGACCTCGCGGGGGTCACCGCCGGTGTGACCAAGGTCGTCGCCGACCTTCAGGCGCTGCTGCTGTCCGTGCCGAAGCTGCTGACCGGTCTGCTTCCCCTTCCCCTTCCGATCCCGCTGCCGCTGGAGGACGAGTCGGCGCAGGACCCGCAGGCCGCCCCGGGCGTGCCCGTGGCGCCCGAGGCCGCTGCCCCGCCGGTCCAGTAGTCCGCCGGCAAGGCAGGTGGCGCCCGGTCACCGCAGCACCGTGGCGGCCCGGCCGCTCAGCCGTCGAAGTCGATGGCCTCGAGCTGCCGGGCCGCTTCGCGGTCCAGCAGCACCGCCGAGGTGCACGCGGCCGGCAGCCGGCTCTCCTCGGCCGCGCGCAGCAGCAGCCGCGAGGCCCGCTGGTGCCGGGCCATGGCGTACGCCGACACCCCCCGCCCCCGCGCCCGCTGCCCGTCGCGGGCGGCCTCCACGGGCACGTCGAGCAGCACCAGGTGCATGCCCCGGCCGCGGCGCCGGGCCTCCCGTCCGACCCAGGCGCGCACCCACGGCAGGGTGCCGCAGTCGTGCAGGGCGACGCCGGCCCCGGAGCGCAGTGCCCGCCACAGCCCCAGGTAGTGCGCCAGCCGCACCAGGGGGCGGTAGACGGCGTACGGCAGCAGCCGCGGCATGCGGGCCTGCCAGCGTTCGCGGACGTCCTGGGAGTCGATCAGCACGGTGTCACCGGACACGCGGCGCATCAGCGTGCTCTTGCCGCCGCCGGGGAGCCCGGAGACGATCAGCACGTCGCCGGCGGGGTAGCGCAGCCGCCGTACCCGGGTGCGCCCCGCGCGCAGATCCACCAGCCTGCGCGGGCGCACCGAGCGTGCGGCGCGGACCGCGCCGCGGGAAGGGACCGCCGGCCGTGCGGCCGCCGGAGGGGAAGCGGCCGGTGCCCCGGCCGTCGCATACGCACTCTGCCACCGCACAGTCGCCCTCCCGGTGAGACTTTCAAGAAATGGTAAATCCTCGGTATGCACCTACCCAGGGAAGCGACGCGGTGACGACACGATCGGGACCCGACCGGGACATCGGGGACACGACCGCGACAAGGCGGAGCGGCCGTGCAATGATGGCGGCCTCAATCACATATCGGCCGTTCGAGGCCGCGCGGGAGAGTTCCCCGCTCCCGCCGTGGCGGGCGGGGCGCCGAAGGAGCAAGTCCTCCCTTGAATCTCTCAGGCACAGATACCGCGCGTCCGAGGCACATCTGAAAAGCGGGCGAGCCCTCCCGGTCGGGGGCGGCCGCCCCACCCAAGGTGCAAACCGGGGCTCCTCCGCGCGGAGGGTCCAGGTGAACCTCTCAGGTTCCGATGACAGATGGGGAGGGCACGCCCCCTTCCTGTCATCGTCCGACCTGTTTTCCATGTCCTTGGGAGCCCGCCCGATGAGTGAACCCCGCCGTACCGCGCTGGACGCCCTGCACCGGTCCCTCGGTGCCACCATGACCGACTTCGCGGGCTGGGACATGCCGCTGCGGTACGCCAGCGAGCGCGACGAGCACACCGCCGTACGGACCAGGGCCGGTCTGTTCGACCTCTCCCACATGGGCGAGATCACGGTCACCGGCCCGGCCGCGGGCGAGGCGCTGGACTTCGCGCTGGTCGGCCACATCTCCGCGCTGGCCGTCGGCCGCGCGCGCTACACGATGATCTGCGCCCCCGACGGCGGCATCCTGGACGACCTGATCGTCTACCGCCTCGGCGAGCAGGAGTACATGGTCGTCGCCAACGCCTCCAACGCGCAGGTGGTGCTGGACGCCGTGACCGAGCGGGCGGCCGGCTTCGACGCCGCCGTGCGCGACGACCGTGACGCGTACGCGCTGATCGCCGTCCAGGGGCCGCAGTCCCCCGGCATCCTGAAGTCGCTGACCGACGCCGACCTCGACGGGCTGAAGTACTACGCCGGACTGCCCGGCACGGTCGCCGGCGTCCCCGCGCTGATCGCCCGGACGGGGTACACCGGCGAGGACGGCTTCGAGCTGTTCGTCGACCCGGCCGACGCCGAGAAGCTGTGGCAGGCGCTCACCGACGCGGGCGCGGACGCCGGCCTGGTGCCGTGCGGCCTGTCCTGCCGGGACACGCTGCGCCTGGAGGCGGGCATGCCGCTGTACGGGAACGAACTGACCACCGCCCTCACGCCGTTCGACGCCGGCCTCGGCCGGGTCGTGAAGTTCGACAAGCCCGGTGACTTCGTGGGCCGGCAGGCGCTGGCCGCCGCGGCGGAGCGCGCCGCGGCCCAGCCGCCGCGCACGCTGGTGGGCCTGGTCGCCGAGGGCCGCCGGGTCCCGCGCGCGGGCTACCCGGTGGTGGCCGGCGGCGCCGTGATCGGCGAGGTCACCTCGGGAGCCCCGTCCCCCACCCTGGGCAAGCCGATCGCCATGGCCTACGTGGACGCCGCGCACGCCGCGCCGGGCACCTCCGGTGTGGGCGTGGACATCCGCGGTACGCATGAGCCGTACGAGGTGGTGGCCCTGCCGTTCTACAAGCGGCAGCGCTGAGGCCCCGTCCGTACCCCGGGCACAGCCGTCCCACCTGTCAAGACAGCCGTTCACCAGCACATCCCGTCATCCAGGAGAATCACGTCATGAGCAACCCCCAGCAGCTGCGTTACAGCAAGGAGCACGAGTGGCTGTCGGCCGCGGACGCGGACGGCGTGTCCTCGGTGGGCATCACCGAGCACGCGGCGAACGCCCTCGGCGACGTCGTCTACGTCCAGCTCCCGGCGGTCGGCGACTCGGTGTCCGCGGGCGAGACCTGCGGCGAGCTGGAGTCCACCAAGTCGGTCAGCGACCTGTACTCCCCCGTCTCCGGTGAGGTCACCGAGGTCAACGAGGACGTCGTCAACGACCCCTCCCTGGTGAACTCGGCCTCCTTCGAGGGCGGCTGGCTGTTCAAGGTGAAGGTGTCCGAGGAGCCGGCCGACCTGCTCTCGGCGGACGAGTACACCGCCTTCACCGGCAGCTGACGCCGCCGCGGCGCCCCGCCGCCCCGACCTGCCCACCCCGACCTCCGGACGGATGACCCCCCAGATGTCGCTTCTCAACAGCTCCCTGCACGAGCTCGACCCCGACGTCGCCGCCGCCGTCGACGCCGAACTGCACCGCCAGCAGTCCACCCTGGAGATGATCGCCTCGGAGAACTTCGCTCCGGTCGCGGTGCTCCAGGCCCAGGGCTCGGTGCTGACCAACAAGTACGCCGAGGGCTACCCCGGCCGCCGCTACTACGGCGGCTGCGAGCACGTCGACGTCGTCGAGCAGCTCGCCATCGACCGGGTCAAGGCGCTGTTCGGCGCCGAGCACGCCAACGTCCAGCCGCACTCGGGCGCGCAGGCCAACGCCGCCGCGATGTTCGCGCTGCTGAACCCCGGCGACACGATCCTGGGCCTGAACCTCGCCCACGGCGGGCACCTGACCCACGGCATGAAGATCAACTTCTCCGGCAAGCTCTACAACGTGGTCGCCTACCACGTGGACGCCGAGACCGGCCAGGTCGACATGGCCGAGGTCGAGCGGCTGGCCAAGGAGTCCCGGCCGAAGCTGATCATCGCCGGCTGGTCCGCGTACCCGCGGCAGCTGGACTTCGCGGCCTTCCGGCGGATCGCCGACGAGGTCGGCGCCTACCTCATGGTCGACATGGCGCACTTCGCCGGCCTGGTCGCGGCGGGGCTCCACCCCTCCCCCGTGCCGCACGCGCACGTTGTCACCACGACCACGCACAAGACCCTGGGCGGCCCGCGCGGCGGCGTCATCCTGAGCACCGCCGAACTCGCCAAGAAGATCAACTCGGCGGTCTTCCCGGGCCAGCAGGGCGGCCCGCTGGAGCACGTCATCGCGGCGAAGGCGGTGGCCTTCAAGGTCGCGGCGAGCGAGGACTTCAAGGACCGCCAGGTCCGCACCCTGGAGGGCGCGAAGCTGCTCGCCGAGCGGCTGACGCGGTCCGACGTCGCCGAGGCCGGCGTCTCGGTGCTGTCCGGCGGCACGGACGTGCACCTGGTCCTGGTCGACCTGCGCGACAGCGAGCTCGACGGCCGGCAGGCCGAGGACCGGCTGCACGAGATCGGCATCACGGTCAACCGCAACGCCGTCCCGAACGACCCGCGCCCGCCGATGGTCACCTCCGGTCTGCGGATCGGCACGCCCGCGCTGGCCACCCGCGGCTTCGGCACCGACGACTTCCGCGAGGTCGCCGACGTCATCGCCGAGGCGCTCAAGCCCGGATTCGACGCGGAGACCGCCAAGGCGCTCGGCGCCCGGGTCGCCGCGCTCGCCGGGAAGCACCCGCTGTACCCCGGCCTGAAGTAACGGCCGTCACCCGGTGTGCGGGACCGCCCGGGCGGGCGGTCCCGCACACTGGACCTTGCGCGCCACACCCGTGCACGCCATCCGCACCACCCGGCGGCGATCCCGCCGGCCACCCACGGACAACGGGGTCCGTGAACCCGAGGAGTCCTTCACCGTGGCCATCTCCGTCTTCGACCTCTTCTCGATCGGCATAGGCCCCTCCAGCTCGCACACCGTGGGCCCGATGCGGGCCGCCCGGATGTTCGCCCAGCGCCTGAAGAACGACGGACTGCTGGTCGGCGTGGCCTCCGTGCGCGCCGAGCTCTTCGGGTCCCTCGGGGCCACCGGGCACGGCCACGGCACCCCCAAGGCGGTCCTGCTGGGCCTGGAGGGCGAGTCCCCCCGCACCGTCGACGTGGAGACCGCCGACGAGCGTGTCGAGCTCATCCGCAGCAGCGGCCGCATCAACCTGCTCGGCGCCCACGACATCCCGTTCTCCGCCGACAACGACCTGGTCCTGCACCGGCGCCGCTCCCTGCCGTACCACGCCAACGGCATGACGCTCTTCGCCTACGACGAGTCCGGTGCGCCCGTGCTGGAGAAGACCTACTACTCGGTGGGCGGCGGCTTCGTCGTCGACGAGGACGCGGTCGGCGAGGACCGCATCAAGCTCGACGACACCGTGCTGAAGTACCCCTTCCGCACCGGTGACGAGCTGCTGCGCCTCACCCAGGAGACCGGCCTTTCCATCTCCGGCCTGATGCTGGAGAACGAGAAGGCCTGGCGCTCCGAGGCGGAGATCCGGGCCGGGCTGCTGGAGATCTGGGGCGTCATGAAGGAGTGCGTCGCCGCGGGCATGACCCGCGAGGGCATCCTCCCCGGCGGCCTCAAGGTCCGCCGCCGCGCCTCGGCCACCGCCCGGCAGCTGCGCGCGGAGGGCAACACGGCCGCCCACGCCATGGAGTGGGTGACGCTGTACGCCATGGCCGTCAACGAGGAGAACGCGGCGGGCGGCCGCGTCGTCACCGCGCCGACCAACGGCGCCGCCGGCATCATCCCGGCCGTCCTCCACTACTACGTGAACTTCGTGGCCCAGGCGTCGACGGAGGCGGAGAAGGAGGACGGCGTCGTCCGCTTCCTCCTCGCGGCGGGCGCGATCGGCATGCTGTTCAAGGAGAACGCCTCGATCTCCGGCGCCGAGGTCGGCTGCCAGGGCGAGGTCGGCTCGGCCTGCTCGATGGCCGCGGGCGGGCTCGCCGAGGTCCTCGGCGGCGGGCCGGAGAAGGTCGAGAACGCCGCGGAGATCGGCATGGAGCACAATCTGGGCCTCACCTGCGACCCCGTCGGCGGCCTCGTCCAGATCCCCTGCATCGAGCGCAACGGCATGGCGGCGGTCAAGGCCGTCACGGCCGCGCGGATGGCGATGCGCGGGGACGGGCGGCACCACGTCTCCCTCGACAAGGTCATCAAGACCATGAAGGAGACCGGGGCGGACATGAAGGTCAAGTACAAGGAGACCGCGCGGGGCGGTCTCGCGGTGAACGTCATCGAGTGCTAGCCCGCGGGGCGGGTCCCCGCGGGGTCATGCCTGGCCCGGAGCCCCCCGCGAGAACCTCGCGGGGGGCTCCGCCGTTCCATGTGCCGTGCCGTCAGGCCGCTTCGCGCTCGAGCAGTTCCACCAGGCTGCCGAAGTAGGGGCCGTTGCCGGCGTCCCAGCCCTCCTGGGCACCGAGCTCGATCTGCAGTTCGCGAGCCGCGGCGAGGAGTGCCCGCGCCAGGGGACGGCGAATGTGCTCCGGGTGCGCCTCGAAATCCACGCCGTAGTCGAAGATCTCCCACTGCAGGCTGTCGAGCCCCTGCGCGCGAAGCTGCTCACGGGTCCGGTCCAGCAGGCTGTTCCAGCCGCGCCGGCCGACCGACCAGTCGCTTCCGTCGCTGAATCCCACTATGGCGGACATCAGTACCCGTCTCCCGGAAACGCAGTCGTCAGCTCTCGTAGTGGTATCGGCACTGCGCGACCAGAATCGAGTCGTCCGTGACTTTGTGGATCAGTCGGTGCTCGTCATTGATGCGGCGCGACCAATAGCCATGGAAGCCGTGCTCGAGAGGTTCGGGTTTGCCGATTCCCTCATTGCCGTTGCGTGCCACATCTGCGATGAGCGTGTTGATCCGCTTCAGAAGCCTGCGGTCCTGGACCTGCCACCAGAGGTAGTCCTCCCAGGCACGGGAGGAGAAGGTGATCTTCACTCCGGGTCCGTCAGCTCCCGCACCGTGCCGCCGCCGTTCTCCAACTCCTCGACGGAAGCCAGGAGGCGGCGTGCGTTCGCGGGGCTGCGCAGGAGATACGCCATCTCCTTCAAGGACTCGTAGTCCTCGAGGGAGACGATGACAACCGGCTCGTGCCCGGCGCGCGTGATCACTATCTCTTCGCGGTCGTCGGTCACCGCGTTGAGCACTTCCGCGTACCTCGCCCGCGACTCCGAGTACGACATGGTCTTCACAGTCGGCCTCCTACAGGTACAAAAAATTGTACGTCCTGCGGTGCGAGCGGGCAACGGCACGGGCGCCGGGGGTGCCGTCGCCCCACACGGCGGCACGCCCGGCGCCCTTCGGCCCCGCGATCGGTCGGTCGGCGCCTACTCCTCGCCGGCGGGGAGCGCGTTCTCCCGGATCACGTTCGCGTACCAGTGCGCGCTCGCCTTCGGGATGCGGCGCTGGGTCGCGTAGTCGACGTAGATCGTGCCGAAACGCTTGGAGTAGCCGTAGGACCACTCGAAGTTGTCCAGCAGGGACCACAGGAAGTAGCCGCGGACGTCCGCGCCCTGGGCGATGGCCTCGCGCACCGCGTCCAGGTGGGCGTGGAGGTAGCTGATCCGCTGCGGGTCGTTGACCACGCCCTCGGGCGAGACGTAGTCGTCGAAGGCGGCGCCGTTCTCCGTGACCATCAGGGGGAGTTCGGGGTGCGAGGCCGCCAGGTCGGTCAGCAGGGTGCGCAGTCCGCTGGGGTCGATGGCCCAGTTCATCGCCGTGAGGTTGTCGTTGGCGAGGTGGAAGGCGATGTGCTCGGAGCCGCTCCACGGCGAGTGGTCGCTCGCGCCGTGCCCGTCGTTCTTCGTGGTGCCGGCGCCGTCGGCGGGCAGCGAGACGACCGTCGGGGAGTAGTAGTTGACGCCGAGCACGTCGATCGGACGGGAGATCTCCGCCAGGTCGCCGTCGTGCACCAGGTGGTCCCAGTCGACCAGGTGCCGGGTGTCCTGGCGCAGGTCCTCGGGGTAGGCGCCGTCCAGGATCGGGCCGGTGAAGACCCGGTTGCCGACGGCGTCGATACGGCGTGCGGCCTCGATGTCGCCGGCGCTGTCGGTGAGCGGGCGCACCTGGTGCAGGTTGAGCGTGATGGAGGTCTGCGCGGACGCCGGCAGGGCGGCCCGCAGGGCACCGATCGCCAGGCCGTGGCCCAGGTTGAGGTGGTGGGCGGCGCGCAGGGTGGCGGCCGCGTCGGTGCGGCCCGGCGCGTGCACGCCGGAGCCGTAGCCGAGGAACGCCGAGCACCACGGCTCGTTGAGGGTGGTCCAGACGCCGACCCGGTCGCCGAGGGCGCGGGCCATGATGTCGGCGTACTCGGCGAAGCGGTGGGCGGTGTCGCGGTGCGGCCAGCCGCCCGCGTCCTCCAGCTCCTGGGGCAGGTCCCAGTGGTACAGGGTGGCGACCGGGGTGATGCCGGCCTCCAGCAGCTCGTCGGTGAGCCGGCGGTAGAAGTCCAGGCCGCGCTCGACCGCGGGCCCGCGGCCGGTGGGCTGCACGCGGGACCAGGAGACGGAGAAGCGGTACGCCTGGAGTCCGAGGTCCTTCATGAGCGCGACGTCGTCGCGGTAGCGGTGGTAGTGGTCGGCGGCGATGTCCCCGGTGTCGCCGTTTCTGACCTTTCCGCGGGTGTGGCTGAAGGTGTCCCAGATGGAGGGGGTCCGGCCGTCCTCGGCTGCGGCTCCCTCGACCTGGTACGAGGCGGTGGCGGCTCCCCAGATGAAGCCCTGCGGGAAGGAAGAGGCCGAGGCCGGCCGGGGGCTCGCCTCGGGTCGTACGGCGGTCATCGTGAGAACGCTCCCAAAGTATCGGGTGAACGGCCGGGACAGCGGGGTCCGGCTCGCGGGACGTGCGGCGGGGACGTGGGCGTGGGCGCCCGCCTGGTGCGGCCCGCCCTCGGGGCGGGCCGCGGGGGACGGTGGACGCGGCGGCACCTGGGCTGCCGCGGCCTCCGGCCCGGTGCGGGTGGTGTCAGCCCTTCACGGCGCCCGCCATGATGCCTCCGACGATCTGCTTGCCGAAGATGACGAACACCAGGAGCAGCGGCAGGGTGCTGATCAGGGCGCCGGCCATGACGATGCTCTGGTCCGGGGTGTAGGAGGCGCTGAGCTGGCCGAGGGCCACCTGGATCGTGGGGTTCTGCTGGTTCAGCGCGAGGAAGGGCCAGAAGAAGTCGTTCCACGCCTGGACGAAGGTGAGCATGCCCAGCACCATCATCGCGGGCCGCGCCACCGGCAGGACCACGCTCCAGACGATCCGGAGGTTGTTCGCGCCGTCCACCTTGGCGGCTTCGATCAGTTCGTAGGGCAGTGCCTCGATGAGGTACTGGCGCATGAAGAAGACACCGAAGGCGCCGACGAGAGTCGGGAAGATCACCGACTCCAGCTTTCCGCCCCAGCCGATGTCCGACATCATCATGAACAGCGGGACGACGCTGAGCTGCGGCGGAATGGTGAGCGTGGCGATGACGGCCGTCATCAGGGCGCCGCGCCCGCGGAACCGCATCTTGGCGAAGGCGTATCCGGCCAGGGTGCAGAAGAACAGCGTGGCGAGCGTGATGCAGCCGGACACCACGATGCTGTTGACGATCGCCTTGCCCAGGTTCGCCTGTTCCCAGGCCGCCTGGAGGTTGCTCCACAGGCGGCCGCCCGGCACGAGCGG
Organism: Streptomyces sp. NPDC046977; assembly: GCF_040644455.1. NCBI lineage: Bacteria > Bacillati > Actinomycetota > Actinomycetes > Kitasatosporales > Streptomycetaceae > Streptomyces > Streptomyces sp. NPDC046977. The sequence continues at coordinate 49,600 of NZ_JBEYWO010000018.1, forward strand.
CGGCGGCGTGTCCAGGATGCGCTGCTGGTCGTGCGAGGCGGCGACCAGGGTCCAGTACAGGGGGAAGATCGAGCCCAGGCCGACGACGACGAGAGCGGTGTAGGTCAGCGGGCCGGCCTTGAGTTGCTGGCCGGCGCCGAGCTTGAGGCGGCCCCGGCCCCGTCCCTGGGGCTTGGGCAGACCTGCCGCACGAAGGTCCGGTGCGGTGCTGGTGGGACTGGTCGTGGTCATCGAAGTCGCTCCCGTCAGGCCGCGCTCTTGCGCACGAGCCGGCCGACGATCCAGTTGATCAGGGCAATGAGCAGCAGCAGGACGAGCATCGCCCAGGCCACGGCCGCGGCCGGGCCCAAGTGCCCCAGCTTCCAGCCGTAATTGAAGAGATAGATGCTGAGGGTCTCGTACTGGTGCTCGCTGCCGCCGATGGATCCGAGGGTTCCGCCCTGCAACAGCAGCGGCTCACCGAAGAGCTGCATCGAGCCGATGGTGGAGATGACGATCGTGAACAGGATCGTCGGCCGCAGCGAGGGGATGGTCACCTTGCGGAACTGCTGCCACCGCGAGGCCCCGTCGATCGCCGCCGCCTCGAACAGGTCGGCCGGCACGGCCTGCATGGCCGCCAGGTAGATCAGCGTGTTGTAGCCCGTCCAGCGCCAGATCACGATCACCGAGATGGCGATCTTGGACGTCCACTCCCCGTTGCCCCAGTCGATGTTGTGGAACCCGACGAAGTGCAGCACCCAGTTGAGCAGACCGCCGTCGGCCCGGAAGACCAGGGCGAACACCAGGGCCGCGGTCGCGACCGAGGTCGCGTACGGGGTGAGGATCACGGTCCGCCACACGGTGCTGGCGCGCAGCTTGTAGTTGAGCAGGTGCGCGAGCCCCAGCGCGACGAGCAGCTGGGGGACGGTGGAGATGACGCCGATCACGAAGGTGTTGCCGACGGCCGTCCAGAACTCGGAGTCCTGGAGGATCTTGGTGAAGTTGTCGAAGCCCACCCACTGGGACTGGTCCAGGCTCGTCATCTCCACCCGGTGCAGGGCGATCCACCCGGTGTAGAGCAGCGGGTAGAGGCCGAAGGCGCCGAAGATGAGGAAGAAGGGCGCGATGTACGCGTAGGGGGAGGCCTTGTCGTCGAAGCGCCACAGCCGGCTGCGCCACGCCTGCCTGCTGTTCGACGCGGCGCCGGGGCCGCTGGGCGGCGGGCTGACGGCGTCCGGGGTGGGGGTCGTTGTTGCCACGGAGGAGGTCCTTCTCTGGGGTTCGGCCGGGTACGTTCGGGACCGAAGTCGCGTCCTTGGGCCGGGCGCCGGTCCCCTCATCCCCCGAAGCGGGTCGGTGCGGTTCCGGGCGCGGCACGGCCGGCACGGCACCGGGGCCGCACGGCGGGCGCCGCGACGCCCTCGCCCTCACGGGCCCGGGTGCCCCGCCCCCGCGGCGGGCCCGAACCCGCCGCGCGGCCCGGGCACCCGGGCCGGTGCGGGCGGCAGCCAGGGCCGCCCGCACCGGAGTGCGTCAGCCGATCGCCTTGTCGATCGCGTCGGTCGCGGCCTTCCACGCGTCGTCGGGCTTGGTGCCCCGCTGCTCCATGTTGTTGATCTGCGTGGAGATCGTGTCCTTGATCACGCCGTCCTTCGCGCCGAGCACCGCCTCGGGGATGGACTTGGCCTCCTCGGCGTAGAGCTGGCCGATGGGGGCGTCGCTGAAGTACGCGAGGGTGGCGTTCTTCACGTCGGGGAGCTCGTAGGCGCCCTGGTTCGACGGGAAGATGCCGGCCGCCTTGAACACGGCGGCCTGCTGCTCGGGGGCCGTCAGCCACTTGACCAGGTCAGTGGCCTCCTTGACGTGCTTGCCGCCCTTGGGGACGGCCAGGAAGGAACCGCCCCAGTTGGCCGCGGTGGTGCCGGGCGCGCGGGAGATGTCCCACTTGCCCTTGTAGGCGTCGCCGGAGTTGTTGGAGATCTGGTTGGCCATCCACGCCGGGCAGGCCACGGTGGCCACGGAGCCCTTGCGCAGCGCCGCCGTCCAGGCGTCGGTGAACTGCGGCAGGCCCTGGGTCAGCTTCTTCTGCGCGGCCTCGGCGGCCAGGTTCCAGCCCTGCTGCACGGCTGGGCTGTCCTTGTAGATCGGGTTGCCGTCGGCGTCGTAGTACTGCTTGGCGTCCGAGCTGACGACCGCGTTGTACATGGCGCTGGCGGAGTCCATGAAGAAGGTCCCGGCGGGCGCCTTCGCCTTGTACTTCTCACCGAGCTTGAGGTAGTCCTCCCAGCCGCCCGCGACCGCCTTGGCGACCTCCGCACGGTCGGTCGGCAGGCCCGCCTGCTGGAAGAGGTCCTTGCGGTAGCACAGCGACATCGGGCCGATGTCCGTGCCCGCGCCGATGACCACGCCGTCCTTGGTGGTGGCCTGCTTCTCCTTCCAGGACACCCAGTCGCTCACGTTGATCGACTTGCTCAGGTCGGCGAACTTGTCGGCCTGGGTGTCGACGACCTCCTTGATGCGGCCGACCTCGATGCCGGTGACGTCCCCGAGACCGCTCCCCGTGTTCAGCTGCTGAAGAAGCTTCGGGTAGTAGTCCTGCTCGTTCGCAGTGACTTCTTCCTTCACCGTGATGTTCGGGTGGAGCTGGTGGTACTTGGCGAACAGGTCGGCTTCCTTGTAGCCGAACTGTCCGAAGTCGGCCACGGTGAGAGTGATGCCGCCGTCGGAGGCGGACGCGTCCGAGTCGCCGTCGTCACTGCTGCTGCATCCCGTGAGCAGCAGAGCCGAGGCCGCCAGGACCGACGTGGTCAGGACCGCCACTTTGCGGCCGCGACCGCCGCCGGTGCCAGTTATGCGCATTTCCACTACTCCTTGTTCCAGTGGGGGAACGGACCTCAGGATTCGGGCCGCCAGCGGTCGACGGTCCTGACCAGTCCCTCGCGGGTCGAGCGCCGACCAGCGCGAGAGCGCCACGCACGGCGCAAAAGCACTGGTCATACGGCATTCGTTGCACGATCGGAGGGAAAGGCCTGCGGTTCTTCGGCGCCGCGCGAGACGCCCCCGGCGAACCGTGGGACCGCTCCCATGCGGCATGCCGGAAGACTCGTTCGTGACGGGCCGGATGTCAAGAGTTGAAAACGACGTCGTTGCGCAAGCGTGTCCGTCGCGTCACATCGATGTGTCGCGCCGCGGAAGCGTGGTGCACAATCCTCGCAGGTCACGGTCGACAGGCCGCGGGAGTGCGGCCGGTGGGCCACCCCAGGACCCCCCTCCCGGTTTCCGGGGTCACAATGAAGCAGCCCGCGCAGTACGCCGGAAGGTGAATCATGAGTCCTGCCGCACAGCCACCAGAGGTCACCCGAGCCAGACGCCCCACGCTGAACGCGGTGGCCGCTCGCGCCGGTGTGGGCCGCGGCACGGTCTCCCGGGTGATCAACGGCTCGCCCAAGGTCAGCCCGCAGGCCCGCGCCGCCGTCGAGAAGGCCATCGCCGAACTCGGCTACGTCCCCAACCGCGCGGCACGCTCCCTGGTCACCAGCCGTACCGACTCCATCGCCCTGGTCGTCCCCGAGTCCGAGACCCGGCTCTTCTCCGAGCCGTACTTCTCGGCCATCATCCGGGGCGTCAGTTCCGGCCTCGCCGACTCCGACATGCAGTTGCTGCTGGTGCTCGTGCGTGACGAGAGCGAGCGGGCCCGGCTCGCCACGTACCTGACCGAACAGCGCGTGGACGGCGTGCTGATGGTGGCGGTCCACCGCGACGACACGCTCCCCGACCTGCTGGCCGAGCGCGCCATTCCGACGGTGCTGGCCGGACGCCGCGGCGCCGAGGAGCCCCTCGGGCACGTCCGCGCCGACAACGAGGGCGGCGCGCGGGCCGCGGTCCGGCACCTGCTCGACGGGGGCCGGCGCACCATCGCCACCATCACGGGCCCGCTGGACATGGACGTCGCCCGGGGGCGTCTCGACGGCTACCGCAACGCCCTGCACGCCGCCGGGGTCGTGGCCGACGAAGAGCTGATCGCGGCCGGTGACTTCACCGAGGACGGCGGGCGGGCCGCGATGCGCGAACTGCTGCGGCGGCGCCCCGGACTGGACGCCGTCTTCGCCGCCTCCGACGTGACGGCGTCGGGCGCCATCCTCGAACTGCGCGCGGCAGGGCGCCGGATACCCGAAGACGTCGCCGTCATCGGCTTCGACGACTCGATCGTGGCACGGCACACCGAGCCCCCGCTGACCAGTGTCCGCCAGCCGATCGAGGAGATGGGCCACACCATGGCGAAGCTGCTCCTCGACGAGATCGCCCAGTTCGGCACGGGCCGGCGGGAAGTCGTCCTGCCCACGCGGCTGGTGGTGCGGCAGTCGGCGTGAGCGCTCCCGGACGGTGAGTCCGGGCGCGCCGGAACGCGCCGGCCGCGGACTCGCGGCCACGGCGCCGCCGGCGGGGCGACCGGGAGGACCCGGACCCGCGCGCGGCACCGGCCGGGGCCCCGCGTGCCCTCGGGGCGGCGGATGCGGAACCCCGCGGCGACGCGCCGCCACGCTCAGACCACGATCTTGCGCGGGTTGAAGTTGCCGCCCGGGTCGGCGGCCTCGAAGAGCCCCGCCATGACCGCGACGCCCTGCGCCGAGATGTCCTCCGCCAGCCACGGCGCGTGCTCCAGGCCCACCCCGTGGTGGTGCGAGACCGTGCCGCCGGCGTCCACGAACGCCTGCTGGATCGCGCGCTTGACCGTGTCGTACTCGCCGAGCGGGTCGTCGCCGAAGACGAAGGCGAAGGTGAAGTACAGGCAGGCACCGGAGCGGTACGAGTGCGACAGGTGGGACATCGTCCAGCCCCTGCAGCCGATCTCCTCGTACGCGCGGTCGGCCGCCGCGTGGACCGCCGCGTGGATGTCGCGCAGCTTCGACCAGGGACCCGCGGTCTCGCTCACGTCGCCGGCGGCGCCGCGGTCGAGCAGGAAGTCGCGGATGTACGGCGTGTCGAACTTCTTCCGGTCGTAGAGCGCGCCGGGTCCCTTGCCGACGCCGATGCCCTGGTGCTTGCGCACGATCCGGTCGATGTGCGACTTCTGGAGCTTCACATGCGCCTCGCCGCCCTCGAAGCCGATGAAGGACAGGCACATCTCGTCGAGCTTCCAGCCGCGCCTCTTCAGGTACGCCGTCAGCGCTGCCTGGGCCGCCTTCCTGACGCCCTTGGACTCCTTGCCCGTTGCCAGGGAGAAGCCCGTCTCGTGGGCGTCCGAGACCCGGGTGACCGAGGGCGAGACGTCGCTCTCGGCGATCTCCCGCATCGCGGCGAGGCCGTGGTCGAAGTCCTTGAAGAAGTACGCGTGGATGGCCCGCCGTTCGGGGATCCGGTGCACCTGCACCGTGATCTCGGTGATGACGCCGAGCCGCCCCTCCGAGCCCACCACCATCTCCCGCACGCTCGGCCCGGTCGACGCGCTCGGAACGGGGCGGATCACCAGGACCCCGCCGGGCCGCACGACCCGCAGCCCCTTGACGATGTCCGCGATGTCGCCGTACTTGTCCGACTGCATGCCGGACGAGCGCGTGGCGACCCACCCGCCGAGCGAGGAGTGGGTGAACGAGTCGGGGAAGTGGCCCATCGTCCAGCCGTGCCGGTTGAGTTGCTCCTCCAGGTCCGGTCCCAGCGTCCCGGCCTGGATGCGTGCCAGGCCGGAGTCGGTGTCGATCTCCAGCACCCGGCGCAGGCGGCCGAGGTCGAGCGAGACGACCACCCGCGGCTCGTCCGGGTGCGGCTCCAGGCTGCCCGCGATGTTGCTGCCGCCCCCGAAGGGGATGATCACGGCGTCCGCCGCGACGGCGGCGTCGACGACGTCCCGCACCTGCGCCTCGTCGGCCGGGTAGACGACCACATCGGGACAGCGCGCGATCTCGCCGGCGCGCAGGCGGACGAGGTCGCGCAGGCTCTTGCCGTACGTGTGGACGACCCGGTCGAGGTCGTCCACGACGGCGTTCCCGGGCTCGACGATGCCGCGCAGCGCCGCGACGAACTCCTCCGGTGCCGTCGAGGCGGGCACGTCGACCCGCGAGAAGTCGGGCCGTTCGGTGCGCGCGGCCGCGCGGAGGTCGAGCCCGACGGCCCGGTGGACGAACGGGGCGAAGGCGGGCTTGTCCTCGTGGTGGAAGCCGACGCCTTCCACGCCCCAGCCCCACCACTTCATGTGTGCCACCTCAGCGGTGCGCGGTGCCTCGGTGCGACGGGCGGGTTCGGTCACGGCGGTCTCCTTCAGGTGTGACGGCGTGCGGTGGTGCGCGCGCCGAGGATCCGGTCGGTGTGCTCCTCGGCCAGGGCGGCGACCGCCGAGCGGATGCGTTCGCTGAACTCGCCCACCTGCTCGCCGGGACGGGCGGTGAGCGGTTCGCCGAAGACCACCCCGACCGGCAGGCGGCCCGGCTGGGGCCAGTTCGATCCGCGGGGGTGCGCCGCGTGCGCGCCGATGACCGCGACGGGGAGCACCGGCACCGCGGCCGACGAGGCGAGCGCCGCCGCCCCGGGCTTGAACGCCCCGAGCGATCCGTCGCGCGAGCGGGTGCCCTCGGGGAAGATCAGCAGCGGCACTCCCCGGTTCAGCAGCGATCTGGCGCTCACCTTGCGGGCGCCTGTCCCGCTGCGGTCGACCGGGAAGGCGTTGAAGAACAGGGCGGTCAGGCCCCGCCGCCGCCACACGTCGAAGAAGTAGTCGGCGGCCGCCCCCACCGCGAGGTAGCGCGCCAGCCGGCGGGGCAGCGCGCCCATGATGAGGGGCGTGTCGAGGTGCGAGGTGTGGTTGGCGACGACGACGTACGTGTCCTCGACGGCCGCCAGCCGCTCGCGCCCGAGCACCGTGACGGTGGTCACGCTCCAGACGACGGGCTTCAGCAGCCCGCGCTGCGCGACGAATCGCGCGGCGGCGTGGGAACGTGACGTGAAACGGTCGCGCATCGTCGCGGCCATCCGCTTCCTTCCGGTGCGGGATCGCCCGCACTGCTTCTTTCAGGGAGTGGGAATGTCATTGCGGCTGGACGAGATCCGCCGCGAGATCCACCGCACCGAGCGGCGCGGAAGATGGCGCGTGCACCAGATGAGCAGCCGGTACCGGAAACTCGGTACGGAAATGACCCGTCCGCGCCGTACGTCGCGCAGGCTCGCCTCCACGAGCCGGTCGACGTCGAGCCAGAGGAAGTCCGGAATGCCCGACGAGCGGATTCCGGCCCTGGTGTGGAATTCCGTGCGGACCCAGCCCGGACACAGCGCGGTCACGGTGACGCCCGTGCCGTGCAGTTCGTTCGCCAAGCCTTCGGTGAGCAGGGTCACAAAGCCTTTGACGGCCGAATAGCTGCCCATCGTGACGAAGCCGGCCGTGCTCGACACATTGATGATCGTGCCCCGGCCGCGCTCGCGCATGGCCCGCCCGGCGGCGCCGGCGAGCACCATGACCGTGCGCCCCATGACCTCGATCGCCCGGTCGTGCGGAACGGTGTCGGCCGAGGTCATCGATGCGTGCACGCCAAAGCCGGCGTTGTTGACCAGCATGTCCACCGGACGGGCGCGGTCCACCAGCCGGGCGGCGACCCGCTGGACGTCGGCGCGGTCGGACAGGTCGGCGCGCAGCACCTCGACGGTGCGGCCCCGGGACGCGAGCTCGGCCGCCGTCCGGTCGAGCCGCTCGCGGTCGCGCGCCACCAGGACGAGGTCCCATCCGCGGTCGGCCAGAGCGCGTGTGTACGCCGCGCCGATTCCCGACGTGGCACCGGTGACAAGTGCGACCCGCGTCCCGCTCAGCATGGTTTCACAGGGCATCTGATCGGCATACGAACTCCCCGCTCGTGACGGCGATATGAGGTGGCAAGCGCTTTCACACCGGTGGTCCGGAACCGTTCTTCCGCGCCACCTGACGGGCGGGCCGGAAAGCGGGCATGGCACACCCCTGTTTTCCGGCCCACATCCTTCGACCGGGCACGCGCCGATCCTGTGACACCCGTTTTCGGGCCGCGATCACGCGAACTCGGGAATCGTCCCGGCTGTCACAGATCGGCCCCCTGCCCGGTCGCAGCTCATGGCCCCGGCGGCGTTTCGCCGCGTTCCGGGATCCCCGCAGGAATTCCCCCCACCCCCAGAAAGCCCGCGCATGGACTCACACGACGAGGCGCCGACCACGCCGCCCGGTACCGCGGGCTTCGACGTGCGGGAGTTCGCCCGTACGGCACACGGCAGCCACCGCGGAACACTCGACCTCGCCGCGCTCGACCGGGAGCCGCTCGACGCCCCGTCCGCCCGGCTCGTCCGCGCGCTGCGGGACACGGAACGCGCGACGCTGCACCGCGTACGCGACCTCCTGGTGACCGCCACGCACAAGGACGCCCGCGTCACCGCGTTCCTCACGACCTGGATGTTCGAGCGGTTCTGGATCGCCGACGCCCTCGACGCCGTCCTGGACGCCTCGCCCGCCGCCCGCGCTCTCCCGCCGAGCGCGGGCCCGCCGCGGTGGTCCCTGGCCGAACGCCGCGAGCGCCGCGGCCCGGTCCGCCGCTCCCTCGTCGCGGGCGTCACCGGCACGCAGATCGTCGCCGAGCACATGACGACGGGCCTGGTGGACGAATGGGTCACCGGTGCCGCCTACCGGCGGCTGGCCGGGGTGTCCCCCGCCATGGCGGCGGTCGTCGACCCCGTGGTGGAGATCAAGGGGCGTCACATCGCCTTCCTCGCCGAGGAGGCGGAGCTGCGCCTCGGGCGCTCGGTCCGCGCCCAGCGCCTCACCCGCCGTGCCCTGCGGCACTCCGCCTGGCCGCTGGGCTGGGCCGGCCGCTCCGCGCACGAGCGCGACTTCTTCGAACGCCAAGTCTTCGGCGGCCGGCACGGAAGGGCCGAGGCGGCCCGGGTCCGCACGCTGGTCGCCGCACTCCCCGGCATCGGTCCCGGTGTCGCAGCCACCGTGGAATCGAGGCTCCTTCCGTGATGCCGCACAGCGCGAAGACCGACCTGGGCACCGCGCACGTCCTGCTCACCGGCGCGACCGGCTTCGTCGGGCAGGCCGTGCTGGAGCGGCTGCTCACCGATCACCCCGGCACCCGCGTCTCGCTCCTCGTGCGCGGGAAGGGCCGGCAGACCGGGCAGGACCGGCTCCGGCAGCTGCTGCGCAAACCCGTCTTCCGGCGCTGGCGGGAGGCCGTGGGCGCCGAGGAGGCCGAACGCGTCGTCCGCGAGCGGATCACGGTGCTCGACGGCAGCATGACCGCCGTTCCCGAACTGCCCTCCGATCTGGACGTGGTGATCCACTCGGCGTCGGTCGTCTCCTTCGACCCGCCCGTCCACGAGGCGTTCGACACCAACGTCAACGGCGCGGTGAACCTCTACGAGGCGCTGCTCGCCTCCGGGGCGGACCCGCACGTCGTCCATGTGTCGACCTGCTACGTCGGCGGCCTGCGCCGCGGTGTGGTGCCCGAGGCCAGGCTCGACCACGACGTCGACTGGCGCACCGAGTGGCGCTCCGCGACCCGGGCCCAGGAGCGCACCGAACTCGCCTCGCGGGAACCGGCGCAGCTGGAGCGGTTCATGTCCCGCGCCCGCGGCAGCCACGGCAAGCAGGGCCCGATCGCGGCGGCCCGCGCGAGCGAGGAGGCGCGGCGCGCGTGGGTGCGTTCGCAGCTCGTCGACGCGGGCCGGCGGCGCGCCCAGAGCCTGGGGTGGACGGATGTCTACACGCTGACCAAGGCGCTCGCCGAACGGGCCGCGGAGGACCTGTGGGGCGAGGCCGGGCACCGGCTGTCCGTGGTCCGGCCCGCGATCATCGAGAGCGCCCTGCGGCATCCGTTCCCCGGCTGGATCGACGGCTTCAAGGTCGCCGACCCGCTGATCTTCGCCTACGGCCGCGGCCAGTTGCCGGACTTCCCGGGGCTGCCCGACTCCATCCTCGACGTCATCCCCGTCGACTTCGTCGTCAACGCCATTCTCGCCGCCGCGGCCAACCCGGCCCCCGCCGACGAGCCGGCGTACTTCCACATCGCCTCGGGCGCGTCGAATCCGCTGCCCTTCCACCGCATGTACGACAACGTGCGCGCGTACTACCTGCGGCACCCGCTCCCGGGGGACGACGGCTTGGTCTCGGTGCCGACCTGGAAGTTCGCGGGCGAGCGCACCTTCAACCGGCGGCTCGCGCTGGCCCGGCGCAAGGCCGATCTGTGGGACGCCGGCCTGCGGCTGCTGCCCAACGACGAGCGCCGCCGCACACTCGCCGCGCGCAACGCCAAGCTGCGCGCCGGCATCGCCACCCTCGGCACCTTCACCGATCTGTACCGCGCCTATGTGCGGACCGAGATCATCTTCGACGACCGCAACGCCCGCGCCCTCCACCACGCCCTGCCGGCCGAGGTGCGCGAGGACCGCGGCTTCGACGTGGAACGGATCGACTGGGAGGAGTACCTGCAGCAGGTCCACCTGCCGTCCCTCGGCGAGTTGACGGCGGTCCACCGCCGCCGCAAGGCCGCTGCCGCCCGGCCGGCCGGCAGCCGCCCGAAACCCGCACTGCCGCACCGCACCGACGTACTCGCCGTCTTCGACCTCGAACGGACCGTGGTCGACTCCAACATCGTCGAGCAGTACCTCTGGGTGCGCACCTCGGGCTTCCGCAAGGCGGCCTGGCCGAAGGAGGTCGCCGACCTGCTCGCCTCGCTGCCCGGCTACCTCCGGGCCGAGCGGCGCGACCGCGGCGAGTTCATCCGCGCCTTCCTGCGCCGCTACCGCGGCATGCCGCTCGCCCGTCTCGAAGAGGTCGTCGCCCGGCGCGGCTACGCCGCGGCCGTGCTGCGGCACACGAGCGCGGACGCCCTGGAGCGCATCCGCGAGCACCGCGCGGCAGGGCACCGCACCGTCCTGGTCACCGGTTCCATCGGCCTGCTGGCCGCGCCGCTCGCCGGGCTGTTCGACGAGGTCGTCGGGAGCACGATGCACACCAAGGACGGTGTGCTCACCGGCTGGCTCGACAAGCCCCCGCTCGTCGACGAGGCACGGGCCGCCTGGCTGCGGCGCTACGCCGAGGAGGGCGGCTACGACCTCGCGGCCTCCTACGGCTACGGCGACAGCCACTGCGACCTGGCGTGGCTGTCGCTGCTGGGCAGGCCCTCGGCGATCAACCCCGACGCCGGACTGGCGCGCGAGTCGCACCGGCGGCACTGGGGCATCCACCGCTGGAAGCGCGGCGGCCCGGGCGTACTCGGCGAGATCACCGCTGCCGGGCCGGCGACGCCGGCGGGCACCGACGAGAAGAGCGACTGATGGCTTTCGACATGGACAAGTACGCGCAGAACTCCGCGGCGGTGCAGTGGGCCGACCTCGACTTCGACGCGTTCGAGCGCGACCCGCTGCCCGAGGGGACACTGCGCACGCTGCGGTACATGTGCGACATCGAGTACCACACGGTCTGCTACATGCGTGATCTGCTGACGACCCCGTCCCACAACGAGCCCGCGGTGGGCACGTTCATGACGATGTGGAACCGCGAGGAGTTCTGGCACGGCGAGGCGCTCGCGGCCGTGCTCGAACGCCACGGGATCCGGGTCGACTTCGACGCGCTCAGGGCGACCCGGCTGAAGCTCGGCTGGAAGGACCGCCTGGGGACGGTGAAGCAGACGGCGATGAGCCGCCTGGTCGGCCACGACTTCGTCGCCGTCCACATGGCGTGGGGCGCGGCCAACGAGTGGTCGGCGACCGCGGCGTACCAGCGGCTGGCCGCGCTGGAGACCCATCCGGTGCTGGTGACGCTGCTCAAGCGGATCGCGCAGCAGGAGACGAAGCACGTCGCCTTCTACGCGTCCCAGGCGCGCGAACGGCTCGCGGCGAGCAGGAAGGCCCGGGTGTTCGCCCGGTTCGCGCTGGAGAAGGCCTGGGGCCCGGTCGGCTCGGGCGTCATGTCCGAGGACGAGGTCACGTACGTCATGACCCGGCTGTTCGCGGGAGCCGAGGGCCGCAGGCTCGTCCGCGAGATCGACGCGCACATCGCGAAGCTGCCGGGCATGGACGGGCTGCGCATCGTCGAGGACTCCATGGACGAGCGCGGCATCCCCGCCTGACGCCGGTGCCGGACGGCCCGGCGCCCCCGCACGGGAACGGCCCCTCCGGGTGAACAGCGATGTTCACCCGGAGGGGCCGGCTCAGTGGTGGCGGTGCGCCTGTGCGGGAGCGGGGATCCGGCCGCGGTCCCGTGGGCCGCGGCCGGTCACAGGATCAGGTCGTGGCCTGCTCCCCCGGGATCTCCCCCGGGATCCACATGGGCTCCGCCCACTGCGTGCCCTGCGTCCAGAACCCGGTGCCGCCGAGGAAGTCCGCCCCGTGGCCGCCCTCGTGGCCCCACGGGCCGGAGGAGGGCCAGTGGCCGGAGTCCCCGTCGTCGCAGTTGCCGTTGCCGCCGGCCGGAACGGGCCGGTGGTCGCGGTCGGTGGGCTGGAACCCGACCGTCCAGGTCCGGGTGACCTCACCGTTGGCCGAGGTCACCGTGATGGTGCGGGTGGTGAACCGCTTTCCGCCCGAGAGGATCCTGCTGCCCTCGGTGACCTTCACCCGCGCCCCGGACTGGGCCGGCACGGCGGTGACGGACGGGATCTTCTTGTCCTTCGGCCAGTCCACGACGTACGTGGAGACCTCCGGGTCGAACCCGTCGATCGCGGTGCCCCCGACGGTGATCGCCGTGGCGTCGGCGTCGGAGGCCCTGGTGGCGTCCGAGTGGTTCGTCACCTTGACCGACCCGTCGGCGCGCACGACCACCCGGGCCGTCATCGCCGCCGCCAGGTTGATGCGCTGCCAGCTCGCCTGGCCGTCCGCGGTGAGGTCGAGCGGGTAGCCCGAGTCCGTCGCGGTCTGCTCGATGACCTGCGTGCGCTGCGCGGCGGTCAGGTTCGGGAAGGCGGTGACCAGCAGGGCCGCCGCGTCGGACGGCGCCTTGAGGCTCTGCCCGGCCTTGCCCACCTGGGAGAACCCGTAGGTCAGGCGCTGCGTGTACAGGTCGACGTCCTGCGCCGTGCTCAGACCGGCGTAGGGGTCGCCCGCGCAGGCCGCGAGCGTGTCGCCGTACCCCTCCTTCTCGCACTGCGCCAGCAGCACGTTCTCCATCTCGGTGTGGGCCTGCATCAGCAGGTCCGCGAACTCGGGGTCGGCCCACCGGTGGGCCACGGTGGCCTGTCCGGCGATGCGGCCGCCCATGACGTCGAGCGGGTAGTGGAACCCGAGGACGATGCGGTTGTCCCCGTACTCCGAGGTGCGCGCCAGGATCGACGGAGCCAGCTCCGGCAGGAGCGTGGCCAGGACGGTCCCGGCCTCGTAGCCGCCGTAGGTGTGGCCGCTGGGGTACGAGCCGCTGGTGGTGAGGCTGCCGTACGAGCCGTCCTGCGACTCGTAGATGTCACCGCCGTCGCCGACGAACCCGAGCCGCACGTACGGGCGCTGGTAGCCCCAGTGGTTCTTCGCCGCGTCGACCTTGTCCAGGCCCTGCGTGACGCGGCCGAACAGCGCGCCGGTCTTGGGCAGTCGGCCGCCGTTCAGGGCGTCGAGGTAGATCTGCCCGAGCCGGGACCCGAGGCCGTCGGCCATCGTGACGGTGGAGCTGTTCGTCGCGTCGACCTCGGCCCGGTCCACCTCCTTCTGCGTCGCCGCGTTGTTGATGCGCACGGCGATGCGGTCGTTCTCGGCGGTGGGCGGGGTGCCGAAGGGCACCTTGGTGTTGGCGGCGAGGATGCCGGAGCCGAGGGCGTCGACACCGTTGAGGAGACCGTAGAAGTAGTCGGTCCCGTCGCCGGTGCCCGGCCACGTGTCGGAGGCGTAGTTCGCCTTGAGCGTGTCGTCCGGGAAGGGCGAGGGCTCGTACGCCGGGTCGGTGGCGTCCGCCGAGGCGGTCGCACCCGTCGCGGCGGACGCGTCCGACTCGTCGGAGGTGCCGGCCAGGGTGACCGCGGTGACGGTGGCCGTGTGCGCCTTCGCCGTGTCCTTGGTGGTGAGCAGCGCGGTGTCCGCCGTGGCGGGCAGGTGCGCCGTGGTGCCGTCACCGAGGGCCACGGTGTAGCCGATGACCGGGAATCCGCCGTCGCCGGCCGGCCGCCAGGTCACCCGGACCTGCTTGCCGTCGGTGAGCACACCGGTCACGGCGGGCCGCTGCGGCTTGCCGCCGTCGGCCACCACGGGTGCCGTGACAGCACTCGGGCGCGAGGCGCCGTAGGTGTTCAACGCCTGGACGCGGGCCGCGTAGGACCGGCCGGACCGCAACCAGGTGAAGGTCGTGCTCCGGGCGGCCGGATCGTCGATCTGCACCTCGTGGCCGTCGTTGAGGGTGACGCGGTACCCGGTGACCGGGGAGCCGCCGTCGTCCTCGGGTGCGGACCAGGCGACCGTCACGCTCGTACCGGACGAGGACGCCGACACGGCGCCGGGCGCGGCCGGCACCGTCCTGGGCTTGGTGGTGAGCGCGGACATCGCGCGGCTCAGGGCGTCGTACCGGGCCGTGAGGGCCTGGTCCGTGGACGTATCGTCCGCGACCGCGGCCTTCGCCGCGGCGAGCGCGTCGGTGAACGCCTTCCACGACGCGTCCGTGTAGCGGGTGTTGTCCAGGGCCGACGCGGTCGTGACCAGGTTCTCCAGCTTCAGCCTCGGCAGCGGGATCAGCTGACCCGCGGCGAGGGTGAGGCTGCGCGTCTGTCCGTCGACCTCCAACTGCGTCGCGCCGTCCGCGTCCACGAGGGCGCGGGCGGCGGCGAGTTCCCGCAGGAACACACCGAAGTCGACCGTGTCGTAGCGCGCCGCGTCCGCGGAGAGCCCCGCGAACTGGTCGATCGCCTTGCGCAGGGCGGTCTTGTCGGTGACGGCGGGCGTGTCGACGTGGCTGAAGGTGATCCGGCCCAGGTTCGCCACGTACGGGTGCGAGGAGTCCGGGGTGGTCGTCAGCCGCAGGTAGACGGTGTGCGTGCCGGTGATCGCCTTCGGCAGGGTCAGGCTCGTCGTCCCACCGGACGACCACGCGCTCCCCGTCACCGGCAGCGACACGGTCGCGTACGGCGTGCCGGGGTTGGCCGCGTCGAAGGAGTCCAGGTAGAGCTGGACGGCGGAGCCGGTGCCGCAGCGGGCGGAGTTGTTGACGTAGGTGACGGTGACGGTGGACTTCGGCGAGCTGCCGAAGTCGATGTCCCCGTAGTTCAGCCAGGCGCCGTTGTAGGTGCCGCCGAGGTCGGTGGCCGAGCCGGCGCCGGTCCAGCCGACCGGCTCGCTCTTGAGGCCGCCGCCGCTGTTGGCGCGCCACGCGGTGGCGTCGAAGCCCACGGGGGCGTCGGCGTTGCGCGAGAAGGCCAGCGAGTAGACGTTGGCGACGTAGGGCTGGGCGCTGGTCTGCGTGCTGGACACGAAGACCGCGTACACGTCCTGGACGCCGGTGAAGACCTTCGGGTCGAGCTGCACGGTCGTGGTGGCGACCGTGCCCCAGCCCGATCCGGTGTAGTCGAGCGGGACGGAGACGGTCTTGGCGCCGTCCTTCGAGCCGAGGTGCAGCTCGATGTGCGAGTCGGACGCCGCCCGCGACTGGGGCTTGTCGTAGCTGACGCTGACGGTGTCGGCGCCGTCGCGCAGGTTGGTGCCCGTCCACTGGGCCCACGCGCCGTTCGTCACGTTCTCGAAGATGCCGCCCGTGAGCTTGAGCGGCAGCGAACCGTCGCCGGTCGAGGTGCTGTTCGCCGCGGTCAGCGTGGCGAGGACGGTCGAGGGCGTGGAGGAGACCGGGTTGGGCGAGAACTGGTACCAGTCGAAGTTCGACACCCACTGCTGACCGGCGGGGGCGTGGAAGACGAACGTCGCGCTCTTCGCCGCCAGCAGCGCCTCCGGGTCGGTGACGGCCACCTGCACCGTGGTGTAGAACTGCCAGCCGCCGGTCCCGGGGAGCGAGGCCGTCGCGACAATGGGCCCGTCGGCCGTGCCGGCGTGGATGTCCACGCTGCTCGGCTTCGCGTTCGTCGGCTGCGAGTTGGCGTAGCGGACCGCGATGCTGCGCGGGGCGACCCCGCCGAAGTCCAGCTTGCCGTACCGCTCCCAGGCGCCCTCGGTGACGCCGCCGAGGTCGCCGTCCGAGTAGTACGCCTCCTTCACCAGGCTCGGGCCCTGCATCTGGTCGGGGGCCTCGGCCTGGAGGACGGCGTAGCCGCCCTCGTCGATGACGAGCCCGTCGATCGCGGACCGCAGCCCGTCGGACGCGGCCATGATCGTGCCCGTCGCGGAGGCGGTGTCCGCGAGGACGGTCCGCGCGCGCTCCAGGGCCGAACGGAACAGGTTCCAGGAGCCGTCGGAGTAGTTGCCGCTGCGCACCAGGGACGCCTGGTCCACCAGTGCGGCGAGCGCCTTGCGGTGCACCGCGGCGGCGGAGACGAGCAGCGGGTCGGTCGGGGAGACCCCGGTGCCGGTCACCGTCGAGGCCCGCACGCCGTGGGCGAAGGCCGCGTCGCGGAAGGTGATGCCGACGCGCGCGTCGGCCTTCGTGGTGCCGGTGAGCGACAGTGTCGCCGTCCGCTTGTCGCCGACGCGCAGGTCCGCCGTGACGCCGTCCGGCAGGCCGGTCACGCTCGCCGCACCGCTCTTGGTGAGGCTGGTCCCCTTGCGGGCGTCGAACTCCGCCGGCCCGTCCAGGGTGAGCTTGACGCTGCCGTCGAGGGTGCCGTCCGCGGTGGTGGCGACGGCGCCCGGGCGGGCGGAGACGACGGTGTCGCCCTTCACCCCTCCGGTGCCGCCGTCACCGGTGTCGCCCCCGTCGGTGTTCAGCGAGTACGCGGGCTTGGTCTTGGCACCCCACTGGGAGGGCTTGGAGCCCATCGTCAGGTCCAGCGTTCCGCCGGAGACGATCTGGGAGTAGTCCAGCCACGTGTTGTCGAACCGCTTGCCGTTGAGGGTGGCGTTCTGCACGTAGTAGCTGCTCGGCGAGACGCCGTCGGCCTTCACCGTGAACTTCGCACCGTTGGCGTAGCTGATCGTCGTGGAGTCGAAGAACGGGCTGCCGATCTGGAACTGGCTGGAGCCCGCGGTCACCGGGAACAGGCCGAGCGCGGCGCCGACGAACATCGTCGACATGGTGCCGGCGTCGTTGTCCATGGTCGGCAGGAAGCCGTTCGGGGACAGCTTGTAGACCTGGGTCTTGACCGGCGGGCGGAACTCGCCGCCGGAGCTGGGGGCCTCGTTCGTGGAGCCGGTCGCGATGTAGCGGTTCCAGGTGGCGCCGGTGTAGATGGCGCGGACCCACTTCTGCGTCAGGCTCGGCTCGCCGACGTAGTTGAACAGGTACGGGGCCTGGAGGTCGATCTCGTTGGCGTTGGAGTGCAGCATGGTCGAGCCGTCGTCGACGGTCGAGTCCTCGCCGAACATGTGCTCGACCGCGGCCTTGCCGGCCTTCGGGCCGCCCATGGCCTCGATGAGGCCGCCCATGTCGTACGCGTCGTACCAGTGGTACTGCCAGAGCGTGCCCTGGTAGAGGCCGGCCGCCTCGAACTTCTCGTAGTCGGCGCTCTGCCAGTCGCCGTTCGCGGCGCGCGGGGTGAGCAGACCGACCTTGGTGCCGTCGGCCGCCGTCCAGGCGCCGGACTTCACGAGGTTGTCGATCGCCATCGTCGACTGGGCGCGCAGCTTCTTCGCGTCGTCCGTCTTGCCGAGCGCGTCGGCGATGACGGACAGCGCCCACTGGTCGTAGCCGCGCTGGACCGTCGTGCCGGGGTCACCGGTGACGTAGCCCTGCCGCAGCTGCGCCCCCGTGTAGTAGCCGCTGTACTGCAGCAGCGCCGGGTACGCCTCGTCCAGCCGGTCGAAGTTCTTGTAGCCCTTCGACAGCGCGTCGGCGACCAGCACGGCCGAGCGCTCCCAGCGCACGGTCGGGACCGAGTGGGTCAGGCTGCCGAGGCTCTTGCCGGAGGCGCGCTGGTCGGCGAAGAGCTCGATCAGCGACTGGATCATGTCCCGGTAGGTGGCCGGGTCGATGTACGCCTCGACGGAGTACTTGCGGAAGTCGTCCCAGGTGGACCAGCCGTCGTAGTACGTGAAGCCGTTGGCCTGGTGGACCGCGCCGTCGGCGCCGCGGTACGTGCCGCTGGTGCTGGTGGCGTTCACCGGTGCCGCGTACATGCGGTACAGGTGCGTGTAGAACTCCTTGGTGAGCGTCGACCCGGGGTCGGACTTCGCCGTGGCGCGCACGTCGACGGCGCCGAGCGCGCTGTTCCACTCCGCCTTGGTCCGCGCGCGGGCCTGGTCGAAGGTGAGACCGCCCACCTCGCTGCGCTGGTCGACGGCGGCCTGTTCGGCGCTGATCGGCGACAGCGTGATGCGCAGTTCGATGTCGTCGCCGGCGGCCTTGTCGAACCCGAGGACGGCACCGGTGTCGGTCCCGTCCTGCGAGGTCGCGTCGCTCAGCTTGCCGTCGTTGCCCCAGCTCTTCAGGGAGGTCACGGGGACGTTCGTGGTGGCGTTGTAGTACAGCTTGTACGAGGCGCCGTTGAACGAGCCCGCGATGAGGCCGGCGATCGAGGTGGTCCCGTCGGGGAGCGTCGTCGCCTTCATCGTCGAACGGGTGCGGCTGGTGTAGTTGTTCGCGAGGTCGAGGACCAGCTCCGGGTTCGACCCGGCGGGGAAGCTGTACCGCTCCAGCGCCGTGCGCGTCGTCGCCGTCATCTCGGCCTTGATGGTGCCGGGGTCCTGCGTGACCGACGAGGCCGTTCCGGAGATGGCCCCGAGGCCCACCTGGTAGGAGCCGGGCGTCGCGCTCTCGTCGTCGTGGCTGTACGCGTGGGCGTACGTGCCGGCGGCGGGGCGGCTGTCGTACTGCACGGAGGTCGGGACGACGAGCAGGTCGCCGCCGCCGCCCGAGCCGCCGACACCGTCGAGGTTCGTCGCGGTGAAACCGGCGATGTGGTCCTCGTTGTGGTCGTACCCGGTGTGGTTGCGGTTCGGCGTGGTCAGCGGGTTGACCTTGGCCAGGCTGTGCGGCGCCTCGGCGCCCGGCAGGTCGTTGCCGTCGTCGCCGGCGGTCGACACGAACGGGTCGACGAGCGCGGTGTAGTCCTTGCCGGCGGGGGTCCCCGAAGACCCCGAGGTCGCGCCGGGCACGGCCGCGGCCGTGCCGCCGCCCGCCAGCGCGGCGAGGCCGAGGGCACCCGTGAGCAGCGCGGCGACCGTCGAGCGCAGCGGCGAGCGGCGCCGGCGGGCGGGCCCCGGTGGGATCACGCGGGGCAAGGGGGGATGGGATCTGATGGGCACGTAACCTCTCCAGCGTCGCAATACGCACGCGCGGTCCGGCCTTATTCAGAAGACAACGTTGTCGACCCGAATACCGGGCGTGCAACCCAGAGCGAGACGGCAGTGGACGCACGGGATCGCACCCGCCGCGTTCACGACCGCCCGCCATCCCACACGGGAAAGGCGTACGGCGGGCAAAGGGAATACGTACAGTCCGTGCGTACCGGGCACCGCGGAGGCGACGCCGCCCCGCAGGGCGGCCGTCAGGTCCCGCTCCCCGCCGAAGAACCCGGCCGACGACGTGTCAGAGGGTAGCCGCACCGACCCCCCTGACAGGCGTTCATCCGTCCTCCCGCCCCGGTCGGCACCAGGATTGCCTTGCTGACCTGCGGTGCGGCATACTCCGTCTGCCCCGGCTTTGCCCGCGCTTTGCCGAGGGCCCTCCCCGGCTCCCCCACACGCGCTCACCCGGCGGCGTCCGTCCCGGGGTGTCCGCCATGTCATGTCTCCGTGCCCTGGGGGGAACCTGCCGATGGGTATGACCCTGCGCGCGCTGCGCGCCCTCATCCTGCTCTGCGGCTTCTATCTGCTGAGCGCCGCCCTGCTCGCCGTGCTGATCGGCCTCGATGCCCTCCTGCTCACGGAGGTGCACGGTCTGCTGGCCGTGAAGATCGTGGCCGTCTCGGCGCTGCTCGCCGTCCCGCTCGTGCGCGGGATGTCCATGCTGCGCTCGCCCAGAGGCGAGGATCCGCCCGGCATCGAGGCGACGGAGCAGGACGAGCCCCGGCTGTGGGCGCTCGTGCGGGAGCTCGCGCACGCGAGCGGCACCCGCGTCCCGGACCGCATCCTGCTCACCGACGACGTCAACGCGGCGGTGAGCGAGCGGCCTCGTCTGCTCGGCCTGCTCCCCGGCCCGCGGCGTCTCGATCTCGGCGTACCGCTGCTCATCGGCCTGACCGAGGCGCAGTTGCGGGCCGTGCTGGTCCACGAGTACGGCCACTTCGCCGGCGGCGACACCCGGCTGTCGGCGCTCGTGGTACGCGGCCGGATACAGATCGGCCTCGTCGTCGAGCAGTTCCACGCCCGCGCGGACAGCAAGGTCGCCGCCGAGCGCGCCCGCCAGGAGCAGGCCGCGGCCAAGCGGGTCGCCAAGGGCAAGAAGGCCGGTCCGGTCGACACCCGCGGCACCGGCGTGCTGTACCGCACGCTGGCCGCGGTCTTCACCTGGTACGGAAGGCTCTGTCTGCGGGCCTCCCAGTCCACCGCCCGCTCCCAGGAGTTCGCGGCGGACCTCGCCGCCGCCCGGGTCGCCGGCCGTGACGCGACCGCCTCGGCGCTGCGCGAGATCCCGGCCCTCGCCGCCTCCTACGAGTTCTACCTGGACTCCTACGCCACCTTGGGGCTGCCGGTACGCCTGCTGCCGCCGCGCGGCGCGTTCTTCGGCGGCTTCGCCGAGCTGCTCGCGGCCCGTGCGGACAACCTCGCGGCGTTGCGCGCGCAGCTCCCGTCGGCCCCCGTCTCGCCCGAGGACTCGCACCCGCCGATCGCCGAGCGGGTGCGCCGGATCGAGGCGCTGCCTGCGGACGGCCGCGCCGCCGCGAGCGGGGACGGCGCGTCACGGGCGGTGCTCACCGACCCCGCGCGCACCTGGGCCGCGCTGGAGGACGCGGTCCTGAGGACCGAGATCCTGGCCTTCGAACGCGCCGCGGGATGGCCGGAACTGCTGGACGCCGTCATGGCCCACGCACTGTCGTCGGCGCACACCCCGCTGCACCGTGCGCTGGCCGAGTACACGGGGAGTCCCGCGACACTGCCCGCGCTGCTGGACGTGATCGACGACAACAGGCTGTGGCGGCTCGCCGAGCGGCTGCCGATGTCCGAGGAGGCCGCGGCGGCGAAGGGCCGCGCCTTCCGGGCGTTCGTCCGGCCGTCGCTGACCGACGGGTTGAGGACGATGGTGCTGGCCGAGTTCGGTGCCCGCTCGCTGCTCCGGTGGGAGTTCTCCTGGTCCCGTGCCGCCGCGGCCCGGCTGCCCGGCTCGCTCGCCGCACAGGCGACGGGGGACGGTCCCGAAGCGGCGCTGGATGCCGCCGTCGCCGCCGCGCTCGCCGACCACCCCGACACCGGCCCGCTGCGGGCGCTGATCGCCCCGGAGCTGCCGGCGCCGGCGTGAGCGACACCCGTCCCACCCGGCAACCGGCGTTCCTCCCCCCGCAGTCCTTCCGACGAACGGAATCGCACCCCTCATGACCGTCCTGCTCTGGATCCTGGTGGCCCTGGCCGTTCCCACGGTGCTCTTCGGGGCATGGCTGGCCGTGGTGTTCCTCAAGACGTTCTTCTCGTGGAGCCCCGACGACGAGGAGACCCTGACCGCGGAGGCCGCGAAGGCCGCGGAGACGGCGCGGGGGCTGGGGCTGCTGCCCGTCGAGCGGCAGAACACCGAGTACGCGGCCGCCCTGCCCGAGGAGTGGTCCGCCGCCCTCACGGCCGTGCGCGACGGGGACTGGCGGCCCGCCGCCGGTCTGCTGCGCGCCGTCGGCCGGGACTGGGAGCGCCGGTCCGCGATCGCGTACCTGCTCGCCGAGAAGGCCGCCGAGGACGACGAGTGGCTGTTGGCCTGGGAGTCCGAGCGGGCCGACGACCCGGACGCGGCCGTGGTCCGGGCGCGCAGCACGGTCGTCCTCGCCTGGAAGCTGCGGGGGGCGAAGCGGAGCCAGTACACGACGCGGGAGCAGTTCGACCGCTTCCACCGGATGCTGGGGAGCGCCCGCGCGGAGACGGAGCGCGCCGCCGCCCTGAACCCCGACGATCCGACGCCGTACATCACGGAGATCTGGATCGCGCTCGGGCTCGGCTACCCCAACGCCGAGATGGACAGGCTGTGGGAGGAGATCACCGCCCGGGCCCCGCACCACTACGAGGCGGCCTTCTCGGCCCTGCAGTACTGGTGCGCGAAGTGGCGGGGTTCGGAGCGGCTGGCGTCCGAGTTCGCGGAGCGGGTGGCCAAGGACGCCCCCGTGGGGAGCCTGCTGACGGCAATGCCGCTCATCGCGCATTTCGAGCACGACGAGTCGGAGGACGTCTCCGCCGACAACACGCCCGAGATGCGGGCCCGGGTCGAAGCGGCCCTGGTGGACGTGGCCGCCGCCGACCCGGCGCACCCGCGCGTGGCCGAACTGCGTCATCTGCTCGCCTTCTACCTGCACCTCCAGGACCGGGACGAAGCGGCCCTGGAGCAGTTCACGCTGGTCGACGGTTATGTCCATGCCCTGCCGTGGCGCTACCGCCCGGGACCGGCGGCCTATTACTGCCAGGTCCGCGACGCGGTGGCGCAGGCGGTGGCGGGCACGGCCTGACAGGGGGCACGGGCGGACCGCGGGCCTTCCGCCGGCGCGTGGCCGGGTCCGGTCTCGCGCCGTCGTGCCCCGCGGGGGCATACTCGGCCCCTCGGGCGGATCGGCGCCCGTGGGCAGTGGGAGGTACGCGATGGTGTCGTCGTCGGGGACGGAGCCGCGGAGGATCACGATCCATGACGTCGCCCGGTCCGCGGGGGTGTCGCGGCAGACCGTGTCGCGGGCGCTGAACGACAAGGACGAGATCGACGGGCTGACCAAGCAGCGCGTACTCGACGCGGCGCGCGAACTGGGCTACCGGCCCAGCCGGTTCGCCCGCGGCCTGGTCCGGCAGGACACCACGACCATCGGGCTGGTGATCCCCGACCTGCTTAACCCGTTCTTCACCGAGGTCGCCGCGGCCGCGCTGGAGGCGGCACGCGCCCGCGGCTGGCACGTCGTGGTGTACGACACCGGCGACCGCGCCACGGAGGAGCTGGGCACGCTCCAGGTGATCTGCTCCCAAGTGGACGCGGTCGTGGGGTACTTCAACAGCCCGGAGAGCGAGATCGAGCACTTCACCCGGGGCATGCCGGTGGTGCTCATAGGCCGTGAGCACCACACCGCGCGCTTCAGCTCGATCCGGGTCGACGGCGAGGCCGGCTTCCGTGCCGCGGTCGCGCACCTGGTCGCAGGCGGTCACCGCCGCATCGGCATGCTCGACCACGACGGCCGCGCCGAACCCAGCGTCCGCCGGGCGTGGTTCGAGGCCGCGGCGGCGGCCCACGGGCTCGGCGCGGACGCGGTGACCGGTGCCGCGCAGTCCGCCGAGGGCGGCGCCGCGGCGCTGCGGGCGCTGCTCGGCCGCCACCCCGACGTGACCGCGGTCCTCACCTTCAACGACATCATCGCCATGGGCGCGCTGCGCGAGGCGCGCCGCACGGGCCGCGAGGTCCCGGGCGACTTCGCCGTGATCGGCTTCGACGGCCTGCAGCTCGGCACGCTCGTCGAGCCCGCGCTGTCCAGCCTTGCCCTGGACACCCGGCGGCTGGGCGCGCTCGCCATCGACCAGGCCGCCCGCCTGCTGTCGGGCGGCGAGCCGCTGGCCGCCGAGGAGCTCGTCGTCCGGGCCGAGTTGCTGCTGCGCGACTCGGCCTGATGGTACGTCAGATGACGGCGAGCACTCCGGCTCCGGCCACCGCCGCTGCGTAGACGGCGGTCGCCAGCAGCACCAGCCGGGTCCGCGCCGCCTCGCTCCACCCCGTGCGGGACAGCAGCCGGGCCAGCGCGGGCAGGACGAGCACGGCGTGCAGGCTCACGGCGTGCAGGGGCTTCAACGCGGCCGTGGAGTGGTAGGCGGCCTCCTGGTGGCCGGTACGGGTGAGGTACACGCCGCGGGCGATCATCGCGGCGCCGGAGGCGAGGCCCACCAGCAGGATCGCGAAGCCCGCGCGCAGGGCGAGGGCCATGCCCGCGGGCCCGTCGGGACGCCGCCGGAAGGCCGCGGCGGCGAAGGCGCCGAGCACGACGACCAGGACGGCGCCGCCCACCGCCAGCGTCATGGAGACCGTGGTGTCGAAGCCGGTCTCCATGTCGAGGTGCGAGGGCACCCGCCGCCAGGCCTGGAGCGTGATGCCCGCGACCTCGACGACGCAGTCGGCCGCGAACACCGAGAGCAGGACGGCCCGTCGGCGCTCCCCGGTCCGCAGGTACGAGGTGATCCAGGCGACCGCGATCAGGGTCAGCCCGAAGGAGACGCCGAAGGTGAAGGGCTTGCGCCACGACACGGGCCCGTTCCAGGGGCCCCCGTCGACGGACCAGACGGCCAGGTGGAACAGGCCCGACAGGACCAGGAGCGCGCCGGTCGCGTACGACACGCGCTCGGATGTGAGGGGGACGCGCAGCGCCTGCCGCGGGCCGAGGGTGGTGGTCGCCATGGTCCCAGCCTGCCGGGCGGGTCGCGGCCGGTCGTCCTCCGTCCGGAGGCCGGCCGCGTACGCCGCGGGGAGCAGGCCGTCAGCGGTGCGCCGCGTGCACGATGCCCGTCGAGGCCGCGATGCGGTCGAGCAGGTACACCGCCCCGACGCAGACGGCGATCCACGCGAGGAGGATCACGATCCCGCGGGTGAGGCCGTCGTGGTGGAAGTACGCGAGCCCGTCGAGCGCGCGGACGCCGACCCCGGCCGGCATCACGGAGGCGAGCGGCTCCAGCCAGCCCGGGAGGAAGCCCGGCGGGAGGACGCCGCCGCTGGTGGCGTTGCCCATGACGAGCATGAAGATGGAGCCGAGGAGGACGCCGACCGGGCCGAAGATCCTGATCAGCATGACGGTGGCCGCGGCGACGGCGCCGGCCATGAGCGTGATGATGCCCATGATGCCCAGGAACGAGCCGGGGATCGCCGCGAAGGCGGTGCACGCGATCAGCGCGGTGGCCAGGCCGCCGAGGACGGCGAAGAGCGCGAGGCTGACCATGCGCTGGCCGAACGAGAGCCGCGGCGCCACCTGGTAGGTCATCTGCCCGAACAGGAAGCCGGCCAGGACCAGCCCGAACGATGCGTAGAAGACCGACAGTCCCCTGCTGTCGCCGCTCGACAGCGGCAGGATGTCGACCACCGGGATCTTCTCCCCGTCGCCGTGCGGCACCGCCGCCAGCGGGGCCACCAGCGCGGAGACCGCCGGCCCGTTGGCCCCGGCGTAGACGACCCGGGGCTTGCCGCCGTCCGACAGGAACGCCGCGTACGCCCGGCGGTGTTCGACGGCCCGCCGCGCGGAGGCCTCGTCGGGGTAGCGGTCGATCTGGAACGCCTCGGGCGCGATGCGCTGGAGCCGGACGTCGAACAGCGCCGCCGAGTGGTCCGAGGCGGCCACCGCGACCGGCAGCCGGTGCGCGGTGGGGGTGTGGAAGGCGGCGAGGAACACGCTGACGAAGGCGAGACCGATGACCAGTACCGTGAGGACGGGCTTGATCACCGCGTGCGCGCCGGTCATCCCCGGGCGGGCGGGCGGAGCGTCGGTCTGCGGTCCGGGAACGTGCCGGTGCCGGTGGCGTTGCTGCGGGGCGCCCTCCTCCGCCAGGGGGTGAGCGTCACGCATGAGGGCGGTGTCGGACACGGCGGCCTTCCTCCCAGAATATAAGCTGACTGATATAAGTTAACAGACAACAATGCGGAAGGACGGTCCGGTATGCCCGTCGGCGACCCGGGTGAGCGCGTCGGCTATCTGATCTGGCAGCTCTCGCAGGCGTACGTGCAGCTGCTGGAGCAGGCCCTGCGCCCGTTCGGCCTGACGCAGACGCAGTACAGCGCCCTGGTCCGGCTGACCATGGAGGGACCCCTGTCGGGCGCCGAACTCGCGCGCCGCTGCGGAGTGACCGCGCAGTCCATGGGGGTCGCCGTGCAGGGCATGGCCGACCGCGGGCTCGTCGGGCGGCACGCGCATCCGACGCACGGGCGGATCATCGAGATCAACGTCACCCCGGCCGGCGAGACCCTGGCCGGACAGGCCACCGAGGCGCTGCAGCCGTGCGAGCAGGAGGCGCTGGCCCCCTTCACGGAGGACGAGGGGGCACAGCTCAAGGCGGATCTTCGCCGCATGCTGCGCTCGATGAACCCCCACGCGCTGCCGCACCCGTGAGCTGTGCGCGCTCGCGCAACGCCCGCCGCCCGCCCGTCCCGGTGACCAACGGGACGGGCGGGCGGCGGTCCGGCCGGGGGGTCAGACCCTGGCGGTCACGTACTCCTTGCCGGCCGCGTTCTCGACGACGACCTCGGAGATGTCGTCCGCGGCCACCGCGGCCGAACCGTCGAGGCTCACCCCGTGCTCCTCGCCGGCCTTGGGGACGACCCAGCTGCCCGCGACCTCCCGGTGGCCGTCCTTGCCGACCACCACGAGCCGGCAGCGCTCCCCCGCCGGGATCCCGCTGACCGACGCGTTGAGCCGGACCCAGGCACTGGCCGGGGTGACCCGGACGGTCATCCGGGCCTTGGTGGCCGGGTCGGTGGCCGACGCGACCTTGGCGCCGGGCTGCGCGCTGGCCCCCGGAGGCCCGGCGACGTCGGCCGTACCGGCGTTCTGCCCGATCACGACACCGCCGAGGATCAACACCGCCGCCGCGGCGGCCGCCGCCGCTCCGGCCGCGGTCCACCGGCGCCGCTGCACCCCCGTGCGCTCTGAGCGCACCTCCCGCAGCGTGCGCTGCAGCAGCAGGGCGCCGTCCTCCGGCGGGCCGTCCAGGAAGATCTCCGGCGGGACCTCACCGAGCGCGCGCTCCATCTCGCGGAGCTCGTCGACTTCGGCCCGGCAGCGGCCACAGGTGGCGATGTGCTCCTCTACGGCACGCACCTCCTCCGCGTCGAGTGCGCCGAGGACGTAGGCGGTGAGCGTCCCGCCGTCGTGCTGCTCTTCCGTGCTCATGCCGCCACCTCCCGCAGCGCGACCGGCTTCTTGGTGTAGTACTCCCGCAGCGCCTTGAGGGCGTAGTGGGACCGGGACTTGACCGTTCCCGGCGGTATCCCGAGGGTCTCCGCCGCCTCGGCGACGCTCTGCCCCCGGAAGTAGATCTGGTACAGCACGTCCCGGTGGTCCGGCGAGAGGCGTTCGAGGGCCTCCATCGCGACCATGGAGTCCACCACGGCGTCGGCGTGGTCGCGCTCGACGGGCGGCGTGGCCGGGGACTCGGCCACCTCCTGCGGCCGGGCCGCCTTGGCCCGGTACCGGTCCGTGATGATGTTGCGGGCCACCGTCAGCAGCCAGCCCCGCACCGAACCCTTGCCGTTGACCAGCGCGTCCGGGTGCCGCCACGCGCGGATCAGGGTCTCCTGGACGACGTCCTCGGCCGCGGCGCGATCGCCGGTGAGCCGGGTCGCATACGCGAGCAGGGCTTTGCCGTGTTCCTCGTAGAGCGCCCGTATGAGCGCCTCGTCACTCGTGCCCTTGCTCTGACGAGTGCGCGACCACAATGCCGCCATCCACTCACTCCGTCCTCTCCCGATCCGTGTCGCAGATCCCTCAGGGCGGACACGAGACGGGGAGGGCGGGGGGTTCAGGTGACCCTGGCCACATGTGGGGCTGCGCCCCTTGTACCGGGTTTTTCTCCCGCCCTCCCGCCCGTGTGCCCGGCACGGTCTGGGCGCCCCGACGCGCGTGCGGGGTGGGCCGGGTTCGGGGCCTCCGGGGCTGCCATTCTGGACAGCACATTTAGGTGCATCAGGTACCCGCCTTGATCGCCCCGGGTCGTGCACCCAAATATGCTCCAGTGTCCAGAACGCCACCCCTCCGACCCCGCCCCCTCCGTCTCGTCATGCGCCTGATCCCCGGTGGGGGGCGTGAAGCGGCACCGTGCTCAGGCGGCCGTTGGTGCGCGCCTGATCCCCGGTGGGGGGTGTGCTCAAGGGCCGTTGGCGTGGGCCTCTGATGGCCTGACGGAGTGGCAGGAGGTCATAACAGCTCATAACGTACTTTTCCGGGTGGCTGCGGAGGCCGCCAGGAAGGCAGGTGCGGCAGTCATGACACTTCGTCGGTCCCTCGCGGCCGCGGCCGCCACGGCCGCGGTCGTCGTGGGGCTGTGCAACGTCCCCGGGGTCCAGGCCGCGGACGCACCGCTCCTGGTGCGGCCCGGGGAGTCCATCCAGGCGGCGGTGGACCGCGCCCACCCGGGCGACGTCATCGAGATCGCGCCCGGGACCTACCCGGGCAGCGTCAACATCACCAAGCCCCGGCTGACCCTGCTGGGGGCAGGTCGCGAGACCGTGATCACCCCGAGCGACAAGGGGACGGAGAACGCCTGCGCCGCGGCCGGCCACGGCATCTGCGTCACCGGTACGGAGCAGAGCCCGCTGACCTATGTGCGGCTGCGGTCGCTGACGGTCTCCGGGTTCCGGAAGAACGGGGTCGACGCCGCCTGGACCGACCGCATGGACGTGACCCGGGTCGTCGCGCGCGCCAACGGGCAGCAGGGCATCAGCATGCAGCGTTCGGTGCGCGCCGTGTTCCGCGACAACGTCGCGGAGAACAACGGCGAGTCGGGGATCTTCCTGGCCAACGCGGTGGACGCCGAGGGCGGCGCCCTGGACACCAAGCACACCTTGATCGCCGACAACGAGCTGTCGGGCAACCGGATCGGCCTCGTGCTGCGCCGGGTGCGGACCGTGGACGTCGAGTACAACGACATCACCGCCAACTGCGGCGGCGTCTTCGTCGTCGGCGACGAGGGCGTGCCGCGGGCCGGGTCGCTCACCGTCTCCCGCAATCTGGTGGCGGCCAACAACAAGTACTGCCCGGCCAACGCCCGGCTGCCCTTCATCCAGGGCGCCGGCATCGTGCTGACCGGCGCCGAGAAGACCCAGGTGCTCCACAACCGGGTCGTGGAGAACATCGGCACCTCGCCGATGTCCGGCGGCATCGTGCTCTTCCGCAGCGTGGTGGGCGCCCCCAACACCGGCAACTCCGTACGTGACAACACCGCCATGGGCAACAGCCCCGCCGACCTGGCCGCCGAGGACCAGGGCAAGGACAACGTGTTCAGCGGCAGCACCTGCCGCGTCTCCCAGCCGAAGGGCCTGTGCTGACGATGAGTCTGACCGAGACCACCCCCACCGCCTCCCCCGCCCAGGGCGCGATGCGCCTGCGCGAGCTCGTCTTCGGCGCGGCCTGCGCCGCCGCCGTCCGGGCCGCGGCCCGGCTCGGTGTCGCCGACGCGCTCGGCGACCAGCCGGCGACCTGCGAGGAGCTCGCGGCCGTCGTGGGCGCGGAGCCGCGCCCGCTGCGCCGGCTGATGCGCGCGCTGTCCTCCTACGGGGTCTTCGAGGAGCGGTCCGACGGCCGCTTCGCGCACACCGACATGTCGCGGATGCTGCGCAAGGACACCCCCAACAGCCTGCACTACATCGCCCTGTGGTGCACCGAGCCGTGGACGTGGGAGGCCTGGCCGCGGCTCGACGAGGCCGTGCGGCACGGCCGCAACATCTTCCCCGACATCTACGGCAAGGAGTTCTTCGACTACCTGCACGACGACGCGCAGGACAGCGCCAAGGTCTTCGACCGGGCGATGACGAGCTCCAGCCGCCAGTCCGCGCAGGACATCGCCGAGCTGCTGGACCTGACGGGGATCTCCTCGGTCGCCGACATCGGCGGCGGCCAGGGCCACGTGCTGGCCGCGCTGCTGGAGAAGCACCCCGAGGTGCAGGGCTCCCTGCTCGACCTGCCCAAGGTCGTCGCGGGCGCCGACCCGCGGCTGCGCCAGGGCGGCGAACTCGCCTCCCGCGCGCGGCTGCTGCCGGGCGACTGCCGGGTGGAGATCCCGGTGACCGCCGACATGTACATCATCAAGAACATCCTGGAGTGGGACGACGAGAGCACCCGCCGCACGCTGCGCAACGTCGTGGCGGCGGGCCACCCCGGTGCGCGGGTGGTCGTCATCGAGAACCTGGTGGACGACACGACGTCCATGCGGTTCACCACCGCGATGGACCTGATGCTGCTGATGAACGTCGGCGGTCAGAAGCACACCCGCGACAGCCTGACCGGGCTGATGACCGAGGCGGGCCTCGCCGTCGGCGAGGTCACCCCGGTCAACCCGTTCCTGCACGCCATCCACAGCACCATCGGCCGGGTGTGAACCCGGCTCAGCCGGTCATCTCCCGTACCAGCGCCGTGGTGTGACGGCCCGCCCGGAACTCCGGGCGGGCCAGCACCGTGCGCAGGAAGCCCGCCGTGGTGCACACGCCCTCACCGCGGACGCGCAGTTCCTCCAGGACGCGGTCCATGCGGGCCAGCGCCCGTTCCCGGTCCGGTGCCCAGACGACGGCCTTGGCCAGCAGGGAGTCGTAGTCCGGGCCGATCCGCCAGCCCGGGTACGCGTGGGTGTCCACCCGGACGAAGGGGCCGCCGGGCGGCACGAACTCGGTGAGCAGCCCGGGGGTGGGGGCGAAGCCGCGGGCCGGGTCCTCGGCGTTGACGCGGCACTCCACGGCCACCCCGCGGGGCACGATGTCCTCCTGCCGGAGCGTCAGGGGATGTCCCGCGGCGATCAGCAGCTGCTCGCGCACCAGGTCGACGCCGGTGACCATCTCGGTGACCGGGTGCTCCACCTGGAGGCGGCAGTTGACCTCCATCAGGTAGAAGTCGCGCTCCGGGGTCAGGACGAACTCGAAGGTGGCGACACCCTCGTAGCCCACCGCCATCGCGCCGCGCACGGCGGCGTCGCACATGGCGCCGCGGAGCCGGGCCGGCAGGTCGGGGGCGGGGGTCTCCTCGACGAGCTTTTGGTGGTGGCGCTGCACGGAGCAGTCGCGCTCGCCCAGGTGCACCACCGCGCCGTGCCGGTCGCACACGACCTGCACCTCGACGTGGCGGGCCCCGTCGATGTACCGCTCCAGGTAGAGCCGGTCGTCGCCGAGGACGGCGCGGGCGTGCGCCCTGGTCTCGCGGAAGGCGTCCAGCAGCCGGTCCGGTTCGGTGACGACGGCCATGCCGCGCCCGCCTCCGCCCGCGACGGCCTTGAGGATCACCGGGTAACCGGCCTGCTGCGCCGCCTCCTTCGCCTCGGCCGGTCCGTCCAGCGGCCCGGGGCTGCCGGGCAGCACGGGCAGGCCCGCCTCGGCCATCAGGGCGCGGCAGGCGGCCTTGTCGCCGAGCCGCGCGAGCACCTGCGGCGAGGGCCCGATGAAGGTCAGTCCGTTGGCCTCGCAGACCTCCGCGAAGTCCGGGTCCTCGGACAGGAAGCCGTAGCCGGGGTGGACGGCCTGGGCGCCGGTGCGGCGGGCGGCCTCGACGACGGCGGGGATGTTGAGGTAGCTGGACCGCGCGGGGGGCGGCCCGATGTGCACGGCCTCGTCGGCGAAGCGGACGACGGCCGAGTCCCGGTCCGCGGTGGAGTACACCGCGACGGTGCGCAGGCCGAGTTCGCGGCAGGCGCGGGCGACCCGCAGCGCGACCTCGCCGCGGTTGGCCACCAGTACGGTGGAGAACACGGCGTTCACTCCCCTTCGGGCTCCACGGCGATCAGCCGCTGGTCGAACTCCACGGGCTGCGCGTCCCCGGCGACGATCTCCACGACCCGCCCGGCGACGTCCGACTCGACGGTGCTGAGCATCTTCATGACCTCCAGGACGCCCACCGGCTGACCGGGGGCGACGAGGTCGCCGACCCGGACGCAGGGCGCGCCGCCGGGTTCCTGGGCGCGGTAGAAGGTGCCCACGGTGGGGGCGCAGATGTAGTGCGGGGCCCCGGACGCCGGCTCGCCGGGCTCCTCGGGCCGCGGCGCGGACTCCTGCGGGGGCTCCTCCACGGTGATCCGCGGCGCGGGGCCGGCGGACTCGGGCCGTTCGTGGTCCCGGGGTTCCGGCCACTCGATCTCGACCGAGGTCTGACCGTGCCGCAGCCGGATGCGTCGTGGCGGGGTGGGGACGGACGTGGCCAGTTCGGTCGCGCTGCGGCACACGGCGTCGAGCACCGGGTGCGCCGGTTGCGCGGTGGGGGCCGATCCGTTCAGGTTCCGGCCCACGCCGGCGGCGTGGGCGGGCAACTTGTTGTCGCCGTGGAGCGTCATGGTGCTGCCTCCTCCTCCAGTCGTCCGGAACGGTGCAACCCGGGGGACCCTGAGAGCCGGTGGAACCGGTGGTAGCGATCGCGGCGTTCGGCCAGCAACCGCTCGGGCTCCAGGGCGCGCAGCTCGTCCAGGGCGGCCGTCAGCGCGCCGCCGACGTGTGCGGCGGCGGCCGCGTGGTCCGCGTGGGCGCCCTCCGGCGGCTCGGGGACGACACCGTCCACGATGCCCAGCCGCAGCAGGTCGCGGGCGTGCAGCCGCAGCGCGGCCGCGGCCCGGGGCGCCGCCCGCGGGTCCTTCCACAGGATCGCCGCGCAGCCCTCGGGGCTGATCACGGAGTAGATGCCGTTGGCGCTGACCAGCACCCGGTCGGCGACGCCCAGCGCGAGGGCGCCGCCGCTGCCGCCCTCGCCGGTGACGACGGCGACCACGGGCACCGGCAACCGGGACATCAGCCGCAGGTTCTCGGCGATGGCGAGTGCCTGGCCGCCGCTCTCGGCCTCCGGCCCGGGGTCGGCGCCCGGCGTGTCGATCAGGGTGATCACCGGCATGCCGAGCTTGGCGGCGGTGCGCATCAGGCGGGCGGCCTTGCGGTGGCCGGCCGGGCTTGCCATGCCGAAGTGCCGCCGGCGGCGGCCGGCGGGTGTGGGGCCGCCCTTGTGGTGGCCGATCAGCATGACGGGGTGCCCGTCGAGCAGACCGGGTCCGCCGATGACGGCCGGGCAGTCGGCGCCGAGCCGGTCGCCGTGCAGTTCGTGGAAGTCCTCCAGCAGGTGCGCCGCGTAGTCGGCGGCGGTCGGCCGGCAGGGGTGCCGGGCCAGCCGTACGGCCTTCCAGGCGTCGCGCTCGGGCAGGGCGTCCACGTCGCGGACGACGGTCACCGGCGCCCGGGGCGCGGCGGCCCGGTGCGGCGCGCCGGGGCGCATCCCGAGCAGCCGGGCGAGCGTGCCGCGCAGGGCGGCGCGCGGCACGACGTCGTCGACGAGACCGTGCGCGAGCAGGAACTCCGCGGTCTGGAAGCCCTCGGGCAACTGCCGCCCGGTGGTCTGCTGCACGACCCGGGGCCCGGCGAAGCCGAGGCGGGCGCCGGGTTCGGCGAGGACGACGTCGGCGAGGGTGGCGTACGAGGCGGCGACACCGCCGTAGGTGGGGTCGGTGACCACGGAGAGCACCAGGACCCCGGCCTCGTCGAGTTCGGCGAGGGCCTGCGCGGTCGCCGCCATCTCCATCAGGGACAGCGCGCCCTCCTGCATCCGGGCCCCGCCGGAGGCGGTGACCAGCAGCAGGGGAACGCGATGGCGCAGGCTGGTGCTCGCTGCGGCGGTGATCCGCGCGCCGACGCCGAGGCCCAGACTGCCGCCCAGGAAGCGGAAGTCCATGACGGCAGCGATCACCGGCCGGCCGCCGATCGTGCCGCGCACGCAGAGCACGGCCTCGTCCAGGCCGGTGGCCTCCCGGGCGTCCCGCAGCCGCTGCGCGTAGGGCCGGGTGTCGGTGAACTCCAGGGGGTCGTGCGCAGGCGGCCGCTCGCCACCCTCGGGGACGAGCGGCGCCTGCGAGCCCGGGTCCAGCAGCTGGTCCAGCCGCTGACGGGCGGTGAGCCGGCCGTGCGCGCCGCAGTGCGGGCAGACGCGCAGCATGCGGGTCCAGCGCTTGGTGTACACGAGCGCCTCGCAGCGTTCGCAGCGCACCCACTCCGGCTCGGTGGCGGCCATGTCAGCCGCTCCGCTCCCAGCGGTAGAACTCCCGGGCCATGGCGTCCTTGGGCTCGCGCCAGGTCTCGGGGTTGTACGGCAGCACGTAGGACGACAGCCGCTCGCTGATGTCGCGGAAGGCGGGGTGGTCCTTGTACCGGGCGACCTCCGGGCCGGGCGGCCGGTCGGCCTCGACCAGGTGCAGGTAGACGTCGCCGAACTGGAAGAGGCTGCGCCCGGTGACCCCGATCAGACCGGGGAGTTCGCCCTGGTCCGAGTCGGCGAACACCCCGGCGACCTGGTCCTCCACACCCGGCTTGATCCGGGCCACGATGAGCGAGCGGTAGGTGCTCATGCGCGCCCCTCGCCGTCCCGGTGCCGCTTGACGATGCGCTCGCGGATCAGCTCCAGCTGGACCTTGGAGTTCTCGTTGATGCGGTTGGTCATCGCCTCGTCGTCCAGCGGCGCGCCGGGCTTCATGGAGAAGTCCTGGACCCAGCGCATCCGGACGCCCTCGGGGGTGTCCTGGTACGACCAGTGGATGTCCATGTACTGGAACGGTCCGGTCTCGACCCGGTGCGCGCGCACCGTGCGCGAGGCGCGGTCCGCGGTGCGCTCGGAGACCCAGCTCCAGACCTGCCCGTTCTCGTCGGGGTGCATCGTCAGACGGAAGACGACCCGGTCGCCGTCGCGCTCGACGATCTCCGCGGAGGCGTACTCGCTGAAGAGCTGCGGCCAGTCCTCCACGTCGTTGGTGATGTCCCAGACGAGGTCGAGCGGGGCGGGGATGGTGATCTCGTTCTCGGTGTGGCCGGGCATGAATCAGACTCCTGCCTTGAGTGAGTGGTTGACGACGTCCATGAAGGCGCCGGGGGTCTTGCACGAATCGGCGTCGCCGGCGATCGACACGCCCCGGTCGTTCTCCAGGGCGCCGACGATTCCCAGCAGGCCGAGCGAGTCCAGGCCGTACTCGGCGAAGGGCGTGTCGGGGTGACCGGCCAGCATGGTCGGTTCCACGGTGATGCCCGCGCTGGACTTCATCAGAGCGGCGAGTTCGCCGTACGTGAGTTCCTTGGACATGGAGCACTCTCCTTGGATGGACGGGACGGGCCTCAAGCCCGGACCACGAGGGCCGAGTTGGAGCCCATGAGGCCGCGGCTGAGGACCAGCGCGGTGCGCAGGTCCGCCGGGCGGGGCCGGCCGGTGACCAGATCGAGGTCGTGGCAGATGTCGGTCACGTTGGGGGTCGGGGGGACCACCTGGTGCCGCAGGGCGAGCACGGCGGCGGCCACGTCGAGCACCGGGGCGCCGCAATAGGCGCGGCCGGTACCGGTCTTGGGAGCGGTGACGGGGACGCGGGCGGCCCACGGCCCGAGGGCGTCGCCGAGCGCCAGCGCCTCGGCCCGGTCGGCCTCGACGGTGCCGAGCGCGTCGGCGAAGACGACGTCGATCTCCTCGGGCGCGCACCGCGCCTCGGCGAGGGCGTCGCGGATCGCCCTGGCCAGGCCCTCGCGGGACCTCTCCCACTGGGAGGCCCCGGTGAAGGTGGCGCCGTGCCCGGCGACGACGGCCCGGACCTCGGCGCCGCGGCGGGCGGCGTGCTCGGCGTCCTCGACGACGAGCATGGCCCCGCCCTCGGCGGGGGCGAAGCCGCGGGCGCGGTCGGTGAAGGGCAGGTAGGCCCGGTCGGGCTCGGACTCCAGGCTGAGTTCCTGGTAGCCGAGCTGGCACACGCCGGAGTACGGCGCCAGCGGCGCCTCGGCGGCACCGACGACGACCGCCCGGGTGCCGGTGCCGCGGGTGATGTTGCGGCAGGCGTGCGCGATGGCGTCCAGGCCGCCGGCCTCGTCGCTGGCGACGACGCCGCAGGGGCCCTTGAAGCCGCCGCGGATGGAGATCTGGCCGGTGCTCGCCGCGTAGAACCACGCGATGGACTGGTAGGGGCCGACGAAGCTCGGCCCCTTCCCCCACAGGTGCTGCAGTTCGCGCTGGCCGAACTCGCCGCCGCCGGAGCAGGCCGCGGTCACCACACCGATGTCGAACGGGGCTCCCTCGTCCGGGCGCAGGCCGGAGTCGGCCACCGCCTGGTCGGCCGCCGCCATCGCGAAGTGGGTGAATCGGTCGGTCTGGACGGTGTAGCGCTCCTCGACGACCGCGGAGACGTCGAAGCCGCGCACCTCGCCGGCGACGCGCAGCGGAAGGTCCTGGCAGCCCTCGCGGCTGACCGAGTCGAGAACGGCGACGCCCTCCTGGGTGGCCTTCCAGAAGGCGTCGGCACCGATGCCGTTCGGCGCGACCACGCCGATGCCGGTGACCACCGCTTGGGTTCTCATCGCTGGCTCCCCTCCGGTCGGTTGAGGACCACCGCGGACTGGAAGCCACCGAAACCGCTGCCGACGGACAGCACGGTGCGCAGCTTGAGTTCGCGGGCGGTGCGCGGGACGTAGTCCAGGTCGCACTCGGGGTCCGGGGTCTCGTAGTTGGCCGTCGGCGGGACCACGCCGTGGGCGAGGGCGAGGGTGCAGGCGGCGAGTTCGATCGCGCCGATGGCACCGAGGGAGTGGCCGACCATGGACTTGATGGAGCTCATGGGCGTGGAGTAGGCGTGCTCGCCCAGCGAGCGCTTGACCGCGGCGGTCTCGTGGCGGTCGTTCTGCTTGGTGCCCGAGCCGTGGGCGTTGACGTAGTCCACGTCCCGGCGGTCGAGCCGCGCGTGGTCCAGGGCGCGGTCGATGGCCTCGGACATCTCCAGGCCCTCGGTGGTGAGACCGGTCATGTGGTAGGCGTTGCCGTAGGTGGCGTAGCCGCCGATCTCGCAGTAGATGCGGGCCCCGCGGGCCCGGGCGTGCTCCAGGTCCTCCAGGATGAGGACGGCGCCGCCCTCGCCCATGACGAAGCCGTCGCGTCGGGCGTCGAAGGGCCGCGAGGCGTGGGCCGGGTCGTCGTTGTTGGGCGACGTGGCCTTGATGGCGTCGAAGCAGGCCACGGTGATCGGGGATATCGGGGAGTCCGAGGCGCCGGCGATGACGATGTCGGCGCGTCCCTCCTCGATGGTGTGGAAGGCGTAGCCGACCGCGTCCAGGCCCGAGGTGCA
Source organism: Streptomyces sp. NPDC046977 (assembly GCF_040644455.1). Lineage (NCBI taxonomy): Bacteria > Bacillati > Actinomycetota > Actinomycetes > Kitasatosporales > Streptomycetaceae > Streptomyces > Streptomyces sp. NPDC046977. The sequence goes on from NZ_JBEYWO010000018.1 coordinate 86,482, forward strand.
GCCGGTGGAGACGGTCTGCACGGGCCCGCGGGCGCCGTGCCGCTCGGCTATCTCGGAGGCGAGCGCGCTGGGTGCGAACGCCCGGTGGAGGTGGGCGCCGGCCTTGGCGGGGTCGACGTCCCAGCGGGCGCCCGAGGCGCTGACGCGTATGTAGTCGTGTTCGAGCCGGGTGGTGCCGCCGACGGCGGTGCCGAGCGACACCCCGACGCGCCACGGGTCCTCGTCGTCCAGGTCCAGTCCGGCGTCGCGCAGTGCCTCGGCGGCCGCGACGAGCGCGAACTGCACGTACCGGTCGGCGCGTTCGGTGTCCTTGGGGCTCAGTCCGCAGGCCTCGGGGTCGAAGTCGACCTCGGCGGCTATGCGGGACCGGAAACCCGTCGCGTCGAAGAGCGTGATCCCGCGGGTCGCCGTACGGCCGGCGGTCAGCAGCTCCCAGAACGCGGGGACCCCGACACCGCCGGGGGCGACGACACCTGCCCCGGTGACCGCCACCCGGCGGGTCATGACGCCGGGCCCTGGTGGGTATCGCGACCCTGGTCGGCCGCAGCGGTCCAGGCGGGCTCGGTGCCCTCCGTGACCTCCGTGTCCACGTGCCCGAGTTCGGGGCGCGGGGCGAGCGGGCCGAGGTGGAAGACGAGCCGGGCCTCGGTGCTGCCGACGTTGCGGAACCGGTGCCGGACGTACGGGGGGATCATCAGGCCCTGCTCGGGCCGGAGCGGGCACGGCTCCCCGTCCAGGTCGACCTCCAGTGAGCCGCACTCCACGTACACGAACTCCTCCGAGTACGGGTGGTAGTGCTCACCGATCCGCTCGCCGGGCTGCACGAGCGCCACGCCCATGAAACCGCTGGTGGCGCCGACCGCGGTCGGGGTGAGCATCGCCCGCAGGTCGCCGCCGCGACGGCGGTTGGGCGCGGTGTCGCCGAGATTCACGATCGTCGGGGTGAACGGAACGTCCCGGTTGCTCCGGTCGTTCGTCAGCAGGTCATCCATGCTTCTCTCCTCCGGCCGGGCCGGCCCCGGGGCGTACCCGGGGCCGGCCGGTACCTGCCGGTTGCGGTGGCGGGTGTGGGGGGTGGTTCAGGACGCGGGCGCGTTCGCGGGGGCTCGCCGGTCGGTGAGCATCCGCATGTCGCACTCGTTGAGGAACCGCTTGAGACCCAGGTCGCTCGAGACGTCCAGGTCGGGCCCGACGTCCAGCAGCCGGGCGAGCACGCTCGCCTTGTGCCGGCCGGCGGCCCCGACCGCGATCAGGGGTGCCTCCTCGACCGGCATGCGCAGGTCGATCAGGCGGACGACGATGTCCTCGCGCAGGTACACGGTGCTCCGCGCGAGCGGGCCCTTCTGGTCCTCGACCGCCTGCTCGTCCTGCGCGGCCAGCATCTTGGCGACGGAGGGCCCGCAGCCGTCCTTGGCGGGGTAGAACAGGGCGTGCCGGCGCAGGGTCTCCGGCCGGTCGGCGCCCTTGGCGACGTGGTGCACGGCCGGCAGGGCCGCGCGGGCGAAGAACTCCCGTGCGGAACTGGGGTCGCTGAGGTCGCGGTGCGCCTCGAGGTAGGGGTTGATGGCCTCCTCGACCTCCTGCACCTCCGGCTGCCGCGCCACGTGGCGCAGCGCCCGGATCAGGTCGCCCTCCACCTCCACCGCACGCACGACACGGTTGCCGTGCATGAACAGCGAGGTGCGGTGCAGCCGCGTGGTCTCGTCGACCTGCGCCTGCGGTGAGGTGTAGCCGGCGAGGATGTCGGCGACGACCGACTCGCTGCCGGGCTTCACGGTGAAGGTGATGGCGTGTCGGTTCAGCCCGTCGCCGACCCTCGGCACCGACTGCAGGAGACCCGGCTCGTACGAGGTACGGGTCTCCCGCAGCACGCCGAAGCGCAGCGAGCGGGTGTCCTTCACGCAGCCGTGCATCGGCTGCACCATCTCCAGATGGGTCGGGCTGTCCACCCAGGCGAGGAAGTGCAGCGCACTGTCCCACTCACTGGTGATCAGCCATTGCGAGGGATTCTCGATCGACTGGCAAAGCTGGTCGCTGACGTGCCCGGGCACGGCGGCGACATGGCGGCACATTTGGTCATACGCGTCAAGAAACCGCTGCTCGGCACCGTCCTCGACATCCAGCATGAGGACGACGCGCAGGCGGGTGCCATCGAGCGCGGACTGCGAGACCTTTTCGGCCAGGGGTGTCATATTCCACCTCTTTCGAGAGCGAGCAACCCCGAGGTCCGTCGTCCATTGATCGTGCTGTGGTGGCCCAACCGGTGCGAGATATGTGATCCGATTGGGTGACGGGCGTAAATACGCTCCGTTATCGGGCATCAAGGGAGCTATGACTCCACAGGCCGAAGACCGGGTCCCGGTCCTCATCGTTGGAGGCTCCCTCGTAGGGCTCTCCACTTCCGTCTTCCTGGGCCGGCTCGGCATCCGGCACCTCCTCGTCGAGAAGCACCCGGGAACGTCCATCCACCCCCGCGGCCGCGGCAACAACCTGCGGACCATGGAGGTGTTCCGCACCGCGGGCGCCGAGCAGAAGATCCGGCAGGCGGCCTCGGTCCTCGCCGACAACCACGGCATCCTCCAGGCCGAGTCGCTGACCTCGGCCAACGCCGAGTGGCTGTTCCGCGACATCGACCCGGGCGGCCGGCTCGCCGGGATCAGCCCGAGCGGCTGGTGCCTGTGCAGCCAGAACGACCTGGAGCCGGTGCTGCTGAAGTACGCCCGCGAGCTGGGCGGCGACCTCGCCTTCAGCACCGAGATGCTCTCGTTCGAGCAGGACGGCAGCGGTGTCACCGCGGAGCTGCTGGACCGGGAGACCGGCGCGCGCCGCACGGTGCGGGCGGACTACCTGGTCGCCGCCGACGGCCCGCGCAGCCCGATCCGCGAGCGGCTGGGCATCGGCCACAGCGGGCGGGGCGACCTGTTCGCCAACATCAGCGCCACGTTCCGGGCCAAGCGCCTGGCCGACGCCGTCGGCGACCGGTACTTCATCGCCTGCTACCTGACCAACCCCGAGGCCGACGGGGTGCTGCTGCCCGTCGACAACCAGGAGAACTGGGTCTTCCACGCCCCCTGGCACCCCGAACACGGCGAGAAGATCGAGGACTTCACCGACCAGCGGCTCATCGCCCACATCCGCACCGCGGTGGGCGTGCCCGACCTGGAGGTCGAGATCACCGGGCGCGCGCCCTGGCGGGCCGCCGAGCGGGTCGCCGACTCCTACGGCCGCGGCCGGGTGCTGCTCGCCGGCGACTCCGCCCACGAGATGTCCCCGACCGGCGCGTTCGGCTCCAACACCGGTATCCAGGACGCCCACAACCTGGCGTGGAAGCTCGCGGCGGTCGTCGACGGCTGGGCCGGTCCCGGGCTGCTGGAGACCTACGAGGCCGAGCGCCGCCCGGTCGCGGTGGCGACCAGCGAGCGGGCCTCGGCCCGTTCCGCCGAGCACGCCCACCCCGGGTACGCCCCGCCGGCCGGCGGCGGCCCCCAGAAGGGCGTCCTCGTGGTCGCCCTCGGCTACCGCTACCCCGAGGGCGCGTTCCTCGGCGGCGAGGCCGGCCGCCCGGTGGTCCCGGAGGACTTCCGCCCGGTCGCCGAGCCCGGCGGGCGCGCCCCGCACCTGTGGGCGACGACGCCGGACGGCGAGCGGCGCTCGACGCTGGACCTGTACGAGCGCTCCATGGTGCTGCTCTGCGGCGACGGCGCCGAGGGCACGGCGTGGCACGAGGCCGCCCGCACGGCCGGCGCGCGCCTCGGCGTGCCGCTGGCCGCGTACCGTCTCGGCGGCTCCGCCGACGCGGACCTGACCCCCGAGGGCGACACGGACTGGGCCGCCCTGCACGGCATGTCGGCGCGGGGCGCGGTCCTGGTCCGCCCGGACGGTTTCGTCGCGTGGCGCTCCGAGGACGCCGTGGACGACCCGGAGGCCACTTTGGCCGCGGTGCTCACGACGGTGCTGCGGCGCGGCTGACCGCCCGTCGGACAAGGGCCCCGCGGGGGGCCGGGGCCCTGTGGTCCCGGTCCCCCGCGGGGCCCGCGTTCTTCCCCGTCACGGCGCCGCGGGCCGGCCGCCCCCGCTCGGCTCCGGCACGCCGGTCCAGGCGGGGGCGGGCCAGCCGCGCCAGGGGGCGTAGGAGGGGTTGGTCACGCACTGAGCGGTGATCTCGGTCCGGGTCGCGGGGTCCACGGGGCAGCCCTTGACGACGAACTGCCGGGCGATGCCGCCGGGGAAGGCGACGGCCGTCTGGGGCGCGCGGACGGTGCGGGTGCCGACGGTGGCGTTGACGTCGATGCCGCCGGGGGCGTCGATCCAGTAGTGGTAGGCCTCGCCCTGCCGGCGGTAGGCCTCGCGGTCGTACGTCGCGGCGACGTAGGGCGCGGGCTGGTCGCGCTGGGCGTAGGACCGCAGGTCGTACTGGCCGTGCGTGTCGGCCGGGCGCAGGCCCTCCTTGAAGACGACCGCGGGCGGCCGGTCGTCCGAGCGGTACAGGGCGAGGCAGTTGGCGCGCCAGGCGGGCTCGCCGGGCCGCATCCTGGCGAGGTCCACACCGGGGTCCGCCGCCGCGTAGAGCCGGTCGGGGACGAGGGGGCACCACTCGGCGGTGTCGGCGAGCCCGGGGGCGACGGCGTCGGCGGTGGCGCACAGCGGGAGGGCGAGGACGCCCAGCGGAAGCGCGGCGGCGCTCAGCCGGCGCAGCATACGCAGTGTGATCATAAGCTCACGATCACCCCGGTCCGGCCCGGGGACGGGGATGCTCACCCGATCGTCGGCGTGTCCGCGCGATCGCGCCCCCGCCGCCGCCGCGGCGGCCGGCGCACCGACCCCGTACCACCCACAAAAAGAGGCCCCCTGTGCGCCGTTGTTCGGCGAGGCGGGGGCCTCTCATTCGTCATGGAACCAGGGGGTGTGATCCAAGACGTCCTGGAACGACCGAGCCGGGTCAATGGGGTCGTTACGCACAACTATACGACCTTCCCCACCCTGAACCTCACGATGTGGGCGTGAGGTGGGCCACTGACCTTGCAAACGCAGGCGCTAAGTTCACTTTGTGTTCAACGGTCCATGACGCGCATTTCGAACCAAGTGGTCTTTCCGCGCGGGAGCAGATCCACGCCCCACCGGTCCGCCAGCTTGTCCACCAGGAACAGGCCGCGGCCGCTGATGTCCATCTCCCGCACCGGCATCAGGCAGGGCAGCGCCCGGGACGGGTCGCGCACCTCCACCCGGATCCACCCGCGGCGGCGCAGCATGCGCAGGCCGAAGGTACGGGCCCCGGTGTGCCGCACGGCGTTGCCGACGAGCTCCGAGACGAGTAACTCGACGACGTCGTCGAACTGCGGCAGGCCCCACAGCCGCAGCACCGAGAGCGCCAGCCGGCGGGCGGTGGCCGCGGACTCCGGGCGCGAGGTGAGCCGCACCTCGTCCACGGACGGGTTCCCCACCAGATCGAGGGATGTCGCCGCCAGTTCGTCGGCCGCCGCGGGCGGCCGTCCCGCAGCCGGGATCGTCACCCGCTGCGGCTGTTCCGATGCTCCCTGCTGCCCCGCCATGCCCTCATGATGACCGCCCCGGGCGGCGGTTCGGGGCGGATCGGGGGAATTGACGGGGCGGAATGGGATGTTCCGTGTAGCCGTTTTGACATATGTCAAGGGCAAAAATGGATCTCGCGCAACACCTTTCACCTGCGGGAACCGTGCCCCGGCGACGGCCCGTCCACCCGTCCGGCACAGGTCGCCTTAAGGTCTGCTTAAGGTTGCCTTAAGGCGACCGGGCCGGTTCCGGCGGTCACTCAACCGGGTGGGTTCTAAAGGAACTTCGCCTTGCCGGGACCCTCCTCGACGAAGCTGCGCATGCCCGTCGTGCGGTCCTCGGTGGCGAACAGGCCCGCGAAAAGGTTCCGTTCGATCGTCAGGCCGGTCTCCAGATCGGTCTCCAGGCCGGCGTCCACCGCCTCCTTCGCGGCGCGCAGCGCCAGCGCCGGGCCGCGCGCGAGGCGCTCCGCCCAGGCACGCGCCTCGGCGTACACCCGCTCCGCGGGGACGACCTTGTCCACCAGACCGATCGTCAGCGCCTCGTCCGCCGCCACCATGCGGCCGGTGAAGATGAGGTCCTTGGCCTTGGACGGCCCGACCAGCCGGGACAGCCGCTGGGTGCCGCCGGCGCCCGGGATCAGGCCGAGCAGGATCTCCGGCTGGCCGAGCTTGGCGTTCTCCCCGGCGATCCGGATGTCGGCGCACAGGGCGAGTTCGCAGCCGCCGCCGAGCGCGTACCCCGTCACGGCGGCGACCACCGGCTTGGGGATCCGGGCGACCGCCGTGAAGGAGTCCTGCAGCGCGCGGGCCCGCACGGCCATGGCCTCGTAGTCCATGGCCTGCATTTCCTTGATGTCCGCGCCCGCCGCGAACACCTTCTCGCCGCCCCAGACCACCACGGCGCGGACGTCGTCACGCCGGGCCGCCTCCTCGGCGACCTCGCGGAGCCGGTCCTGCGTCGCGACGTCCAGCGCGTTCATCGGGGGGCGGTCCAGGCGAATGGTGCCGACACCCTCGTCGACCTCGAGATTCACTGTCATGGCCGACGAGGGTATCCGTGAACGCCCGTTTACGCTGCGACGTGCCTCACGGGCACGGCGCCCGGTGTCAGGACGCGGCGGTCCACTCGCTCCACGGCATGTTCCAGCCGTTGAGCCCGTTCCACCACTGCACCGTCTTGTCCTTGGAGTTCTTCACCTCGACCACGTCACCGATGATCGAGTTGTTGTAGAACCAGCCCGACGGGCTGCTGCTGCTGCCGCCGCGCACGTCCTGCAGACCGACGCAGCCGTGGCTGACGTTGGCGTTGCCGAAGGTGGAGGGGCTGGCCCAGTAGTTGCCGTGGATGAAGGTGCCCGAGGTGGTCAGTCGCTGGGCGTGCGGCACGTCCTTGATGTCGTACTCGCCGCCGTAGCCCACCGTGTCGCCGTTCATGCGGGTGACCGGGTAGCGCTCGGTGATCACCATCTTGCCGTTGTACGTGGTGGTGCCGGGGCCGCCGGAGGTGATCGGGACGGTCTTCAGCAGCTTGCCGTCGCGGTAGACCTTCATCGTGTGCTTCGCGGCGTCCACGATGCTGACCTGGCTGCGGCCCACCGTGTAGTGGACGTCCTTGGCCTGGGTGCCGTAGACGCCGTCCGCGCCCTCGACGCCGTTCAGCCGCAGGGACAGCGTGACCTTGGTGCCCTTCGCCCAGTACTTCTCCGGGCGGAAGTCGATGCGCTGGTTGCCGTACCAGTGGCCGGCGACGGGGACGGACGGGCTCGCGGTGACCTTGATGGCCTTCTCGACGGCCTTCTTGTCCTTGATGGCGCGGTTGAAGTTGAGGGAGACCTCCATGCCCGTGCCGATCGTCTGACCGTCCTCGGGCGTGAAGAAGCCGATGAAGGTGTCCTTCGGGGTGACCGTGGTGAAGCTCGCGTGCTTGGCGGACTCGCGGCCCGAGCTGTCCTTGGCTATCGCGTCCACCGTGTACTTGGTCGAGGCGCCCAGCGTCTGCGTGGGCTCCCAGCCGGTGCCGTCGGCGGATATCTCCCCGTCGACCTGCTCCCCCTTGGCGGTCTTCACCACGACCGAGGTCAACTTGCCCTTGCCCGCGGTGACCTTCAGTTTGCCCGTGGTGGCCACGTCGTCCGCGCCGTCCTCCGGCGAGATCGTCACGACCGCCTGCGACTCGGTGGTGTCACCGGTGCCGCCGCCCGCCGACGCCGACGCCCCCGGCTTGGCGGTCTTGTCGCCGCCGTCCTTGCTGTCCCCGCTCGCGCTGCCCCCGCAGGCGGTCACGAGCAGCAGCATCGCCCCCACCGCCAGAGCCACGGTGCTGCGCTTGGCGCCCGGCGCTCCCTGTATCGCCTTCAACTCTCTTCTCCCCATGCCCGGCCGTGCCCGTGTGAGTCCCCCTCACTCTTGTGCCAGCCAACCACAGGAAAGCGCTCCGGCAGGTCCCGGTAATGTCACCGTTCCGTCCCGATCACCGGGCCCTGCCAGGGCGGGTGTTCAGCCTCCGGAGACCCACTGCCGCCAGGACAGGTTCCAGCCCCCCAGACCGTTGTCCGGGGCGACGGTCCGGTCGTGGGAGTTGACCACCGTGACCGTGTCCCCGACGAGGGTGTGGTCGAAGAACCAGCCCGCCGGGGTGGCGTCCCCGCCGCCCTTCACGTCGTACAGGCCGACGCAGCCGTGGCTGGTGTTCGCGGAGCCGAAGGTGCCGGGCGGCGCCCAGTAACTGCCGTGCACGAAGGTGCCGGAGCGGGTCAGGCGCAGGGCATGCGGGACGTCGGGGATGTCGTACTCGCCGCCGAAGCCGACAGTGTCGCCGTTCATCCGGGTCAGCCGCAGCTTCTCGGAGACGACCATGGCCCCGTTGTACGTCGGGTTGTCGGGCGCGCCGGCCGAGACCGGCAGGACGCGGAAGACCTGGCCGGCCCGGCGCACCGTCATGGTGTGGGTGGCCGCGTCGACGACGCTGGTCTGGTCGCGGCCGACGGTGAAGCGCACGTCCTTGTGCTGCACCCCGTACACCTCGTGCGCCGCCTCCACGTCGCGCAGCCGCAGCGCGAGGGTGACCGCGGTGCCCGGCTGCCAGCGGTAGCGGGGCCGGAAGTCCAGGCGCTGGTCGCCGAACCAGTGCGGCTCGACGTCGACGGCCGGCACGGAGGTCACGGAGATCGCGCGCTGGACGGCTGCGCGGTCGGCCACCGGCCGGTTGAAGTCCAGGGACACGATCATCCCGGTGCCCACGGTCTGGCCGTCCTCGGGCGTGAAGTAGCCGACCAGGGTGTTCCGGGGGACGAGGGTGGTGAACACCGCGTGCTTGGCGGCGCGCCGGCCGTCGCCGTCCACGGCGACCGCGTCCACGGTGTACTTCGCCGACAGCGCCAGGCGGTCGCGCGGCTGCCAGCGGGTGCGGTCGGGGTTCAGCGCGCCGTCGATCGCCGCCCCCTCGCCGTCGGCGACCCGCACGGAGGTGAGCCGGCCGTGCTCCGCCTCCACGGTGAACGGATCGTCGGGGCGCACCTCGCGGGCCCCGTCACCGGGCGTGATCCGGATCTGGGCCCGGGACACCTTCGGCGCCCGGTCCGCGGCCCCGCCCTCCGCGGGCGCGAACCCCAGACCGCATGCCGTCAGCACCGAACCCAGCCATATGGCGGCGGTCAATCCCACCCCCGCGCGCACAGCGCGCCGCACCGCAGTCGTCACGCAGGGTCAACGAGCGGGCGGTCGCGGGGAAACGCGCCGGCGCCGCCGATCGATCAGGCGTGTGACGTCGTACGGGGAACGGGAAAGTAAAGCGGGAGGGCGCAGCGCGCGCACGGGAGGGACACCGTGCCGCGACGGTCCTGGCCGGCGCGGCCAGGACCGGCCGTCCCCCGAGCCGCAGGAGGCGAGCACGTGTCAGAGACGCGCCAGGACGATACGGCCGAGCGGGCCGGCATGCTGCGCCCGGTCGGCCCCCCGATCGCTCCCCTGTCCGTGCCCCTCCCGCGCCCGCACTCCGATCCGGCGGCCGCCGAGGCGGAGCCGGCGACGGAGGTCTGGCCGGGCAGCCCGCAGCCGCTGGGGGCCCGATTCCACCTCGGCCCGGACGGGCGGCCGGGCACCAATTTCGCGCTGTGGGCGGGCGGCGCCGAGTCCGTCGAGCTGTGCCTGTTCGACGACGACGGCGCCGAGACCCGGGTCCCGCTGACCGAACTGACCCATGAGATCTGGCACGGCTTCGTCCCCGGCGTCCTGCCGGGCCGGCGCTACGGCTACCGCGTGGGCGGCCGCTGGGACCCGTGGACCGGCGCCCGCTGGAACCCGGCCAAGCTGCTGCTCGACCCGTACGCGCGGGCCGTGGACGGTGACTTCACGCTGCCCCCGGAGGTGTACGGGCACGTCCGCGACTGGCCCGAGCGCGCGGTCGCCGACACCGTGCGCGACAACCGCGACTCGGCGCCGCACGTCCCCAAGGGCGTCGTGGTGGACGACGACGACTCCTGGGAGGACGACCGGCGGCCGAAGACGCCCTGGGCCGACTCCGTCATCTACGAGCTGCACGTGCGCGGCTTCACCATGCGCCACCCCGGCATCCCGCCCGAGCTGCGCGGCACGTACGCGGGGCTGGCGCACCCGGCGGCCGTGGAGTACCTGGCGGGCCTCGGCGTGACGGCGGTCGAGCTGCTGCCGGTGCACCAGTTCGCCCACGAGGACCACCTGTTGCGCCGGGGCCTGCGCAACTACTGGGGCTACAACTCCGTCGGCTACTTCGCCCCGCACGCCGGCTACGCCGCCACCGGGAGTCGCGGGCAGCAGGTCGGCGAGTTCAAGCGGATGGTGCGCGCGCTGCACGACGCGGGCATCGAGGTGATCCTCGACGTCGTCTACAACCACACCGCCGAGGGCAGCGAGCTGGGCCCGACCCTGTCCCTGCGGGGCATCGACAACCGCGGCTACTACCGGCTCCAGGGCGACGCCCGGCGCTACGCCGACTACACCGGCTGCGGCAACACCCTGCACGTCGTGCAGCCGCAGGTGCTGCGGCTGATCACCGACTCGCTGCGCTACTGGGTCACCGAGATGGGCGTCGACGGCTTCCGCTTCGACCTGGCGGCGGCGCTGGCCCGCTCCATGCACGACGTCGACATGCTCTCCCCCTTCCTCGCCGTCATCGCCCAGGACCCGGTGCTGCGCCGGGTCAAGCTGATCGCCGAGCCGTGGGACGTCGGTTCCGGCGGCTACCAGGTGGGCGCCTTCCCGCCGTTGTGGACGGAGTGGAACGACCGCTACCGCGACACGGTGCGCGACTTCTGGCGCGGCACCCACCACGACGTGCGCGACCTCGGCTACCGGCTGTCGGGCTCCAGCGACCTGTACGCCTGGGGCGGCCGCCGCCCGTACGCCTCGGTCAACTTCATCACCGCGCACGACGGCTTCACCCTGCGCGACCTGGTGAGCTACGAGAGCAAGCACAACGAGGCCAACGGCGAGGACAACCGGGACGGCACCAACGACAACCGCTCCTGGAACTGCGGGCACGAGGGCGAGACCGACGACCCGCAGGTGACGGCGCTGCGCCGGCGGCAGCTGCGCAACATGCTCGCCACCTTGCTGCTGTCCACGGGGGTGCCGATGCTCACCGCCGGGGACGAGGCGGGGCGCACCCAGGGCGGCAACAACAACGCCTACTGCCAGGACAACGAGATCGGCTGGATGGACTGGTCGCTGCTGGAGGACCCCACCTGGGCGGCGCTGCGCGACCTGACCACCCGTCTGGTGCGGCTGCGCAGGCGCCACCCGGTGCTGCGCCGCAGGGCCTTCTTCTCCGGCCGCCCGCAGTCCGACAACGGGCTGCGGGACCTGGCCTGGTTCACCCCGCGGGGACGGGAGATGACCGAGGGGGACTGGCACCAGGCGACCTCGACGCTCGGGATGTACCTGTCCGGGGCGGACATCCCGCACCGCGACCAGCGGGGGCAGCCGGTGCGGGACGACAGCTTCCTGGCCGTGCTGCACGCCTCGCACCGCCCCGTCCGCTTCACCCTGCCGGGCGCTCCGTGGGCGGCGGGGTACGAACTGCTGCTGGACACCTCGCGCGAGGACCAGGAGCAGGCACCGGGCACCCGGTACCGCGCCGGCGACGTCCTGACGGTGCCCGGGCGGACGGTGCTGCTGCTGCGGGCGGTCTGAGGGGCGAGACGGTCCGGCAAAGGTGTGGACTCGGCCAATTGGTCCAGTCCACACTGGTCGTCCGTGACCTCCGCGCCGCCGCCCTCCCCGCCGTACGCCTCCGACCGCACCGCGAAAGCCCTCCCCGGGAACCGCCTGTGGTCACGGGGGTTCACGCTCTACTTCACCGCCCGCAGCGTCGCCATGCTCGGCGACTCCATGCTGCCGGTCGCCCTGTCGGCCGGACTGCTCCAGCACGGCTACGGTGCCGGCGACATCGGCTACGCCATGGCCTCGTTCACGGCCTGCTTCGCCGGGCTGGTCGTGTTCGGCGGGGTGCTGGCCGACCGGTTCAGCGCGCGGGCGCTCATGATCGGCGCGGATCTGGTCCGGGTCGGCACGCAGACCCTGGCCGCCTGGCTGTTCTTCTCCGGGCACGTCGTGCTCTGGCAGATCTGCGTGATCGGCGCGGTGAACGGCGTGGCGGGCGCCATGTTCCAGCCAGGGGTGGCCAGTACGGTCCCCCAGGTGGCGCGGGACGTCCAGGAGGCCAACGGGGTCGTCCGCACGGCCGAGTCGCTGATGGCGCTGGCCGGACCGGCACTGGCCGGTGTCCTGGTGGCCTTCACCTCCGCTGGCGGGGTGTTCGCCGTGCACGCCGGCACGTACGCGGTGAGCGCGGTCTGCCTGCTGCTGCTCCGGCTGCCCGGGCGGACCGCGCGCGGACCGCGGGACGCCGTGCGGCGCGGCAGCTTCCGGGCCGACCTGGCCGAGGGTTGGCGGGAGTTCCGGGCCCGCACCTGGATGTGGTCGGTGATCGTCGTGTGGATGGTCTTCATGATCATGGTCATGGGGCCGGTGACCCCGCTGGCGGCCGGGGAGATCCTGCCCGCGCACGGCCCGAAGGCGTACGGCCTGGTCTCCTCCGCGCTGGGGGCGGGCACCGCGCTCGGCGGGCTGCTGGCGATCCGGGTCCGGCCGGCCCGCCCGCTGCGGGGCGGAGCCGTCGCGCTGTTCGGGTTCGCGCTCTACCCGGCGGCGGTCGGCGCGGGGCTGCCGGTGCCGGTGGTCGCGGCGGCGGTGCTGGTGGCCGGGACGGCGTGGGCGTTCTGGAGTGTGATGTGGGCCACCAGCGTGCAGACGCAGGTGCCCGGCGAGATCCTCAACCGGATCCACGCGTACGAGGTCGCGGGATCGGTCGCCATGCTGCCCGTCGGCCAGGCCCTGGCGGGCCCCGCGGCCGGATTCTTCGGGGCCCGGCCGGTCCTGCTGGCCGGTGGCGTGGTGACGGTGGGGGTCTGCGTGGCGCTGCTGTCGGTGCCCGCTGTGCGGGACCTCGGCCGAAAATCCGGATGAGCGTTGTCGGTGGTGGCACGTAGTCTCTGGAACGATGCCTGAGTCGACCATCCAACCCGCGCCCGACCGTCCTCGATCCGCGGTCCGCTCACTGCTGCGCCTGTGGCCGTACGTGAAGCCGGTCAGCCACCGGCTCTTCGGCTCCGCGGGCGTGGCCGTCGTCGCGTCCTGCCTCGCGCTGCTCATCCCGCTCGTCCTGAAGTGGATCGTGGACGGCCCGGTCGCCGACCGCGACCCCTCCGGCGTCTGGCTCGGCGGCGGCGTCGTGCTGCTCCTCGGCCTCCTGGAGGCGGGGCTCTTCGGCATACGGCGCTGGCTGGTGGCCCGGCCGATGGCGGGGCTGGAGGCGACCATGCGGGCGGACCTGTACCAGCGGCTGCAGCGGCTGCCGGTGGCGTTCCACGACCGCTGGGGCTCGGGGCAGCTGCTGTCGCGCGCCACCAACGACCTGCAGATCCTGCGGATGTTCCTGACCTTCCCCATGGTCTTCCTCGCGGTCAACGGCGCGACGATCCTGGCGGGCTTCGCCATCCTGTTCTTCCAGCACTGGTCGCTCGGGCTGATCCTGCTCGTGCCGGTCGTGCCGCTGGTGTTCCTCTGCGCGTACTTCGAGGCGCGCTACCAGCAGGCCTCCCGGCTCGCCCAGGACCAGGTCGGCGACCTGACCACGCTGGTCGAGGAGTCCGTGCTCGGCATCCGCATCATCAAGGCCTTCGGACGGCACCGCAGCCAGGCCGAGTCCTTCCGCCGCCAGTCGCGCGAGCTGCGCGGCACGGAGCTGCGCAAGGCCCGGCTGCTGGCGGACCTGTGGATGGTCATCACCGCCCTGCCGGACGTGGCGCTCGGCGCGGCGCTGGTGCTGGGCGCCACCCAGGTGGCCGACGGCAAGCTGTCCGCCGGCACGCTGGTGGCCTTCCTGTCCACCGCGCTGGCGCTGCGCTGGCCGGTGGAGTCGCTGGGCTGGCTGCTGTCGTTCAGCAACGAGGCGGCCACCGCCGCCGATCGTGTCTTCGAGGTGCTGGACTCCGAGCTCCCCCCGGAGACCGGCAGCGGCACCGGGCCGGGGGTGACGGCCGGCGGCGGCGACGGCATCCGTTTCTCCGGCGTCCGCTTCCGCTATCCCGACGCCCCCGAGGACACCCCGGACCTGCTCACCGGTATCGACCTGCACATCCGCAGCGGCGAGACGGTCGCCCTGGTCGGCTCCACGGGCAGCGGCAAGACCACGCTCACCTCGCTGATCCCCCGGCTGTACGAGCCGACCGGGGGCCGCATCACCCTGGACGGCGCCGACGCCGCCGGGCTGAGCCGCTCGGCGCTGCGCCACCTCGTCGCGACGGCCTTCGAGGAGCCCACGCTCTTCTCCGCCAGCGTCCGGGAGAACGTCCTGATGGGCGCCCCCGACGCGGACGAGGCCGATCTGCTGCGGGCGCTGGAGATCGCCCAGTGCGACTTCGTCCACAAGCTGCCGCACGGTGTGGAGACCCAGGTCGGCGAGCAGGGCCTGAGCCTGTCCGGCGGCCAGCGGCAGCGCCTGGCCCTGGCCCGCGCGGTGGTCGGACGGCCGCGCTTCCTCGTCCTCGACGACCCGCTGTCCGCGCTGGACGTGCACACCGAGGCCCTCGTCGAGGCCGCCCTGCGCCAGGTGCTCGCCACGACCACCGCCCTGGTCGTGGCCCACCGTCCCTCCACGGTGATGCTCGCCGACCGGGTCGCCCTGATGGCCGGCGGCCGGGTCACCGAGATCGGCACGCACCACGAACTGCTCGCCGCGTCCCCGGAGTACCGCCGTCTGATGTCCGGCCAGGACGAGCCCGCCACCGTCCCCTCCGGGGGAGGCGCGGCCTGATGACCCCGTCCCGCACCGGCCGCGGCATGATCCGATCCCAAGGGAGCAGCGCACGATGACCTCGGTCACGGAGTCACAGCCGTCCACCGGCGAACCCGGGGAACCGGGCGCGCCCGCCGGCCCCGGTGAGCCCGCCGAGGACCGCACACCGGCTGCCGGGGACGATCCCTTCGACCGGGACACCCTGCCCACACCCCCCGGGGCGTCGCGGCAGTTGCTGCGCGACCTCGTCGGCCCGTACCGCGGGCGGGTCTGGTTCGCGGCGGTGCTGCTGCTCGTGCAGCAGGCCGCGGTGCAGGCGGGCCCGCTGATCGTCGCGCTGGCCATCGACCAAGCGATCCCGGCGCTGCGCCGGCACGACCACGGGCCGCTGATCGCGGTGGCCGCGGCCTACATCGGCTGCGCCGTCGTGGGCGGGCTGCTCCAGCGCGCCTTCATCCGCAAGGCCGGGCTGATCTGCCAGGACGTCCTGGTGGAGCTGCGCGGCCGGATCTTCCGGCACGCCCAGGCGCTGGGCCTGGACTTCCACGAGCGCTACACCTCCGGCCGGATCATCGCCCGCGCGACCTCCGACGTGGAGTCGATCCGCGAGCTGCTGACCGAGGGCCTCCAGGAACTGCTCAACGTCGGGCTGTCGGTGCTCTACATCTCCGCGGTGCTGCTGTGGCTGGACTGGCCGCTCGGCCTGTTCACGCTGGCGAGCGGCGTGCCGCTGGTGTTCACCATCCGCGCGTTCCGCCGCCGTTCGGCCCGGGTGTACACGCGGCGCTCGGCCGCGACCGCTGCGGTCATCGTGCGCTTCACCGAGACGATGAACGGCATCCGGCCCGTGCAGGCGTTCCGCCGGGAGCAGGCCAACGACGAGGCCTTCGGCGAGCTGAACGCCACGCACCGCAAGGCCAACGGCGACGCGATCCTGGAGATGGGCCGGTTCACCGTCTCCTCCTGGCTGATCGCCAACACCTCGGTGGCGCTGGTGGTCCTGTGGGGCGCCTACCGGGTGGCCTCCGGTTCGCTGGAGCTCGGCGTGCTCGCGGCGTTCGTGCTCTACCTGCGCCGGCTGTACGCGCCGATCGACCCGCTCGGCATGTTCCTCAACTCCTACCAGTCGGCCGCCGCCTCGCTGGAGAAGATCGCCGGCCTGCTCGCCCAGCGTCCCTCGGTGCCGGAGCCGGAGAGCCCGCGGCCGCTGCCGCCCACGGTGGCGGAGATCCCGGGCCGCGAGGTGGCCTTCGACGACGTCCGCTTCGCGTACCGCACCGGCGGCGAGGTGCTGCCCCGGTTCGACCTGCGGCTGCCCGCGGGGCAGACGGTGGCGGTGGTGGGGGCGACCGGCGCCGGCAAGTCGACGCTCGCCAAGCTGCTGGCCCGCTTCTACGACCCGACCTCGGGCCGCGTCACCCTCGACGGGGTGGACCTGCGCGACCTGACGCTGCCGGACCTGCGCCGCGGCGTGGTCATGGTCACCCAGGAGGCGTTCCTCTTCTCCGGCACGGTCGCCGAGAACATCTCGATCGGCCGCCCGGAGGCGACCCGTGAGGAGGTCGAGAACGCCGCCCGCGCCATCGGCGCCCACGAGTTCATCGCCGCCCTCCCGGACGGCTACGACACCGACGTCCGCAAGCGCGGCGGCCGGATCTCCGCCGGGCAGCGCCAGTTGGTCGCCTTCGCGCGGGCGCTGCTCGCCGACCCCGCCGTGCTGATCCTCGACGAGGCGACCTCCTCGCTGGACGTGCCCGGCGAGCGCGCGGTGCAGCGCGCGATGAGCGAGGTGCTCCGGGGCCGTACGGCGGTGATCATCGCGCACCGGCTGTCGACGGTCGAGATCGCCGACCGCGTGCTGGTCATGGACCAGGGCCGGATCGTGGAGGACGGCACCCCCGCCGAGCTGGTCTCCGGGGCGGGCCGCTTCGCCGATCTCCACCAGGCCTGGCGCGACAGCCTCGTCTGACGCCCCCTCCCCCCGGCGCCGCGCCGGGGGGCCGCGTCACGGGACGCGTACTCCGGCAGCCGCTCGCCCTGAATGCCCGTTTCGTGCGGCATTGCACGCTGCCCCCGACCCGGGCCCTGTCGCGCCGTCACGCCCTGCGGGACACGTCGTCCGTTATGCGGACCGACTGTCCTCCTGAAAGGACGTATTCGGCCAACTTCTCGTCACGTACATGACATCAACCCATGAGTAGTGGCACTCTTCCCCCGGTCGGCTCAGAACGCGCCCGCGCCGGTGCACCTCCGCGCGCCGGCGCTCCGGCCGGAGCTCCGCAACGTCCCACCCGCACGGCTTGCACGGCTAGTTCCGCCCGGGCAGCACACCCTGTCTGCCCGGCTGTCCCCGGCCGCCAACCGCGGCCGACGCAGTAGGAGTCCGAGTGAGACGATCCCCCCGCAAGGCAGTCGCGGCCACAAGCCTGGTCGCCACCGCCGCATTCCTCGCCGTCGGCATACCGTCGACCACCGCCGCGGCGAAGCCCGCCCCCCACACGAGCCAGGCCCGCGCCGGAGCGCTCGAGGCCACGCTCACCCCCGCCCAGCACAGCTCGCTGATCAAGAGCGCGAGCGCCCGGACGGCCGTGACGGCCCAGTCCCTGGGCCTGGGCAGCAAGGAGAAGCTCGTCGTCCGGGACGTCGTCAAGGACGTGGACGGCACCCTGCACACCCGCTACGAGCGCACCTACGCCGGGCTCCCCGTGCTCGGCGGTGACCTCGTGGTGCACACGCCCGCCAAGGGCGCCGGCACGCTGGGCACCACGTTCAACACGAACAAGGCGATCACGGTCGCCTCGACGACGCCGAAGGTCGCCGGGTCCGCGGCCACCACCTCCGCGCTGAAGGCCGCCAAGGCGCTGAAGGCCGAGGCGCCCGCCGCGGACAGCGCCCGCAAGGTGATCTGGGCCGGGCAGGGCACGCCGAAGCTCGCCTGGGAGAGCGTCGTCAGCGGTCTGCAGGACGACGGCACGCCGAGCCGGCTGCACGTCGTCACCGACGCCATGACCGGCGCGGAACTGTACCGGTACCAGGACATCAAGACCGGCACCGGCAACACCCAGTACAGCGGATCGGTGACGCTCGGCACCACGCTGTCGGGCTCGACGTACCAGCTCACCGACAACACCCGCGGCGGCCACAAGACGTACAACCTCAACCGGGCGACGTCCGGCACCGGCACCCTGTTCACCGACGCCGACGACGTCTGGGGCGACGGGACGGGCTCCAACACCCAGACCGCCGGCGCCGACGCCGCCTACGGCGCCCAGGAGACCTGGGACTTCTACAAGACCACCTTCGGCCGCAGCGGCATCCGCAACGACGGTGCGGCGGCGTACTCGCGGGTGCACTACAGCAGCGGCTACGTCAACGCGTTCTGGGACGACAGCTGCTTCTGCATGACCTACGGCGACGGCTCGGGCAACACCCACGCCCTGACCTCGCTGGACGTCGCGGGCCACGAGATGAGCCATGGCGTCACGTCCAACACCGCGGGCCTCAACTACACCGGTGAGTCCGGCGGCCTCAACGAGGCGACCTCCGACATCTTCGGCACGGGCGTCGAGTTCTACGCCAACAACAGCAACGACGTCGGTGACTACCTCATCGGCGAGAAGATCAACATCAACGGCAACGGCACCCCGCTGCGCTACCAGGACAAGCCGTCCCGTGACGGCACGTCACCCGACAGCTGGTACTCCGGCATCGGCAACCTGGACGTGCACTACTCCTCGGGCCCGGCGAACCACATGTTCTACCTGCTCTCCGAGGGCAGCGGCGCCAAGGTCATCAACGGGGTCAGCTACAACAGCCCGACCGCCGACGGCATCGCCGTCGCCGGCATCGGCCGCGCCGCCGCGCTGCAGATCTGGTACAAGGCGCTGACCTCGTACATGACGAGCAGCACCAACTACGCGGGCGCCCGCACCGCCGCGCTCAACGCCGCCTCCGCGCTGTACGGCGCCTCCTCCGCCCAGTACGCGGGCGTGCAGAACGCCTTCGCGGGCATCGGCGTCGGCAGCCACGCCCCCGTCTCGGGTGTGACGGTCACCAACCCGGGCAACCAGAGCAGCACCGTGGGCACCGCGGTCAGCCTGCAGATCCAGGCGAGCAGCACCAACAGCGGCGCCCTGAGCTACGCGGCCAGCGGTCTGCCGGCCGGTCTGTCGATCAACGCCTCCACCGGTCTGATCTCCGGCACCCCGACCACCGCGGGCACCTCCACCACCACGGTCACGGTCACCGACTCCGCCGCGAAGACCGGCACCGCCTCGTTCACCTGGACCGTCACCACCCCCGGCAGCTGCGCCTCGGCGCAACTGCTCGGCAACCCGGGCTTCGAGTCCGGCAGCGCCTCCTGGACGGCGAGCAGCGGTGTGATCACCAATGACAGCGGCCAGGCCGCGCACGGCGGTTCGTACAAGGGCTGGCTGAACGGCTACGGCACGACGCACACCGACACGCTGTCCCAGTCGGTGACGATCCCGGCCGGCTGCAAGGCGACCTTCACCTTCTGGCTGCACATCGACTCCGCCGAGACGACCACCAGCACCCAGTACGACAAGCTGACCGTCACGGCCGGGTCGACCACCCTGGCCACGTACTCGAACCTCAACAAGGCCACGGGCTACACCCAGAAGTCCTTCAGCCTGAACGGCTTCGCCGGCTCCACCGTCAGCCTGAAGTTCACCGGCACCGAGGACTCCTCGCTGCAGACGAGCTTCGTGGTGGACGACACGGCCGTCACCACCTCCAGCTGATCCCCGCGGGGTGACGTGAACGCCGGGCCCCGGCCGTCGAGGACGGCCGGGGCCCGGTCATGTGCCCGCGCAGGCGGTGCCGGTCAGCGCAGCACGCCGGCCGTCATGCCCACCGCCTCGGCGGGCACCGCGATCAGCCCCAGCTCGGCAGGCGAGGCGAGCAGCCGGTGGGTGGGCAGCACCCGCACGGTGTAGCCGAAGGGCCCGGTGCGGTCCAGTGCCAGCGGCCCCTCGTACAGCCAGCGGCCCTCCAGGTCGGGCCGGCCGCCCGGCTTCAGCGAGACCACCGACAGGTCGGTGATCCGGTCGGAGTCGTCGACCCGGCCGGAGACCACCTGGACGTCGACGTCGCCCGGTTCCAGGTCCCCGAGGGCGACCTGGACCCGCAGCGTCAGCGTCGTCCCGAGCTCGGGCGAGCCGCCGACGGCGGCACCGGTCTCCACGTGGTCCACGGCGATCCGCGGCCACTGCTCGCGCACCCGCCGCTTCCACGCGGCCAGTTCGGCCGCCTCCCCGCCGGTGGCGAGGCGGTGCGCGGCGGCGGCCGGGGCGTACAGCCGCTGGACGTACTCGCGCACCATGCGGCCGGCCAGCACCTTGGGCCCCAGGGTGGTGAGGGTGTGCCGGACCATCTCGATCCAGCGCGCCGGCAGCCCGTGGGTGCCCTGGTCGTAGAAGCGCGGGGCGACCTGGTTCTCGATCAGGTCGTACAGCGCGGCCGCCTCGATGTCGTCGCGCCGGTCGGGATCGCCCTGGGCGCCGAAGCCGTCGGCGGTGGGGATGGCCCAGCCGTTGTTGCCGTCGAACCACTCCTCCCACCACCCGTCGAGGACGGAGAGGTTGAGGCCGCCGTTCAGCGCGGACTTCATCCCGGAGGTGCCGCAGGCCTCCAGCGGGCGCAGCGGGTTGTTCAGCCAGACGTCGCAGCCGTGGTACAGGTGCTGCGCCATGGCCATGTCGTAGTCGGGCAGGAAGACGATGCGGTGCCGTACCCGCGGGTCGTCCGCGAAGCGCACCAGCTCCTGGACCAGGCGCTTGCCGCTGTCGTCGGCCGGGTGGGCCTTGCCCGCGACGACGATCTGGACCGGCCGGGAGGCATTGAGCAGCAGGTCCATCAGCCGGTCCTGGTCGCGCAGCATCAGCGTGAGCCGCTTGTACGAGGGCACCCGGCGGGCGAAGCCGATGGTGAGCACATCGGGGTCGAGCACGTCGTCGGTCCAGCCCAGCTCGGCGGAACCGGCGCCGCGCTGCCGCCAGGACGCGCGCACCCGGCGGCGCACCTCCCACACCAGCTGCTCGCGCAGCTCGCGGCGCAGCTCCCAGACGGCGGCGTCGGGGATGGCGCCGACGGACTCCCAGGTGTCGGCCAGGCCGACCGTCATCGCGTCCTCGGCGATCTGCGAGCCGGCCTGCCGGGCGCCGAGCCGGAACACCTCGGGCGCCACCCAGGTGGGGGCGTGGACGCCGTTGGTGACGGAGGTGATCGGCACCTCCTCCGGGTCGAAGCCCGGCCACAGCCCGGCGAACATCTCACGGCTGACCTGGCCGTGCAGGGTGGAGACGCCGTTGGCGCGCTGGGCGAGCCGCAGGCCCATCACGGCCATGTTGAAGACGTTGGGGTCGCCCCCGGAGTACGTCTCCATGCCCAGTTCCAGCACGCGCTGCACGTCCACCCCGTGCAGTTCGCCGTCGTCGCCGAGGTGACGGGCGACCAGCTCGCGGTCGAAGCGGTCGATGCCCGCGGGCACCGGGGTGTGGGTGGTGAAGACGGTGCCGGCGCGGACCGCCTCCAGCGCGGAGTCGAAGTCCGTGCCGGTGTCCTCGGCCGTGAGCTCGCGGATGCGCTCCAGACCGAGGAAGCCGGCGTGCCCCTCGTTGGTGTGGAAGACCTCGGGCGCGGGGTGGCCGGTCAGCGCGCAGTACGTGCGCACCGCGCGGACGCCGCCGATGCCCAGCAGCATCTCCTGGAGCAGCCGGTGCTCGCTGCCGCCGCCGTAGAGCCGGTCGGTGACGTCGCGTTCGCTGGGGTTGTTCTCCTCGACGTCGGAGTCCAGGAGCAGCAGCGGCACCCGGCCGACCCTGGCCAGCCAGACATGGGCGCGCAGGCTCCGGCCGCCGGGCAGGTCGAGGACGATCAGGACGGGGGCGCCGCCGTCGTCGCGCAGCAGGGACAGCGGCAGCTCGTTCGGGTCGAGCACCGGGTAGTGCTCCTGCTGCCAGCCGTCGCGGGACAGCGACTGCCGGAAGTAGCCGTGCCGGTAGAGCAGGCCGACGCCGATCAGGGGGACGCCGAGGTCGCTGGCGGCCTTGAGGTGGTCGCCGGCCAGGATGCCCAGGCCCCCGGAGTACTGGGGCAGCGCGGCGGTGATGCCGAACTCGGGCGAGAAGTAGGCGATGGCGGAGGGGAGTTCCCCGCTTCCGGCGGCGCCCTGGTACCAGCGGGGGTTGGCGAGGTAGTCGTGGAGGTCCTCGACGGCGGTACCCAGCCGGCGCAGGAAGCGGCGGTCCGTGGCGAGCGCGTTCAGCCGTTCCTTGGAGACGGCGCCGAGCAGGCGCACCGGGTCGCCGGCCGCCGCCCGCCAGCCCTCGGGGTCGACCGCCTGGAACAGCTCGCGGGTCTCGGGATGCCAGGACCAGCGCAGATTCTGCGCGAGCTCCCCGAGCGGACGTAGTGGTTCGGGCAGGACAGTTCGCACGGTGAATCGACGAATAGCCTTCACTCTTCGACGGTAGCGGCATCCCCCGGCGCGGTGGTGGCAACCGACGACCGGATGCGCTCCGCGCCGGTGCACGCCGGGGGCGCACCACCAGGGGGCGCGGACCGGCGCCCGCGACGTGACCGCAACCGCTCCGCGGACCCCCCGGACCACCCGGCCACGCCCCCTCGGCAACGGCTCCGACCCGTCGACAATCGGCCAGAACCACGGCGTCCACGGGGCCGGCCGGTTTTCCGGAGGCTTTGCAAGCTACGCCCCAGTACCCCCTTCCCAAGGGCATTCGGGCGGCATCCACTGGGCAGGCTCACCCTTGCGCGACGCGGCGCCACTTCTCCTCCTCACACCTCGACTCACATCCGCCCACCCGAGTGAACGCGGACAGGAGCGGTCATGCCCCCAGGCAGCCAACCGAAGGAGCAGATAAAAAGAGTGCACGTCACCCGCCCGGCCACCAGCTCGAACAGGTGAGGCGCAATGATCGGTCGTATCCCCGTCCTGGACGTCCGCCCGCTGGTCGACTGCGGGCGCCGCCCCGCGAAGGCGGTGGCAGGCGAGACCTTCCAGGTGTCGGCGACGCTATTCCGTGAAGGACATGACGCCGTCGGGGCGAATGTGGTCCTGAAGGACCCCTCGGGCCGCAGCGGCCCCTGGACCCCGATGCGCGAACTCGCCCCCGGCACCGACCGGTGGGGCGCCGATGTGACCCCGACCGCCGAGGGCCGCTGGACGTACACGGTGGAGGCCTGGAGCGATCCGGTGGCCACCTGGCGGCACCACGCGGGCATCAAGATCCCCGCCGGCATCGACACCGAACTGGTCCTCGCCGAGGGCGCCGCACTGCACGAGCGCGCCGCGGCCAAGGTCCCCAAGAAGGACGGCCGGGCGGTCGTGCTCGCCGCCGTCGACGCGCTGCGCGACGACAGCCGGCCCCCCGCGGCCCGGCACGCGGCAGCACTGGCCCCCGACGTCGTGGCCGTGCTGGACCGCCATCCCTTGCGCGAACTGGTCAGCGCCTCCCGCCCGGCGGCGCTCCAGGTCGAGCGGCAGCGGGCGCTGTTCGGCTCCTGGTACGAGATGTTCCCCCGCTCCGAGGGCGCGGTGGTGGACCCGTCCGGGAAGCGGCCCCCGCGGTCCGGCACCTTCCGTACGGCGGCCGACCGGCTGCCGGCGATCGCGGCCATGGGCTTCGACGTGGTCTATCTGCCGCCCGTTCACCCGATCGGGTCGGCCTTCCGCAAGGGGCCGAACAACTCCCTGACGCCGGGTCCGCACGACGTCGGCTCGCCGTGGGCGATCGGCTCCCCCGAGGGCGGCCACGACGCGGTCCACCCGGACCTCGGCACGCTGGAGGACTTCGACTTCTTCGTCGAACGGGCCCGCGAACTGCGGCTGGAAATCGCCCTGGACTTCGCCCTGCAGTGCTCCCCCGAGCATCCGTGGGTGGAGAAGTACCCGGAGTGGTTCTCGCGGCGGCCGGACGGCTCGATCGCGTACGCCGAGAACCCGCCGAAGAAGTACCAGGACATCTACCCGATCGCCTTCGACTCCGACATGTCCGGGCTGGTCCGCGAGACCGAGCGGGTGCTGCGGCACTGGATGGACCACGGGGTGCGCATCTTCCGGGTGGACAACCCGCACACCAAGCCGGTGGTCTTCTGGGAGAAGGTCATCACGCACATCAACCGCACCGACCCCGACGTCATCTTCCTGGCCGAGGCGTTCACCCGTCCGGCGATGATGCACACCCTGGCCCGGATCGGCTTCCAGCAGTCGTACACGTACTTCACGTGGCGTAATGAGAAGCAGGAGCTGGTCGACTATCTGACGGAGCTCAGTGGGGACGCGGCGAGCTACATGCGCCCGAACTTCTTCGTCAACACCCCCGACATTCTGCATGCCTATCTGCAACAGGGGGGACGGGCGGCGTTCGAGGTGCGCGCGGTGCTCGCGGCGACCCTCTCGCCCACCTGGGGGGTGTACGCCGGATACGAGCTCTGCGAGAACGTGCCGGTGCGCGAGGGCAGCGAGGAGTACCTACACTCGGAGAAGTACGAGCTGAGGCCCCGTGACTGGGCGGCAGCCGAGGCCGAGGGCCGTTCCCTCGCGCCGCTGCTCACCGCGCTCAACCGGCTGCGGCGCCGCCACCCCGCGCTCCAGCAGCTGCGAGATCTGCGCTTCCACCACGTGAACAACGACGCGGTGCTGGCGTACTCGAAGCGCTCGGGCGACGGCGGTGATGTCGTACTGGTGGTCGTCAACCTGGACCCGCACCACACCCAGGAGGCGACCGTCTCGTTGAACATGCCGGAACTCGGCCTCGCATGGCACGAGTCCACCCCGGTGCGCGACGAGCTCACCGGTGAGACCTACCACTGGGGCAGGAACAACTATGTGCGCCTCGAGCCGGGCCGCGTGCCCGCGCACATCTTCACCCTGCGACCTACTCCATCGACAGGAGGGTCACCCACTTGATCGTCAACGAACCCGTACCTGACACGTTCGAAGACACCCCGGCCAAGGACCGGGACCCCGATTGGTTCAAACGGGCCGTCTTCTACGAGGTACTCGTACGGTCATTCCAGGACAGCAACGGCGACGGGGTCGGCGACCTCAAGGGGCTCACCGCCAAGCTGGACTATTTGCAGTGGCTGGGCGTCGACTGCCTGTGGCTGCCGCCGTTCTTCGCGTCACCGCTGCGCGACGGCGGCTACGACGTCTCGGACTACACGGCGGTGCTGCCGGAGTTCGGCGACCTGGCGGACTTCGTGGAGTTCGTGGACGCCGCGCACCAGCGCGGGATGCGGGTGATCATCGACTTCGTCGTGAACCACACGAGCGACCAGCACGAGTGGTTCCAGCAGTCCCGCAGCGATCCGGACGGACCCTACGGCGACTACTACGTCTGGGCGGACGACGACAAGCAGTACCCGGAAGCCCGGATCATCTTCGTCGACACCGAGAGCTCCAACTGGACGTTCGACCCGGTGCGCAAGCAGTACTACTGGCACCGCTTCTTCTCCCACCAGCCGGATCTCAACTACGAGAACCCGAAGGTCCAGGAGGAGATCCTCGCCGCCCTGCGCTTCTGGCTCGACCTCGGCATCGACGGGTTCCGGCTGGACGCGGTGCCGTACCTCTACCAGGAGGAGGGCACCAACTGCGAGAACCTGCCGCGCACCCACGGCTTCCTGCGGATGGTGCGCCAGGAGATCGACGCCCACTACCCGGACACGGTGCTGCTCGCCGAGGCCAACCAGTGGCCCGAGGACGTCGTCGACTACTTCGGCGACTACGCCAAGGGCGGCGACGAGTGCCACATGGCCTTCCACTTCCCGGTCATGCCACGCATCTTCATGGCGGTGCGCCGGGAGTCGCGCTACCCGGTCTCGGAGATCCTGGCCAAGACCCCGGCGATCCCCAAGAACTGCCAGTGGGGCATCTTCCTGCGCAACCACGACGAGCTGACGCTCGAAATGGTGACGGACGAAGAGCGCGACTACATGTACGCGGAGTACGCCAAGGACCCGCGGATGCGGGCCAACATCGGCATCCGGCGCCGGCTCTCCCCGCTGCTGGACAACGACCGCAACCAGATCGAGCTCTTCACCGCGCTGCTGCTCTCCCTGCCGGGCTCGCCGATCCTCTACTACGGCGACGAGATCGGCATGGGCGACAACATCTGGCTCGGTGACCGCGACGCGGTGCGCACCCCGATGCAGTGGACGCCCGACCGCAACGCGGGCTTCTCCTCCTGCGATCCGGGGCGGCTGTACCTGCCGACGATCATGGACCCGGTGTACGGCTACCAAGTCACCAATGTCGAGGCGCAGATGAGCTCACCAAGCTCGCTCCTGCACTGGACCCGCCGGATGGTCGAGATCCGCAAGCAGAACCCGGCCTTCGGACTCGGCTCGTACACCGAACTGCCCTCCAGCAACCCGGCCGTCCTGGCCTTCCTGCGCGAGGCGCCGTCGCTGGACGGCAAGGGCGACGACCTCGTCCTGTGCGTGAACAACTTCTCGCGCTTCGCCCAGCCCACCGAGCTCGACCTGCGCTCCTTCACCGGCCGCCACCCGGTCGAGCTCATCGGTGGTGTCCGCTTCCCCGCCATCGGGGAGTGGCCCTACCTGCTCACTCTCGCCGGTCACGGCTTCTACTGGTTCCGGCTGCGCCGCGACGCGGTGTAGCCGGACCGCCCGAGGACGGCGACCCCGGCGGTCCGGTGCGGTTTCGCACCGGACCGCGGGGGCAGGCTCCCCCTGCCGAATCCAGCGTCATATCGGATGCTTGTCGGGCGCTTGGCACCTTGTAGGCCAGTACGCCAATTGCACCACCAGCTCGGATGATATTCGTCCGACACGTCCCGTGAGTCGGACAGTCGCCGCAGCGCACCCCTTCACTTAGGGAACCAGCAGGCCCGGCACCCGAGGAAAGGACGTCATGTCGGACACCTCGTGGCTTCGCTCCTCCGCAGCCCCCGCCGGCACCACCGTGCCCCCGGCCCCGGGACTGCTCTCCACTCTCGGCCCCTTGCTGCGCGAATGGCTGCCCCGGCAGCGGTGGTTCGCCGGCAAGGGGCGGCCGATCACCGCGTTCGGCCTGGTCTCGGCCACCGAGCTGCTGCCGGCGGACGGCCGGCTCGGCACCCCCGGGCTGCTCCATCTGCTGCTCGACGTCCACCAGGACGGCCCGCACGAGACACAGCGGTCGGGCCGCGGCCACGGGCACCCCGACACCTACCAGTTGCTGCTGGGCTCCCGGGCCCTGCTGCCGCCGGCCCTCGCGCCCGCCCTCATCGGGCACGCGGTCGGCGGGCCGCTGGACGGCCTCACCATCTACGAGGCGCTGCACGACCCCCGGCTGACCGCCCTGCTGCTGGAACGGCTGCGCGCCCCCGGCCGCACCGGGCACCTGCGGTTCGGCGCCGAGGCGGATGCGGCGATCCCGGCCGGCCCGGCGCCGCGGCTGTCCACCGCCGAACAGTCCAACAGTTCGGTGATCTACGGCGACAGCCACATCCTGAAGCTCTTCCGGCGGGTCGCGCCCGGCCCCAACCCGGACCTGGAACTGTCGCTGGCCCTGGCCCGCGCCGGGTCGCGGCGGATCGCCGCGCCCGCCGCCTGGTTCGAGGCGGTGGGCCTGTACGACGAGCCCGCCACCCTGGGCGTGCTGCAGCGCTACCTGCCCGGCTCGTCCGGCGCCTGGGAACTGGCGCTGGAGGCCGTGGAGAAGGACCTCGACTTCTCGGGCGACGCGCACGCGCTGGGGCGCGCGACCGCCGAGGTGCATCTCGCGCTGGCCCGCGCCCTGCCCACCAGCACCCTGCGCCGGCAGCAGATCGAACACATCGCCGGGGCGATGGCCGACCGGCTGGACGCCGCGGCCGCCGCCGTACCCGCGCTCCGGCCGTACCGCGCCCGGCTGCGCGCCGCCTTCGAGGACCTCGCGGTGCTCGGCGAACAGGGCACGGAACTGGCGGCCCAGCGCATCCACGGCGACCTCCACCTGGGTCAGGCCCTGTTGACCCAGGCCCAGGGCTGGGTGCTCATCGACTTCGAGGGGGAGCCGGCCCGTCCGCTCCCCGAACGCCGCCGTCCCGCGCCGCCGGTGCAGGACGTGGCCGGCATGCTGCGCTCGTTCGACTACGCGGCCCGGCACCACGATCCGGCCGCCCCGGGCGCGCCCGAATGGGCCGAGACCCAGCGGGCCGCGTTCTGCGCCGGATACGCGGAGGCCGCCGGGACCGACCCACGGGACGAGCCCGTGGTGATACGTGCCTACGAGACCGACAAGGCCGTCTACGAAGTGCTCTACGAGGCCAGGCACCGGCCCGCCTGGCTGCCCATCCCCATGGCCGCCGTGCGGCGCCTCTCGCAGCCGCTCCGCGGTGCCACCCCCTGACCGGGCACCCCCGCGCCCTACCGAGGAGGACCTGATCGTGACCGATCGTCAGCCGTTCCCCGACGCCGATCCCGGCACCCCCGGCCCCGGCCCCGGCGGGAACGGGCCGTCCGGCGCCGCGCGTTCCACGCCCGGCGGCGGGCCCGAGGGTTCAGTGCCACCGCTCGCCGCGGCGTCGCCGGGCCCGTCCGCCCGTCCGGCGAAGCCGGCCCGCGGGGCGAAGGCGCCGAAGACCGGGCAGGCGGCGCGGGCCGCGCAGGGCGGCCGGACGGGACGGTCCGCGGATGCCGCCGCGTCGTCGGGCTCCCGGCGCAAGGCGGAGCGCCCCTCCGCGGCGGACGCCCCCACCTCCGAGGCCGTCGCACGCGGTTACGACCCCGCCGGCTCCGACCGGCCGCCCGCCTCGGGCGGCGCGCCCCGCACCGTGCCCGCGTCCGTGCCCGGCACCGTCGCGGTCGGCCACCAGGCGCCGCCGCCCGGGGCCGAGGCGACCCGGCCGGCAGCGGCCGCCGCGCCCGCCGACGTACGTCCCGCCCCGGCGCTGGACGCCGGCGACCGGTGGCGGCTGCTGGACGGTTCGCACCACGACCCGCACGCCCTGCTGGGCGCCCACCCGGTGGCGGACGGCGTGGTGGTGCGCGCCCTGCGCCCGTACGCGCAGGCGGTGGCGGTCGTCACCGGCGACGGGACGCGGGCGGCACTGCGCGACGAGGGCGACGGACTGTTCGCCGCGGTGCTGCCGCCGACGGACGCATCGGCCCACCGGCTGCTCGTGACGTACGACGGCCAGGAGCAGGAGGTCCACGACCCCTACCGGTTCCTGCCCGCGCTCGGCGAGTTCGACCTGCACCTGATCGGCGAGGGCCGGCACGAGCAGCTGTGGAAGGCACTCGGCGCCGAGCCGATGACCCACGACGGGGTGACGGGCACCCGCTTCACCGTCTGGGCGCCGAACGCCCGCGGCGTGCGCGTGGTCGGCGACTTCGACCATTGGGACGGCACGGCCTTCCCGATGCGCTCGCTGGGCTCCTCCGGTGTGTGGGAGCTGTTCCTGCCCGGCGTCGGCGAGGGGCAGCGCTACAAGTTCGACATCTGCGGCCCGGACGGCGCCCACCGCCTCAAGGCCGACCCCATGGCCCGCCGCACCGAGACGCCGCCCGCCACGGCCTCGGTGGTCACCGCCTCGCACCACGCGTGGCAGGACGCCGAGTGGATGGCCCGGCGCGGCGACGTGCCCGTGCACGAGGCGCCGTTCTCGGTGTACGAGGTGCACCTGGCCTCCTGGCGGCCGGGGCTGTCGTACCGCGAACTCGCCGAGCAGCTCCCGGCGTACGTCCGCGACCTGGGCTTCACGCACGTGGAGCTGATGCCGGTCGCCGAGCACCCCTTCGGCGGCTCCTGGGGCTACCAGGTCACGTCGTACTACGCGCCGACCGCGCGGATGGGCACCCCCGACGACTTCAAGTTCCTGGTGGACGCCCTGCACCGGGCGGGCATCGGCGTGATCATGGACTGGGTGCCGGCCCACTTCCCCAAGGACGAGTGGGCACTGGCGCAGTTCGACGGCGCGAACGTCTACGAGCACGCCTGGCGCGGCGAGCACCCGGACTGGGGGACGCTGGAGTTCGACTTCGGCCGCACCGAGGTCCGCAACTTCCTCGTCGCGAACGCGGTCTACTGGTGCGAGGAGTTCCACATCGACGGGCTGCGCGTCGACGCCGTCGCCTCGATGCTCTACCTGGACTACTCGCGCGAGGACGGCGACTGGGCGCCGAACGTGTACGGCGGGCGGGAGGACCTGGACGCGGTCGCCTTCCTCCAGGAGATGAACGCGACCGTCTACCGCCGCTGCCCCGGCGTGGTCACCATCGCCGAGGAGTCCACGGCCTGGGACGGCGTCACCCGCGCCACCCACGAGGTCGGCCCGACCGGCTTCGGCGGGCTGGGCTTCGGCCTGAAGTGGAACATGGGCTGGATGCACGACTCGCTGGAGTACGTCAAGCACGAGCCCGTGCACCGCAAGTACCACCACAACGAGATGACCTTCTCGATGGTGTACGCCTACAGCGAGAACTACGTGCTGCCGATCTCGCACGACGAGGTCGTCCACGGCAAGGGCTCGCTGGTGAACCGGATGCCGGGCGACTGGTGGCAGCAGCGCGCCACCCACCGCGCCTACCTGGGCTTCATGTGGGCCCACCCGGGCAAGCAACTGCTCTTCATGGGGCAGGAGTTCGCCCAGGGCGCGGAATGGTCGCACGATCACGGCCCGGACTGGTGGCTGCTCGACGAGACCTACTCCGCCGCCGGCGACCACCGGGGCGTGCGCGACCTGGTGCGCGACCTCAACACGGTGTACCGGGGCACGCCCTCGCTGTGGCAGCGCGACACCTCGCCGGAGGGGTTCGCCTGGATCGACGGCGGCGCGGCCGAGGACAACGTGTTCTCCTTCGTCCGCCTCGACGCGGCCGGCGACCCGCTGATCGCGGTCAGCAACTTCTCGCCGGTGGTCCGCCAGGGCTACCGGATCGGTGTCCCGGACGGCGTGGAGGCACTGCGTGAGGTGCTGAACACCGACGCCGCGGCGTACGGGGGCGGCGACGTCACCAACGCGGAGCCGCTGAAGTCCGAGCCCGTCGGCTGGAACGGCCGCCGGCAGAGCGTGCAGCTCACGCTGCCGCCGCTGGCCACGGTCTGGCTGCGGCCGGCGTAGCGGGCCGCTTCACGGGGAGAGTGCCGGGTGCTCGCGGCGGCACCCGGCGCGCTCCCCGCCCCGCACGGCACCACGCCCGCGCGCCTTCGCCCCCAAGCCCCCCGCGAACAGGCGCAGTTCGGCCGAACGCATACTGGGCGGCCGACCCCGATGCCCCCATACTGGGACGACGCGGGATTCAGCGAGTGCGGGGGGCCGCTGTCGATGGTGAGTGAACGCGATTTGCTCCCGGAACTGTTCCGGGCCGCGGACCGGGCGTCGCTGCGGGGCCAGGCGCAGACCGTACGGCTGTCACGGCAGCAGCTCGGCCTCCTCACGGTGGCCTCCGTCTTCAGTTCGTTCGACCCCACCGCGGGCCGCCTGCACTGGGCCTCATGGCTCGCGGCGATCCTGTTCGCGCTCGCCGCGTGGACCACCTGGGTGATCCACCGCCAGAATCCGCAGGCTCTCTGGTACGAGGGCCGGGCGCTGGCCGAGTCCATGAAGACGCTCGCCTGGAAGTACTCGATCAGGGCCGACCCCTTCACACCGCCCGGCGACGAACGCGCCCCGGACGCCCTGTACCGGCTCCAGCTCGGTGACGTCCTGCACACCTTCCGGCGCAGCAGGGCTCTTCCCTCCCACGTCGACAGGGACATCACGCCGGCGATGCGGCGGCTGC
This sequence comes from Streptomyces sp. NPDC046977, assembly GCF_040644455.1. Taxonomy (NCBI): domain Bacteria; kingdom Bacillati; phylum Actinomycetota; class Actinomycetes; order Kitasatosporales; family Streptomycetaceae; genus Streptomyces; species Streptomyces sp. NPDC046977. The sequence continues at coordinate 118,102 of NZ_JBEYWO010000018.1, forward strand.
GGGACGCGCCGCTGCGCGTACGGCACGACGTCTACCTGCGGGAGCGCATCCGGATCCAGCACGAGTGGTACAAGGTGAAGGCGGCCCGCTGCGAGGTGAACGGACGGCGGGCCGGGCATCTCGCCATGGCGTTCCCGCTGCTCGGCGTCCTCTTCCTGATCATGCGGGCGGGCGGCTGGTCCCCCTTTGACACGCTGGGTTTCGTGTCGGCCATCACGGCATCGGTCGCGGCCTGGGCGCAACTGCGCCAGTACAGCCCACTGGCCGCCGCATACCGGGTGGCGGCCGATGAACTGGAGTTGATCCGTGTCCAGTTGACGTCGCTGGACCTGGACGACCCGCATGCCGAGCACCTGTGGTCGCAGCTCACCCGGGACGCCGAGGACGCGGTGTCCCGGGAGCACACCACCTGGCAGGCACGGCGCGAGATGCGCGTGTGAGGACCGGCGGCGGAACACGGGGAACACACGGGAACGCGGGAAGGGGGCCGCTCGGAGTGCGCGTGGTACGGGCGGGGGACGGCAGGCAACTGGCGGTGGAGACCCTGGGCGATCCCCGGGGCAGACCCGTCTTCCTGCTGCACGGCAGTCCCGGCAGCAGGCTCGGCCCGCTGCCGCGCAGTGCGGTGCTGTACCGGCTGGGGGTGCGGATGATCTCCTTCGACCGGCCCGGGTACGGCGGTTCCGAGCGGCTGCCCGGCCGGCGGGTCGCGGACGCCGCGGCCGACGTCGCGGCGATCGCCGATGCCCTGGCCCTGGACGAGTTCGCGGTGGTCGGCCGCTCGGGCGGCGGACCGCACACGCTCGCCTGCGCCGCGCTGCTGCCCGGCCGGGTGACCCGGGCGGCGGTACTGGTCGGGCTCGCGCCCCGGGACGCTCAAGGGCTCGCCTGGCATGCGGGGATGACCCGGTCCAATGTGCGTGACCACACCTCGGCGGACGCGGCGCAGCGGCGGCTCGCCGCCCGGCTGGAACTGCGGTCGCGCACCATCCGCGACGACCCGGCCAGTCTGCTCGCCCTGCTCCGGCCGGAGATGCCCGAACCGGACCAGCAGGTGATCGCGGACGCGGGCCTGCGCATGATGCTGCTGCGCACCTACGCGGAGGCGCTGCGCACGTCGGCCGACGGCTGGATCGACGACACCCTCGCGTTCAACCGGAGCTGGGGGTTCGGCCTGGACCGGATCGCGGTGCCGGTGCTGCTGTGGCACGGCGAGGCCGACGTGTTCTCGCCGGTGGCGCACTCCCGCTGGCTGGCGGAGCACATCCCCGGCGCGATCATGGTGGTCCAGCCGGGGGCCGCGCACTTCGCGGCCCTGTCCGTGCTGCCCCGCATCCTGGCCTGGGCTGCCGCCGGGGGCGGTCAGGCGCGCTCGGTGCCCGCCTGACCGCCGCTCACACCGGCTGGGGTTCCAGGTCCCGGTTGACCCGGAACCACTCGCGGGCCGCCCGGCTGAGGGGGTGCTCCTCGCCCAGCAGCCGTACGCACTCGGGCAGCACCCTGCCGCGGATCTGCTGTGCGCGGGCGTGCCGGCCGGACTGCCGCAGGGCGTACGCGAGGTTGATCTCGCAGGCCAGGGCATCGGGGTGTTCGGGCCCGTACCGCTCGGTGAGTCCCCGCAGGGCGGTCTCCAGGAGGGCCACGGCGCGCTCGCTGTCGCCGAGTTCGCCCTGCGCGTTACCGAGGTTGATCATGCAGTTCAGCGTGTACGGGTGGCGTGCGCCCACCGCGCGCTCCAGCCGGGCCAGGGTGTCGGTGCCGACCGCCACGGCCTCCGCCGCGTCGCCGCTGCCCCGCAGGTAGATGGCGAGGTTGTTGCGGCAGGCCAGGGTGAACGGATGGTCGTCGCCCAGCAGGCGCCGGTAGGAGGACAGCGCGTCGAGGGCCAGGTCGCGGGCCTTCACCTTGTCGCCGGCCGCCGAGTACTCGGCGGCGAGGTTGAGCGCGCAGGCCAGTGTGTCGGGCACGTCGGGACCGTACCGCTCCAGGTAGCGGTCGTAGGTCACCTGGGTGAGCCGCATCGACTCGGCGGCGCGGCCCGCCTTGCGCAGCGAGACGGCGAGGCTCTTGGAGTTGCGCAGCGTCTCCGGCACGTCGGGGTTGAGGACGTCCTGGAAGACGTCCATCACTTCTTCGAGCATGGCGACGGAGCCGGTGTAGTCGCCGATCTCCCGCAGGTCGCGGGCGAGGTTGGCCTTGGTGGACAGGGTGTACGGATGGCGGTCGCCGAGCATCGGGCTGCGCCGGTCGACGGTCTCCTGGTCCAGGCGCCTGGCGAGCTCGGAGTCCCCGGTGAGCCGGTAGTCGATGGCGAGGTTGTTGGCCGCGACGAGGGAGCGCGGGTGCTGCTCGCCGAAGATGTCCTTGAAGCCCGCGTAGATCTGCTCGTCGCGTTCGCGGGCCTCCTGGAAGCGGCCGAGCGCCCGCAGGTCCGCGGCGAGGCTGCCGCCGGTGATCAGGGTGTGGGGGTGGCCCTCCGGCAGCAGGGAGGTCTGCCGGGCGAGGGTGTCCTCGTCGTACTGCCGGGCCTCCTGGTACCTGCCCTGCGAGCGCAGCACGTTGGCGAGCTCGAACTGCAGGTTGAGGGTCTGCAGGTCGTCCTCGCCGAGGGACTGCTTCCAGTTGTGCAGCAACTGCTCGGCCAGGATCCGGGCCTGCTCCAGCGCGCCGCTCTTCCACAGGTAGCGGACGCGGTTGACCAGCAGCTGCCGCGGCTTCTCCTCGCGGCAGTCCTCGGCCTGCGACGGTGCCAGGTGCGGCCAGATCAGCTCGAAGCCGGGCCAGTTCGCCGGGTCGTTGATGGCGTCCTCGGGAGGCCGTGCCTCGGCGAGGATGCGGTGCACCTCGTGCATCGTCTCCTGCTGGTCGTCGTCGGACATCTCCGAGCGCACGGCCGCCTGCACCAGCCGGTGCACCTGGATACTGCTGTCGGCCGGGTCGACCTTGGCGAGCGCGAAGCGGTTGACGGCCTGGATGACCTTGCCGAGCATGTAGCGGTCGCGGAGCTGGGGGTCGTACGGGAGCAGCGCCTGGATCATGGAATCGCTCTCGATGAGGGTCATCGAGATCGGCTCCGCCGCGAAGAACGCGCACAGCTCCAGCAGCCGGACGGCGGCCTTGGACTGGTTGCGCAGCCGGCTGATGGAGATGCTCCAGGTCGCCCCGACCTCCCGCGGGTAACCGGCCGCCGTGGTGACCGACAGCGCCTTGGTGGTCTGCTCCTTGAGCTGCTGCACGTAGACGTCCACCGGCGTCGCGGTCTCGGCCAGCCACGCGGCGGCCACCTCGACGGCCAGCGGCAGGTCCCCGACCGCCTCCGCCACCTGCGCCGCGTCCTCGCGGCTCATGCCACCGACGCGCCGGCGCAGGTGCTCCACGCTCTCCGCGCGGTTGAAGACCTCGATCTCCAGCGGCTCGGTCGGACCGGTCGGCGGCTTGTTCCGGGCGGTGACCACGATGTGGCCGCGCCCTCCGGGGAAGAACCGGCGGACCCGCTCGGGGTCCTCGACGTTGTCGAACACCAGCAGCCAGCGCGCGAACCGCGTGCCGGTCATCAGCTCCTCGCGGGCCGCCTCGGCCGCCTCGGACACACTGTCGCCGACCCTGAGCTCCAGCCTGCGGGCGAGCTCGGCCAGGGAGGGCGCGATCCGGTCCTCCTGCTCGGCCTCGATCCACCACACGAGGTCGTAGTCGGCCTTGAAGCGGTGCGCGTACTCCAGCGCCACCTGGGTCTTGCCGACGCCGCCGAGACCGTGGAGGGTCTGGGGGAACGGCTGGACCGAGGGGTTGCCGCCGCCCAGGCGGTCGCGCAGCCGGTCCAGCACGGTGGAGCGGCCGGTGAAGAAGGTGTTGCGGGGCCGGAGGTTGGACACCTTGGGGTCGCCGACGGGATAGCGCGGGCCGCCCGCCATCGAGGCCTGGTTCAGGTCCGTGTCGTCGCGGCCGAGGGCGCGCAGCAGCGTGGAGGCGGCCGCCTCGTGGTCGAGCCGCACCAGGCTCACCGGGCTGCGCTGGGCCAGCGGCGGGCCGGGGCGCACGTCGCCGACCCGGATCGGCAGCAGCTGGTGCTGCTGGCCCGAGTGGTCGGTGCCGGAGTTCGACTCCCACACCCGCATGGCCCGGCGCGAGCGCAGATAGGCGGCCGAGAGCACGATGAGCGTACGGGAGGAGGAACCGGCTCCGACGGGTTGTTCCGCCGGGGCGGCATGGGTCTCCACGTCCCAGGGCACGACCCGGAAGCCGGCCCGGGTGAGGAGCCATTCGATCCAGTCCGCCCACATGCGGTCCTCGGGCACGTACGCCAGGACGAGACCGGACGGCGGTACGGGCCGGCGCCGGGTGAACTCCGCCGCCCAGCGCAGCCGTTCCGGCTCGGGGAGCGGGGGCAGCGAGGTGACGGCGCCGCCGGAGACCATGGCGGTCAGGCGCTCGCAGGCGGAGAGCATCGAACTGGACAGGCCGGGCGCGTCGCCGAACGTCGCCAGGATCTCCTCGTAGGCGTAGAAGGGCCGGTACGGGATCTCCACCGACCCCCAGTAGGCGATGCGCTCCTCGTCCCCGAGGCCGGCCGGGAGCCCCTCGAACTGGGTGCGGGCCAGCGCCCGCCCCGCGTCGGCCTTCTCCTTCTCGCCGTCGTCGATACGCATGGGCACGGGGAAGATGCGGATGCCGCGGCCGCTGTACCGCTCCTCGATGTCGCGGGCGACGGCGGCGGCACCGTAGATGCTCTGGTCGCTGAGGGTGAAGCAGACCACCAGCTCGTCGGGCATGTGGACGGTGCAGATGTCGGCGATGTCGCTGAGGCCGGTGCGGCTGTCGATGAGGACGTAGTCGTAGTGGCGCCGCATGTCCGCGCGCATGGCGTCCAGGAACTGGCCGCCCCCGAAGCGGTCGTAGAACACGTCCCAGTCGATGCCGGTCAGCGCGGTGGAGTAGTTGCGGTCCTGGCGGCCCGCGGACAGGTAGTCCAGGCTCCCGCCGTCGGGGAACCCCCAGTTGAGGGATATCGCGTGCGGGCGTACCCGGGCGAACTGGCGGTGCCAGTCGGGCGGGCGCGGCACATCGCGCAGCGCCTCCTCGCGGTACTCGGTGATCAGGTCGATCATGCCCGTGGTGGCCGCCAGCGCCGAGGAGTCCAGGAAGGGATGGAAGAAACGGAAGAGCCCCGGCGCTTCGAGGTCCCAGTCCACGGTCAGCACCCGGTGGCCGTTGGCCGCGAGGATCCAGGCGGTGTTCGCCAGGGCCATGGTGCGACCGGTGCCGCCCTTGTACGAGTAGAACGTGATCACACGTCCGTTACGGCTCTCGGTCATCCTGGCCCTCCGGTTTGTCGGGTTCCGTGGTGCCGCGGTCGTCGTACAGGCCGTACGGGGAGGAGCGTTCGGGTCCGTACGCTCCGGCGGAGGGGCCGCGCAGCCGGGGGCGCGCGCTGTGCGGCCCCTGCGGCGGGAACGCCGGGGCGTGGGCGGCGTAGTGCTTGGCGGCCAGCCCCACGGCCTTCGGCACGTCGTCGCTGAACGCCTCGAGGCTGGGGATGCTGTTGCGGAGGAAGCGCAGGCCGCCGGGGCCGTCGGTCCGGCCCGGTTCCAGGGCCTCGTCGGCGATGCGGCGCAGGCCCTCCTCGTGGCCATTGGAGTCGGGGTCCGCCCTGTTCCAGGGCACGAGGACGCTGATCCAGGGCCGCCGCCCGTCGCCGAAGCGGGTCAGCATCTCGCGCCGGTCCGGGGAGCCCATGGCCCAGCGGTCGAGCAGCAGCAGTCCGGGAGCGGTGGGCGTCGGGTCCAGCAGCCGGTCCATCTCCTCCTCGAACACCCCGACCGTGACCCGGTAGTCGAGGTTGCGCGCGAGGTCGGCCGCATGGTCGGCGAGCGGCCGGCTGCTCTGCGGGTGGTACGGGTTCCAGTCGCGGGGCGAGGGCCCGTAGCAGGTGCCGCTGCGGCCTTCCGGCAGCTCCTCCGAGTTGCAGCAGGCGAGTACCGTCACACGCAGCGGCCGGCTGGCGCCCGGGGGCCCGAAGGCGCTGGGGACGTGGTGGTAGTCGACGTGCCGCCCCTTGGCGATCTTGGTCTCCTCGACCACCTGCACGATGCGCTGCGCGAGGCGGTAGACGGCGCGCTCGTACTCGTGCTTGAGGTAGCTGAGCTTGATCAGCCCGTAGAAGCCCTCGGCGGCGTAGTCCTCACCGAAGTCCGCGTGGTTGAACTGCAGCCCCTCGGCCGGGCCGGGCATGTCGTTCGCGGCCACCGGCACCCACAGCGCGGGCACGATGCCGGATATCGGGCCCTCGTGCACGGCCCGGTGGTACACCGCGCGCTGCGAGAAGGCGTACCACTCCTTGCCGCACTGCTGGCTGCGGAAGTAGCGGGGCGAGTACAGCGGGACGAAGACCCTGCAGTGCGCCAGCGCCTCGGCCAGCGATTCCGGCCAGCCCTCACCGACGTTCATCCCCCGGTCCATGAAGCCCGCCTTGACCCCGGCGGGCAGGGTCGTCATCTGCAGGATGTGCGCGCACAGGTCGTTGTAGAGCTTGGCGACCCACAGGTCGGGATCGGGATCCGAAGGGTCGTTCCTGGGGGTGTGCGCGTAGCTGAGAAAGAAATAGGGCTTGTCCGAGGCGTCTCCCTGCCCCACGGGTAATGCCATGCGCCATCTCCCCCGCCCCGACCCACAGGTTCCCGTCCCGCCCCTCGTGAGGGAACCTCAGTGTAGGAACCGCTGTTTCTCCTGCGGAATAGCGCATGACCATCAATTTTCCGGACGAGCGGTCAACGAGGGTTTTCCGCAAGCCATTTGGCGATGACATCCACCGCGTCCGCGATGGGCACCAGATGGCAGGACGCGTCGCCGAACGACCCGTTCAGCACCGCGCACTCGCGTGCCACCACCGGGACGAGACGCGGGAAGTGACGGTCGTCGATGTCCGCCGCCTCGAACGACACCCACTCCTTGCCGCCGTCCGCGCTCCGCACCAGGGCCTGGTAGGGGCGGTCCGGCGGCGGGACGGCGCGGTAGTCGGCCAGGTGGTAGGCCGTGCACACCCACAGGTCCACGCCGATGAGCAGGGCCCGGCCCCGCAGGTCGTAGAGCCGGGCCGTGGGCGACTCCTCGCCCAGATGGCTCTCCAGCGCGTGGCCCTCGGTGATGGTGCGGGCCGCGGGGCCCACGGCGGTGAACGAGGTGTGCGGGTGCGCGCTGCGCAGCGCTCCCGGGGTGAGGCGGACCTCCTCGGCCAGCCTCCCCACACTGGGCGACACGGGCGTGGTCAGCGGGTCGAACGGCTCCATCGCCTCGCGGTACGCGGCCAGTTCCGCCGCGTTCAGGCCCGCCGTGCGCTGCCGGTCGAGCCGCGAGGTGATCGAGTTCTCCGGTGTCGCCGCGTACGCCACCAGCGTCCCCCGGTCGCCCAGCGCCGCCCGCAGCGCCTCGACCACGGCGCGGCCGCCGCCCTCGACCGGGCCGACCGCCCGCAACGAGCCCTGGACCAGCAGCACGTCGCCGGGTGCGACGCCGAGTGCGCGCAGGTCGTCGGTCAGGCTTTCCCGGGTGTGCACCTCAGTCCCCGTTCACTTCGCGGAGCCATGGCGCGACGGTGCCGGCCATCCGGGCCGCGAAACGCTCGCCGAGCGGGGTGAGCGAACCGCTGCCGGCGAGCCGGTCGATCGCCTCGGCCGTCTCGCGGGTCCAGCGGGCGAAGCTTCCGGCCGCCCCCGGGGCGCCCTGACGGGCCAGCACCCGCCAGTACTCGGCGACGGCGATGTGCGCGTACGTCCCCTGGAGCAGCCCCTCCAGCGGGCGCGGGTCGGGCCGCCACGGCGCGTGGAAGAGGCGGGTGTCGTCCGGGTCGAACAGGTCCATCAGGTCCAGCACGGCACCGAGCTTCACGTGCTGGAACTCGTGGGCCAGCAGCAGGGCCAGCGTGACCGGCGTCGCGGGCCGCGCGATGCCGACCGCGCCGAACGCCTGCCGGGCGGCCCCGCTGACGTCGCTGCCGTCGCCCGGCGGCACCAGCGGGGTGACGGTCCCGAGCCCGGCGGCCAGCCCCGGGACGTAGCGCGGCAGTTCGCGGTCGAGGAAGTCCCAGGCCGCGACCAGGTCCTCGTGCCAGGCCTTGACCTCGGCATCGTCCTGCCGGGTCACCGGCGGCCACTGGTGTTCGTCGCGTCGGGGATCGGTGTCCTCCAGCGCCACGGTCCGGCCGGCCGGGCCGACCCGGCGCACGGGCTGCCACCACGCGTCCGCCGGGCCCTGAGCGGCGATCCGCAGCGTCCGGCCCCCGGCGCTCACGCTGAACCCGGCGGCGTCCCCGGTCACGTCCGCCTCGTCGCCGTCGGCGGCGTCGACCAGCACGCGGCCGAGACCCGGCAGCCGTACCGCCCCGTCGCGTACGGGGACCCGCACGGTCGCGGGATACCGGCCCGCCGACCGCACCACGGAGGCGGCCGCCACCTCGGCGAGCCCGGCGACGTCCGCGCCGCCGTCGCCGCCCGTCTCCAGGCAGTGCCGGGCCCACGGCCTGACGTACGGATGGGCCAGCACGGTGTCCACGGCGTCCGGCGCGGCCTGGTCGGCCTCGGCCAGCACACGCCAGACGGCGGCGGTCCTGCTGTCCCGGGGGGCGCGCTCCCAGACCGCGGTGAGCAGGCCGCGGGTGATCTCCAGCTGTTCGGCGGCGAGCGCCGCGACCGTGTCCGCGTCGCCGTACCCCGCGGCCAGTTGGTCGATCCGGTCCTCCGTCAGCGGGGACCGGTCCTGCTGCCCGGGTAGCGTGGTCACCGAATTCTCCCGATCCACTTCCTCGTCCTCGGCGTCGCGGATGCCGAGGATCAACTCCATCAGGTCGGCGCAGTACGCGGACGGATTCGCGAATCCGTTCCCTGTGCGGTAGCGGTGCGCGTACAGTCCCCCGCCGCAGACGTCGACGACCGGGCACCTGCGGCACTCGTCGCTCAGTCCCGCCTTGCCCTGCCGGCGGGCGGCGATCCCGGGGTGGGCGGCCACCTCGTCCAGCGAGTGCGTGAACACGTCCATCCCGGTGGCCGGGGCCCCGTCGTACGCGGTCTTCAGCGAGTCGGCCTGCTCGAAGGTCCCGTCGGTCTCGATCACGACGAGGTCGACCGGGTCGGTGCCGATCGACTCCACGAGGCTGCTCTCGCCGCGCAGCATCCGGCGTACGGAGTCGAAGACCCGCACGGGCACCGGGCGGCCCTGCTCCGTCCAGCGCCGGTGGATCGTCAGCAGCCAGTCCGCGTAGGGCGCACGGGCGCCGCCGGGGCGCGCGGGCGGCGCGTCGTGGGTGGCGTGGGGCAGCAGGAAGTCGATACGGGGCGGTTCGAGCTCCATGAGGGCGTCGTACACCGCGAGAGGGTCGTTGTCCACGTCGATCGTGCAGAGCAGGCCACCGTACAGATGGCGGTAGCGCGGCTCACGGAGGAGGCCGATCGACCGCACCACGCGGTCGTAGCTGCTCCGCCCGTCCGCGAACCGCCGGTGGCGGTCGTTCTCGGCCCGGCCGCCGTCCAGGGAGACCCCGACCGAGATGCCGAACTCGTCGAAGACGTCGCAAAATCGCCCGTCCAGGAGGACGGCGTTGGTCTGGATGCCCAGATCCAGGGCGCAGTGTCCGTCCAGCGCCCGGCGCAACGCCTCGGCGGCCCGCCGAATGCGTGCCGGACCGGCCAGCAGGGGCTCTCCCCCGTGGAACACCACCTGGACGGAGTCCAGGTGGTGCGCCGCAGCATGGTCGGCGATCCGTGCCGCCACACGTTCGAACACGTCGTCCGGGGTCGCCCGGACCCGCTGCTTCCAGCTTGTGTCCGCATGCTCGTACACATAGCAGTGATCGCATGCCAAATCACACCTACTGTGCAATTTGAGGACAAACTGCGATAACGGCCTGATCGGAGCCGATGTTTCCATGACCGCGGCGCCCGGACTCCCCGAGTGAGCCGACCTACTTGCTGCTGAACGACTGGAAGGCCGCGACCGGCACGTTCCCGGCCGAAGCCGCGGCGGGCATCACGCGCCCGAGGGCCGGAGAGGCCACGGAGCTGCCGCGGGAGGCCAGCTCCGCCAGCGGGATCCTCCGCCGCGTCTGCGGTTGTGCGGTCACGGCGTCACGGTCGGCCTGCACGATGAGGGTGGCAGTCATAGCGGGGTCCTCGATCACTAAGGTGCGTTGGGGGGCGCACGCCATATGTCCGAAATACGGCAAAATCATCTCATCCCGGACAAAAAAGGGCGATGCAGCACGCTGGTGAACGATGCAGGCAGCCCCCAGGGCGCGTGTAAACGCGCCGCAAGGGCGTGAATTACGCCAAATGCAGCAGACGCACGTGCTCCCCCACCCCAACGCCGGGCTGTGTGATTATCTCCCGTGCGGGGAGCGGGAGTTGGCCATATTCGGGAACTCAAACCAACTTCTTGGAGCACTTCGCGCGCCGTCCCGTGCCCAGTGCCTCGCCGCACTCTCCGGCGCATCGATCCCCATGCCGTACGCGGGCGTCCGAGCCTTGCACACCGGCCCCCCCAACACGCCTCGAGGGGAGAGGGGCCGGGTGCTGTCCGGGTCCCCGGTTCCTCTCCCCACAGCGATGGTCGCACAGAAAAGTTCAGATTTGAACGATCTCTCTGTGGTGCTGCTCACGCCCGGGAGACCACGTCGACGTGCCGTCAGGACGCGGTGGCCGCGATGGCCGCACGGGCCGCGCCGACGAAGCTCCAGAAGACCGGCCGCGTCGTGCTCCCCCTCCCGGCACGGGTGTTGACGGCGAACATCGCGGCGCGCAGCGGGGCGGTGATCTCCAGTTGGGCCCCGCGGCCGCGCCGGGTGCGGTTGCAGATGTTCGCGGCGGAGCGGCCGGCGAGTCCCTTCGTCGCCGAGGCGTCGACGGCGTGGATGCCGGCCGCGGTGAGGGCCGCCCCCAGCCGTTCCGCGAAGTGGGTGTCCGCGCCGCCGACGAGGACGGCACGGGCGCCGTCCGGGAGGCCCGCCTGCGCGGGGGTGCAGCCGTGCAGCGCGAGCACGCGCAGGCTGTCCGCGGCCAGCGAGCGGGCGACGGGGTCGTCGCAGTGGGTGGAGGTGACGTGGAGGGCGCCGTTGCCGGTGAGGCGCAGGCCCTCGAACATCCAGTAGTCGTACACCGGGCCGCCGGCCGGGGTGGGCGCGAGGTCCGCGGGGTGGTAACCGGCGACGGCGAGGCAGAGTTCGGAGGTGCCGGCCTCGATGCCGCCCGCGTGCGGGGCGAGGACCACGGTGTCGCCCGGCCGTTCGGCGGCGTGGCGGCGGAAGCGCCGGGCCCAGTCGGTGCCCTCGGTCAGGGCGGTGTCGGCGTACAGCGCGGTGTTGGTGGCGTACCTGTCGGATGCCGCGGAGGCGTACCCGGTGTGCGTCGGCATGAGGCGATCATCACGCACCGGCGGCCCCGGCTCCTGCCGGAAGCCCGGGACCGCCGGAAGCGGAACCTGCGGTCCCGCCGGGCGACGGGGGGGAAGGGCCCGGCGGGACGTGAGGGGGGCGGCCGGTCAGGCCGCCGGGGCCGGCTCCTTCTCGGTGGACACCGGCGCGGACGGCTCGCCGTGGCCGTCGTCGACGAGCGTGGTCTCGTCGAAGGGCAGCTCGCCGGCGAACACCCGCTCGGCGCGCTCGCGGTCGAACTCCTTGGTCCAGGTGCCGATGAGGACGGTGGCGACCGCGTTGCCCGCGAAGTTGGTGACGGCGCGCGCCTCGCTCATGAAGCGGTCGATGCCGACGATGAGGCCGACTCCGTCGACGAGGGCCGGCTTGTGGGACTGGAGGGCGCCGGCCAGCGTCGCCAGGCCCGCGCCGGTGACGCCGGCCGCGCCCTTGGAGGCGATCATCATGAAGAGCAGGAGCGTGATCTGCTGGCCGATGGACAGCGGCTGGCCCATCGAGTCGGCGATGAACAGCGAGGCCATGGTCAGGTAGATCATGGTGCCGTCGAGGTTGAAGGAGTACCCGGTGGGCACGGTGATGCCGACGACCGGGCGGCTGACGCCGAGGTGCTCCATCTTGGCGATGAGGCGGGGCAGCGCCGACTCCGAGGAGGAGGTCGAGACGATCAGCAGGAACTCCCGGCCGAGGTACTTCAGCAGCTGGAAGAGGTTGACCCCGGCGACGAGGCGCAGGATCAGGCCGAGCACGACGACGACGAAGATCAGGCAGGTGACGTAGAAGCCCAGCATGATCGTGGCCAGGGCCTTGAGCGCGTCGACGCCCGCGGAGCCGACCACCGCCGCGAGGGCGCCGAAGGCACCCACCGGCGCCGCCCACATGATCATGGACAGCACGCGGAAGACCAGCTTCTGGATGTGCCCTATGCCGCGCAGCACCGGCTCGCCCGCGGAGCCCATGGCCTGCAGACCGAAGCCGACGAGCAGCGCCACCAGCAGGGTCTGCAGCACCTGGCCCTCGGTGAACGCCGAGACCAGGGTGACCGGGATGATCGAGAGGATGAAGTCCGGCAGCGACTCGGCCGGGGCGTCCTTGGCCTGGGCCTGGCCCGCGTCCTTCAGGGCGTCGGTCAGGTGCAGTCCGTCGCCGGGCTGGAGGATGTTGCCGACGACGAGGCCGATGGCCAGCGCCACGAAGGACATGGCGACGAAGTAGCCGAGGGCGAGCCCGCCGACCTTGCCGACCTTGGCGGCCTTCCGTACCGAACCGACGCCGAGCACGATCGTGCAGAAGATGATCGGCGAGATCATCATTTTGATCAGGTTCACGAAGCCGGTGCCGATCGGCTTCAGTTCGACCGCCGCGTCGGGGGCGACAAGGCCGAAGACGGCGCCGGCGATCGCGGCGACGACCACCGCGATGTAGAGGTAGTGGGTACGGTCCCTTCGACCCTGGCTGCGGCTCTGCACCGGCACTGACACCTTTGTCTCCTCGGTCCAGCCGGACGCCGTCCCGGGCGCCCGCCATCGGATAACTCCCGGTGACTATGCGCCCGCGCAGTGAGCCAGGTCACGTTTGCGTTCATTGAGTTCGCGGCCCGCGTGCACACTGGTGGGCATGCCGGTCCTCACCCCCTTCCGCAGCCCCGGATCGCGGCGGCGCGCGCGCCCGCGCAGCCTCGCGGGGCAGCTCTTCGCGATGCAGGTCGTCATCGTGGCCATGGTGGTCGCGGGCATCGCCGTGCTCGTGTACGTCAACGCCGGCGGCCGCGCGGTCGCGGCGGCCGAGGACCGGGTGACGGCGGCGGCGCGGGCGGTCGCCGACGCGCCCTCCGTCGCGGCGGCGATCCGTGGCCCGGACCCCACGCTCGCGCTCCAGCCGTACGCCGAGCAGGTCCGCAAGGACACGGGGGTCGCCTTCGTGACGATCATGAGCCCGGCCGGCATCCGCTGGACGCATCCCGACCCGCGCCAGATAGGCCGGCCCTTCCTCGGGCACATAGGCCCGGCGCAGCACGGCCGGACGTTCACCGAGACCTACACCGGCACGCTCGGCGCGTCCGTACGCGTGGTCACCCCCGTCCTCGACGGCGGCCGGATCGTGGGGCTGGTGAGCATCGGCATCACCGTCCAGGCCATCACCGGCCAGGTGCGCGACCAGTTGACCGCCCTGATCGGGTTCGCGCTGGCGGCGCTGACGGTCGGCGGCGTGGGCACCTACCTCGCCAACGCGCGGCTGCGCCGGCACACCCACGGCATGGCCGCCGACGAGCTGAGCCGGATGTACGACTACCACCAGGCGACGTTGCACGCGGTGCGCGAGGGCCTGATCCTGCTGGACGCGGACCGCAGCGTGGCGCTCTGCAACGACGCGGCGCGCGAACTGCTCGGGCTGCCCGAGGACGTGGTCGGCGCGTACGTCGCCGAACTGGGCCTGCCGACCTCGCTGACCGGCGCGCTGCTGGCCGCGGAACCCCGCGTGGACGAGGTGCACCTGACCGCGGAGCGGGTCGTGGTGGTCAGCACCGCACCGGTGCTCGGCGGCGAACGCCGGGGCACCGTGGTCACCTTGCGCGACCACACCGACCTCCAGGCGCTGACCGGCGAACTCGACTCGGTGCGCGGCTTCGCCGAGGCGCTGCGCTCACAGGCCCACGAGGCCTCCAACCGGCTGCACACGGTCGTGTCGCTGATCGAACTGGGCCGCGCGGGCGAGGCGGTGGAGTTCGCGACCGCCGAACTGGAGCTGGCGCAGGCGCTGACCGACCGCGTGGTGGCGGCGGTCGGCGAACCGGTGCTGGCGGCACTGCTGCTGGGCAAGGCGGCCGAGGCGAGCGAGCGCGGCGTCGAACTGACCGTCAGCGAGGACAGCCGCATCGACGACGGCGTGCTCCCCGCCGCGCTGGCCTCCCGCGACCTGGTGACCGTCCTGGGCAACCTGATCGACAACGCCATCGACGCGGCGATCGAGGGCGCCGGCCGCAGCCCGGCCCGCCCGCACGTGGGGGTGACCGCCCGTGCGGACGGCGGTGTGCTGCTGCTGCGGGTCACCGACAACGGAACCGGCGTGGACCCGGCCACGGTGCGCGAGGTCTTCCGGCGCGGCTGGACCACCAAGAGCGAGGGCCGCGGACTGGGCCTGGCCCTGGTGGAACAGGCGGCACGGCGGGCCGGCGGCACCGTGGACCTGGACCGGGCCGAGACCGGCGGGGCCGCCTTCACCGTACGGCTGCCGCTGCGGCAGGGGGTACCGGCGTGATCAGGGTGCTGGTGGTCGAGGACGACCCGGTGGCGGCCGACGCGCACCGGCTGTACGTGGAGCGGCTGCCCGGCTTCGAGGTCGTGGCCGTCGCGCAGTCCGGCGGGGCGGCGCTGCGCGCGCTGGAGCGGCACCAGGTGGACCTGATCCTGCTCGACCTCAACCTGCCGGACGGGCACGGGCTCCAGGTGGTGCGCAAGCTGCGGGCCGCCGGGCACACCGCGGACGTGGTGGCCGTGACCTCGGCCCGCGACCTGGGGGTGGTGCGGCAGGCCGTCTCGGTGGGCGTGGTGCAGTACCTGCTCAAGCCGTTCACCTTCCCGGCGCTGCGCGACCGGCTGGAGCGCTGGGCCCGCTACCGCGAGGACCTGGCGGGCGGCGAGGCGACCGGGCAGGACGAGGTGGACCGCGCGCTGGCGGCGCTGCGCAGCCCCGAGACCTCGGCACTCCCCAAGGGCCTGAGCGGTCCGACGCTGGAGGCGGTGACCGCCGCGCTGCGCGATGCCGGGGAGGGACTGTCGGCGACCGCCGCCGCACAGCAGGTCGGCGTCTCCCGCATCACGGCCCGCCGCTACCTGGAGCACCTGGTCGACGTCGGCAGCGCCGTGCGGGCCCCGCAGTACGGCCAGGTGGGACGCCCCGAACTCACCTACCGCTGGGCGAGCGCCCGCAGGAGCTGAGCGCCCCTGCGGTGCGGACCGGCGGGCCCGCGCGGCCTCGACGGCGTGCCGACGGAAAGCACCCGCAGGAGCACGTGTTGACGACCCGTCAGAACACGGACTCCGCCTCCGCCTGCGGCACCGGCCCGATCGCGGCCCCGCGCGACGCCGTCATGCTGCCGAAGGCGCGCGCGGCCTCGACGGCACACCGGCCGACAGCACCCACTTCATGACGGAACGTCAGAACACGGACTCCGCCTCCCGCATACGGTCCTCCGGGACCCGCTTGAGCACCGTCACCGCCTCCGCCAGCGGCACCAGTTCGATCGCGGTGCCGCGCAGTGCCGTCATGCTGCCGAAGGCGCCCTTGTGCGCGGCCTCGACGGCGTGCCAGCCGAAGCGGGTGGCCAGGACCCGGTCGTACGGGGTGGGGACGCCGCCGCGCTGGACGTGGCCGAGGATGACCGGGCGGGCCTCCTTGCCCATGCGCTGCTCCAGCTCGACGGCGAGCCGCGTGCCGATGCCCGCGAAGCGCTCGTGGCCGTACGCGTCGATCTCGCCGTGCACGTACGGCATCGTGCCCTCGGCGGGGTGGGCGCCCTCGGCGACGCAGACGACGGCGAACTTCTTGCCCCGCGCGAAGCGCTCCTCGACCATCGCCACGAGGTCGGCGGGGTCGAAGGCCCGCTCGGGCAGGCAGATGCCGTGGGCGCCGCCGGCCATCCCGGACTCCAGGGCGATCCATCCGGCGTGCCGGCCCATCACCTCGACGACCATGACGCGCTGGTGCGACTCGGCGGTGGTCTTCAGCCGGTCGATGGCCTCGGTGGCCACGGTGACGGCGGTGTCGAAGCCGAAGGTGCGGTCGGTGGCCGAGATGTCGTTGTCGATGGTCTTGGGGACGCCCACGACCGGCATGCCCGCCTCGGCGAGCAGCCGGGCCGCGGTGAGGGTGCCCTCGCCGCCGATGGGGATGAGCACGTCGAGGCCGTAGTCCGCGCACACCGTGCGCCAGTTGTCGGCGGCCTCGTGCAGCCGGGAGCGTTCCAGACGGGTGGAGCCGAGCACCGTGCCGCCGCGGGCCAGGATGCCGCTCACGGAGTTCAGGTCCAGGGTGCGGTAGCGGCCCTCCAGCAGTCCCTTGAAGCCGTCCTCGAACCCGATCACCTCGTCGCCGTGGTACGTCAACGCGCGATGGGTCACCGAACGGATGACTGCGTTGAGCCCCGGGCAGTCGCCACCCGCGGTGAGGACTCCGATACGCATGGCGCTCCGCGCTCCCTCCGGTAGCGTCCCAGGTCGCCTCTTTCGCATCGTAGATCCGTGTCTGACCCACCGCGCGTCTTACGCACAGCGGACTGTAATGTCAAGAGGCATCCCTCACCCGAATGGGTGCGGTGCGAGCGACCAGAGATGCTGCCCGGCAGGAACGGAGAGAGCGCGTGACGCGCAGCGTGTACGTAACCGGGGTCGGCCGGGGGGACGGCAGGCAGGTCGTCGAGCTCGGCGTCATGGAGCTGCTCACCCGCCAGGTCGACCGCGTGGGCGTGTTCCGCCCGCTGGTGCACGACACCCCGGACCGGATGTTCGAGCTGCTGCGCAGCCGCTTCCGGCTCACCCAGGACCCGGCGACCGCCTTCGGCCTGAGCTACGAGGAGGCCGCGGCGCTCCAGGCCGAGCAGGGCCGGGACGCGATGATCGCCGTGCTCGTCGAGCGCTACCACCTGGTGGCCCGGGAGTACGAGACCGTGCTCGTGCTCGGCTCGGACTTCCACGAGACGAACCTGCCGGGCGAGATGGGCATCAACGCCCGCCTCGCCAACGAGTTCGGGGCCTCGGTGGTCCCGGTGGTCGGCGGGCGCGACCAGACCGCCGAGTCGGTGGTGGACGAGGTGCGCAACGCCCACCAGTCCTACAGCGGCTTCGGCTGCGACATCGTCGCCATGATCGCCAACCGGGTGCCCCGGGAGGCTCTGGACGAGGTCGCAGGGCGGCTGCGCCGGCTGCTGCCGGTCCCCGCGTACGTACTGCCCGACGAGCCCGCGCTGTCGGCGCCCACCGTCTCCCAGATCGTCGAGACCCTCGGCGCGGAGGTGCTGCTCGGCGACGCCGGCGGGCTCTCCCGCGACGTTCTCGGCTTCGTCTTCGGCGGCGCGATGCTGCCCACCTTCATCCGTGCGCTGACCCCCGGCTGCATGGTGATCACCCCGGGCGACCGCGCCGACCTCATCATCGGTTCGCTCGCCGCGCACTCGGCCGGCTCCCCGCCCATCGCGGGCATCCTGCTCACCCTCGACGAGGTGCCCGGCCCCGAGATCATGGCGCTGGCCGCCCGGCTCGCCCCCGGCACCCCGGTGATGTCCGTGCCGACCGGCAGCTTCCCGACGGCCGCCGAGCTGTTCGCGCTGGAGGCGAAGCTCGGCGCGGGCACTCCGCGCAAGGCCGAGACGGCGCTCGGCCTCTTCGAGACACATGTCGACAGCGCCGAGCTCAGCGAGCGGCTGTCGGTGGTCCGCGGCGAGCGCGTCACCCCGATGATGTTCGAGCACGAGCTCATCGAGCGGGCCCGCTCCGGCCGGCGCCGCGTCGTGCTGCCGGAGGGCGCCGAGGAGCGGATCCTGCACGCGGCCGAGGTGCTGCTGCGCCGTAATGTGTGCGACATCGTGCTGCTGGGGAACGAGGACGCCATCCGCCGGAGGGCCGGCGAACTCGGCATCGACGTGGACGTCCCCGGCCTGGTGCTCACCGATCCGCAGACCTCGCCGCTGCGCGAGAACTTCGCCGAGCTGTACGCCAAGCTGCGCGCCCACAAGGGCGTGAGCTACGAACTCGCCTACGACGTCGTCGCCGACGTGTCGTACTTCGGCACGCTCATGGTGCAGCAGGGCCTGGCCGACGGCATGGTCTCCGGCGCGGTGCACTCCACCGCGGCGACCATCCGTCCGGCGTTCGAGATCATCAAGACCGTGCCGGAGGCGTCGATCGTCTCCTCGGTCTTCTTCATGTGCCTGGCCGACAAGGTGCTGGTGTACGGCGACTGCGCGGTCAACCCCGATCCCGACGCCGAGCAACTGGCGGACATCGCGATCCAGTCGGCAGAGACCGCCGCCCAGTTCGGGGTGGAGCCCCGGGTGGCGATGCTCTCGTACTCCACCGGGACCTCCGGCTCGGGCGCCGATGTCGACAAGGTGCGCCGGGCCACCGAACTGGTCCGCGAGCGCCGCCCGGAGCTGCTGGTCGAGGGCCCGATCCAGTACGACGCGGCGGTGGACGCCCAGGTCGCCGAGACCAAGCTGCCCGGCTCGAAGGTGGCGGGCAAGGCCACCGTGCTGATCTTCCCGGACCTCAACACCGGCAACAACACCTACAAGGCGGTGCAGCGTTCGGCCGGCGCCGTGGCCGTCGGCCCCGTGCTGCAGGGCCTGCGCAAGCCCGTCAACGACCTGTCGCGCGGCGCGCTGGTGCAGGACATCGTCAACACCGTCGCCATCACGGCGATCCAGGCCCAGGGCGAGCAGGCGGCGCCCGGCCAGGCCGCCGCCCCGACCGATCCAAGGAAGGCACCGTGACCGCCACCCGCGTCCTCGTCCTCAACTCCGGCTCCTCGTCGGTGAAGTACCAGCTCATCGACATGGCCGATGGCAGCCGCCCGGCGGCCGGGATCGTGGAGCACATCGGTGAGCCCGGCGGGGCCGTCGGCCACGCGGAGGCGCTGAAGACCGTCGCGGACGAACTGGCCGCCCGCGGCCTCGGCCTGGACTCCCCCGAACTGGCCGCCGTGGGGCACCGCGTGGTGCACGGCGGCACCCGGTTCACCGAGCCGACGCTGGTCGACGACGCCGTGCTGGCGGCCGTCGAGGAACTCGTGCCGCTGGCCCCGCTGCACAACCCGGCGAACATCACCGGCATCAAGGTGGCCCGCGCGATGCGCCCGGACCTGCCGCAGGTGGCGGTCTTCGACACCGCCTTCCACTCGACGCTGCCGGAGTCCGCGTACCGCTACGCGATCGACCGGGAGACCGCCGACGCCCACCAGGTGCGCCGCTACGGCTTCCACGGCACCTCGCACGCGTACGTCAGCCGGGCCACGGCCGCGCTGCTGGGCAAGGACCCCGCCGAGGTCAATGTGATCGTGCTGCACCTCGGCAACGGCGCCTCCGCCTCCGCGGTGCGCGACGGCGTGTGCGTGGAGACCTCCATGGGCCTGACCCCGCTGGAGGGCCTGGTCATGGGCACCCGCTCGGGTGATGTGGACCCTGCCGTGGTCTTCCACCTCACCCGCGTGGGCGGGATGTCGGTGGACGACGTGGACGTCCTGCTCAACAAGCGCTCCGGGCTGCTGGGCCTGTCCGGAGACAACGACATGCGGGAGATCGGCCGGCGGATGGCGGAGGGCGACGAGGCGGCGCAGCTGGCCTTCGACGTCTACGTGCACCGGCTGCGCAAGTACGTCGGCGCCTACACCGCCGTCCTGGGCCGGGTGGACGCGATCGCCTTCACCGCGGGCGTCGGGGAGAACTCCGCCGCCGTGCGGGAGGCCGCGATGCGGGGCCTGGAGGTCCTGGGCATCGAACTGGACGGTGTGCGCAACGCGGTGCGGGCGAGCTCCGCGCGGCTGGTGTCGGCCGCCGGCAGCACGGTGGCGGTGGCGGTGGTCCCGACCGACGAGGAGCACGAGATCGCCCGGCAGACGTACGCGCTGGTGACCGGTCGGTGACGTCTCCAGGTCACCTGGAGGCTCTAGTCTATGGCCGCCGTCCGCACCGTCCACGACTCCCCCGCACGGGAAAATTCCGGAGCGGAACAAATTGATAGGATCGTCCTCATGCGCCGAGCGAAAATCGTCTGCACCCTGGGTCCCGCCGTCGATTCCTACGACCAGCTGAAAACGCTGGCCGAAGCCGGGATGAACGTGGCCCGTTTCAACTTCAGCCACGGCAGCCACGCCGAGCACGAGGAGCGCTACCACCGGGTGCGCAAGGTCTCGGAGGAGACCGGGCGTGCCATCGGTGTGCTGGCCGACCTCCAGGGCCCCAAGATCCGCCTGGAGACCTTCGCGGACGGCCCCGTGGAGCTGGTCGCCGGTGACGAGTTCACCATCACCACCGAGGACGTGGCGGGCGACAAGACCATCTGCGGCACCACCTACAAGGGCCTGCCCGGCGACGTCCGGTCCGGCGACCCCGTCCTGATCAACGACGGCAACGTCGCGCTGCGCGTGACCGAGGTCGACGGCGCACGCGTGCGCTGCCTGGTCGTCGAGGGCGGTGTCATCTCCGACCACAAGGGCATCAACCTGCCCGGTGCGGCCGTCAATGTCCCGGCGCTGTCCGAGAAGGACATCGAGGACCTGCGCTTCGCGCTGCGGATGGGCGTCGACATGGTCGCGCTGTCCTTCGTGCGCGACGCCAAGGACATCCGCGACGTCCACCGCGTGATGGACGAGGTCGGCCGCCGCGTGCCGGTCATCGCCAAGGTGGAGAAGCCGCAGGCGGTCGACAACATGGAGGACATCGTCGCGGCGTTCGATGCCGTCATGGTGGCCCGTGGCGACCTGGCGGTGGAGTACCCGCTGGAGAAGGTCCCGATGGTGCAGAAGCGGCTCATCGAGCTGTGCCGCCGCAACGCCAAGCCGGTGATCGTGGCGACCCAGATGATGGAGTCGATGATCACCAACTCCCGTCCCACCCGCGCCGAGGCCTCCGACGTCGCCAACGCGATCCTCGACGGCACCGACGCGGTCATGCTGTCCGCGGAGTCCAGCGTCGGCAAGTACCCGATCGAGACCGTGAAGACCATGTCGCGGATCATCGAGGCGGCCGAGGTCGAGCTGCTCAAGCAGGGTCTGTGGCCGCTCAACGGCCGCAAGCCGCGCACCCAGGGCGGTGCCGTCGCCCGTGCCGCCGCCGAGCTCGCGGACTACCTGGACGCCAAGACGCTCGTCGCCTTCACCAAGTCCGGCGACACCGCACGCCGGCTGGCCCGCTACCGCGTGCCGCAGCCGGTGGTCGCGTACACGACCGACGAGTCGACGCGCAACTACCTCGCGCTGACCTGGGGCGTGCAGACCACCGTCGTGCAGTACGTCAACACCACCGACGAGATGGTCGAGATCGTCAACGAGGAGATGCTCAAGCTCAGCGACTACACCGAGGGCGACACGGTGATCATCACCGCCGGCTCGCCTCCCGGTGAGGCCGGCACCACCAACCTGGTGCGCGTGCACCACCTCGGCCACCGCGCCGTCTGAACCGTTCAGGCTGTTCCAGGGAAACGGCCGGAGGGCGCCTCCCCCGAAAGGGGTGGGCGCCCTCCGCCGTGTGCGGCTCCCGAAAGGGTCCGGGGCTCGGTCAGTCCGGGGTGTTGTAGACGCGCATCCCCGGGATCGTGAGGGTGCCGCCGAACTGGCCGGCCTGCTTCACCGTGACATTGGTGAAGAAGGCGACCGGCACATTGACCGGCGGCGGGGTGTCGGGCGTGAACTCGACCGGGATGAGCCCGAAGAGGTTGCCCTTCAGCGACTCGGTGTACATCGTCACCGTGCCGCCGCGGATCGTGGACGTGCTGCCCTTGCGGGCCCCGACATGCCCCACGGTGCCGTTCGGGCCGACGACCTCCTGGTGCAGGTCCTTGATGTCCAGGGTGGAGGCCGTGAACTTCAGTACCGGCTTGACCTTCCCGCTCCAGGTCTTCACCTCGACGATGCCCTTGTAGTCCAGGCCCGTGAGGGTCAGCACGCTGCTGTGCAGTGTCCAGGCGTCGTCCGCGAGGAGCGCGGGAGTCTCCTGGTACGCGGCGTCGGCCAGAGCCTGTGCGTCGTGCGTCGGGCACGGGAAAGGGGTCTTCCCGTCCGCCGACGTGACCAGGGGGCTCGGGGTGTCGGCCGGCTTGTGCGTCGCCTTCCCGGTGGCGTCGTCCGCGGCCTCGGTGGCCTCGGACAGCACCTTCCTGACCGCGTCGGCTGTGTCCTTGACGGTCTTGCCGGGCTTGACCGTCTTGACGGGCTTGCCGGTCGGCTTGTCCGTGCTGCCGGCCTTCGGGGTCTGCGACGTGGCGCTCGGGGTCGGCGTGGCGGTCGCGGAGGGCTCGGTGTCCGCCGCGGCGGAGTCGGTGCCCTTCTTGTTGACGCCCAGCAGGTCGCCCAGCGCGTCGCCGAGGCCCAGCGGGTCCAGCGGCTTGGAGGAGGACGGCTTCACCGACGGGGTCGCGGGCGTGGACGGGGTGCCCGTCGTACCCGTCGAACCACCGCTGCCGGTGTCGTCCTTGCCGTCGCCGGAGCCCGTGCCGGAACCGGAGTCGGACGGACCGGTCGTCGGGGTCACCGAGGGCTTGGGCGTCTCCGGCGTTTCCGGCTTCTCCGGCGTCTCGGTCTTCGTGTCACCGCTCGGCGTGCTGCTCGTCGGCGTCGAGGACGGCGAAGGCTCGTCGGGCTGCTCCACGCACTTCGTACCGGAGAACGGGTTCCTCGGCAGTTCGTCGGCAGAGGCCAGCCTCGGGGTCAGTCCCATGCCCATCAGGACCGCCGTCGGCATCGCGGCCAGGGCTATCGCCTTGCCCGCCGGCATCTGCAGCTTGGTCAGCAGCGACTTCCGCGGGGCCGCGTGCCGCGGCCCCGGTCTCACACGCGTGCCGTTCCCAGCGGCAGCGGAAGCCGGCTGATCCTCATCACCCCGCACTGTGCCTCCCGTTCGCGTCTGCGGTTCGCTCTGTGCCGTCCTCCGGCTCCTGCGCAGCGCTGCCGGCCGGCGCCTCGGCCGGGTGCCCGCCGTACGCCTTGGCGTAGGGGGAGTCCGGCGGGGGCACGTAGCCGGTGTCGCCGTCGCCCTCGCCGCCACCGGGCAGTTCCGCCGCCTGCGGTCCGCCCTCGGCGGGCGCGACACCCGGGGCCCAGGCCACGGAGAGCGCTCCGCCGACCAGCCCGAGCACGAAGCCCATGAAGAAGCCGCCGAAGTTGGAGACCACCAGGGAGACCAGGGCGAGCAGGATCGACGCGATGCCCGCGAAGACCCGGACCTCCGACTGGAACCACATGGTCAGACCGAGGACGACCAGCAGCACGCCGATGATCAGCGAACCGGAACCGGCCGTGGTGGCCATGGTCAGGCTGAGCGAGCCAAGGGTGATGTTGGCGTACGGGAAATAGGCGATGGGCAGTCCGGCCAGAACCGTCAGCAGGCCCGCCCAGAACGGCCGCTGCCCGCGCCATACGCGGAACCGGAACCGCCAATAGTCGAACCCGCTCAGTCCATGTGTCTCGGCGCTCATGGAAAACTGCTCCCTGGGACTGACGTTTCTACAAAGAGTGGGGTGAGGAAGGTGAGGGACATCCCATGCCCCCCACCCCCCTGGTCAGGCTAGAAGCACTCGTACTTCTTGCCGGAACCCATCTTCACCGACATGCTCAGCCCGCTGAGCTTGAAGGTGCCCGCGCTGGTCGCCCACGCGGTCTGGGTCACATCGGTGAGGTGCGCCTTCCGGGCCTCCTGCGCGAAGGAACCGGGGTCGGTCTTGTCACCCGACTTGATCCCGGGGCCTTGCTCCGTGTCACCGGCGGCGACACCGATGTTGATGTCGGTGAACTCCGCCTCGGCGTCGAGCTGGTCGAGGTCGATGTAGAGGTTCTTCGCCTCGACCTTCTTGCCGCCGTTGCCGGCGCCCAGCTTCAGCGTGACGTCGCCGATCGGCGTCGGCACGACGACGGACTGGCACAGACCCGTGATGGTGGCGGTGTCGAACGCCGACACCGCGACCGGGACCGGCTTGCCGCCGTGCTGGACGTCGATGGCCCCGTACTGGACGAAACCGTCACCGTCGAGGTCCTGCGCCGCCACCTTGAACTGCTGGCCGGACACGCTGAACGACGCGGCAAGCGCGCCCTGGCCCAGGGCCACGCCTATCGCGGCGGTGGCCGCGACGCTCGGCACCATGACAACGGCGAACCGCTTCCATCTGGTACCGCCGCGAATGAGCGACTCCATGACTTTCCTCCTTCTCGGACGTACATCTCCGGCCGGAATCGTGGGGATTGCGGCGGGATGGGAGAAGAGCTACGTCCTCGGGAAGGAGAGCGCCGTACAGACGGCCGTCACGCGGGATGGCGGACGGCGTTGTCCGGAAATCGGCGATCACCCCCGAGCGACAACCACTGGCCACGCTCTCGCGCAACCTGCTGGACAGGCCCTGCCGGGTGGCAGAGACCCCCCTGTCCACGTGACGCGACCGCTGCTGGCACAGCCTTCGCGTCCCGGCCCGGTGGGGATCCGTGCGACGAGTGGGCGGCTGGATGCCGACACCTCGGCAACGGACCGAGCTTGGCCGATCGTGGTCCATTCGGGGCCGCTGCACAAGGGGCTTCGTTACTAGCGGGTAACGGTGCGATAACCCAGCCAACATGGTCTGGACCAGATCGACTACGCAGGGTAGTTGCGATGAGGGTGTGAAATTGCCTCAAGGGGTGATAGATCCGGACAGACGTCCGTCACTCTCTTACCGGAAGTAACATCGGCCGCACTTCATCAAGATTTGGTAAAGCGCGGCCGATGCCACATTCGGCTCGAAAGGTCTTTCGAGGTGGGGACGGTCGGCGCGACCTGAC
Source organism: Streptomyces sp. NPDC046977 (assembly GCF_040644455.1). Lineage (NCBI taxonomy): Bacteria > Bacillati > Actinomycetota > Actinomycetes > Kitasatosporales > Streptomycetaceae > Streptomyces > Streptomyces sp. NPDC046977. Next base: position 143,024 of record NZ_JBEYWO010000018.1, read on the forward strand.
GCGATCAAGGGCGCGACAGGATCAGAAGAGCACCCGGGCCAGTGCCGAGCGGGCCGCGGTCACCCGCGGGTCGTCCGGTCCGATCACCTCGAAGAGCTCCAGCAGCCGCATCCGGGCCGCGTCACGATCCGTACCCGCGGAGCGGCGCACCGCGTCCACCAGCCGTCCGAAGGCGTCCTCCACATGTCCGCCCACCAGGTCCAGATCGGCCACGGCGATCTGCGCCTGCACATCGCCCGGGTGGTCCGCGGCGGCCTTGCGCAGCGCGTGCGGGTCGGCACCCTCCACCCGCTGCAGCAGCTCCGCCTGGGCCAGACCCAACTTCGCCTCGACATTGCCCGGCTCCCCGGACAGCACATTGCGGTACGCCTCGATCGCGCCACCGAGGTCGCCCTGGTCGAGCGCGTCGTGCGCGGCGGTCAGCGCCAGTTCCTGCGGGCTCGGCGGCCGCTCCTCGGCGGGCGCGGCGGGCACCCCGCCCTCGACCGGGGTGCCGACGATGCCGAAACGCTGCTCGGCGACGGCGACCAGCTGGTCCAGCACCTCGCGGATCTGGTCCTCCGGCGCCGCGCCCTGGAAGAGCGGCATGGCCTGGCCGGCCAGCACCGCGAACACCGCGGGAATCCCCTGCACGCCGAACTGCTGCACCAGCAGCTGGTTCGCGTACACATCGATCTTGGCGACGACGACCCGGCCCGCGTACTCGGCGGCGAGCCGCTCCAGCGCGTCCTGCAACTGCACGCTGGCGTCCGCACGGTCGGTCCAGAAGTGGACGACGACCGGGACCTCGGTGGAGCGCTGCAGGACGTCGGTCTCGAAGGTGGCCTCGGTGACCTCGGTCACCAGGGCGGGGGCGGGTACTCCCCCGGTGCGGGCGGCTTCCGCACGGGCCTGTTCGGCCTTCGCCTTGGCGTCACCGGCCGCCTTCACCGCGGCGAGGTCGACCACGCCGCTCATGGACATGTTCCGTGGCTGCATGGACCAATCCTCCCCCCTCGTCGCGGTTCCCGGGGAATCGCCCCCCGGAAGCGCCGCCGTGGCGCGTCTTGACGGCGGAAGCACGACGCGGGGTCCCCGCCCACGCCTCGTGGCTGCCGCCTGTTTCGATACGCGCCGTAGCGTAACTCCATGGTCGCGCACAGCGCAACGGGGATAGGGTGCCCAGCCATGTGCCCGCGTGAAACAGGACGACGGACCGGCCGCCCCCGCAGTGCGGAGGCCGACCGGGCGATCCTGGACGCCGCGCGGCAGGCGCTGGTCGAGACGGGCTGGTCCAAGTTGACCATGGGCGACGTCGCGGCGCGGGCCAAGGTGGCCAAGACCACTCTCTACCGCCGCTGGGCCGGCAAGAGCGAACTCGTCGTGGACGCGGTGGCCGCGCTCTTCGACGAACTCGAACTCCCCGACCGCGGCAGCCTGCGGGCCGATGTGGAGGGCGTGGTCCTGCAGTTCGCGGCCCTGCTGGAGCAACCCGCCACCAAGACCGCGCTGATGGCGGTGGTCGCCGAGGCCACGCACGACGAGGCACTGCGGCAGCGGATCCGCGACGCGATCGTGGACCGGCAGAAGCGGCTGGTGGTCGAGGGCCGGCAACGCGCCCAGGCCCGCGGCGAGATCCCGCCCGACGAGGGCGACCCGGCGCCGCAGGTCGACCTCGTCTTCGACGTCATCGCCGGGGCCGTCGTGCACCGCACGCTCGTCTCCTGCGAGCCGGTGGACGCCGACTGGGCGGCGCGCTTCACCGCGGTCCTGCTCGGCGGGCTGTCGGCCGCCACCGGCTGATCGTCCCGGGCTGCCGCACCGCCGACGCAACTCCCTTGCGTTCGCCCGCCGTTCGGCAGGACGTCTTCCTGCGGGCGTTCCCGGAAGTTCATCAATCCCGCGGCGCCGGGGTCTTGCCGCGATGTCATGGCACCGCCATGCTTACCCGCGGGTATCTACTCGCATAGATTCCTCACCGGTTCCGCACAGTTCCACGCATTTCCGCACAGCTTCATGAAGTTCTGCCCAGCTCAGCACAGTTGCGCACTGCTTCGACCTGACAGTGCGTCAGTTGATCGCTCGCCCCCAGGAGGATCGATCCACGTGAGACGTCATCACCCTCGTCGGCGCGGCGCCGTCGTCTCCCTCGCCGCTTCACTGCTCGCCCTGACGGCCGGCCAGACCGTGAACGCCCTTCCCGCCACGGCCGCTCCCCACCCCCACACGCCCGCCTCCGCGGTCTCCGCGGCCGAGGAGCAGGCGGCTCGTGCGATCGCCGGCTCGCTCACCGACACCGCCTGGCGCGCCCGGGTGGGCAAGGCCGCGCTCGCCTCCGACGACGTCGCCGTCACCACCCTGGCCGGCCAGGCCCGGGGCTCCCTGAAGACCGAACTGGCCGCCGCCGACCGGCGGATCGCCGCAGCCAAGGGCCTGGACGCCGGCGTCGGACCGCTGCTGCGGCTCCGCCTCGGCGACGACTCCATGCGCGCGGCGCTGGCCGCCGGTGCGGCGCCGTGGGTGACCGCGGCCTCCCTGGACGACGACGCCGCCACCGTCACCGCCTGGGACAGCCAGGGCCGTACCCACACGCTGGACGCGCGCAAGGCGCCCACGCACCCGGTGTACGTCGTGGACATCGACGGCTCCAAGGCGCTGGCCGCCGGCCTGGCCGTGATGAACAAGGAGCTGACCCGCTACGGAGTGGCCTCCGCCAAGGCCACCCCGTCCCGCGCGCAGGCCCCGGCGGCCGGCTCGCGGGCGCAGGCGGCGGCCACGGGCGGCTTCTGGACCACCCGGATCACCTCGGTCGAGCTGTCGGACGACGAGGAGCCCTGGGTCAAGGGCGACGCCGAGATCTACACCCTGGTCACCGGCTTCGGGCAGGACGGCGCCGTGCGCGTCGACCCCGTCGACATGCCGTACCTGGACAACGACGGCACGGTCTACCGGCCCAACCAGATCCTGGTGAACTGGTCGAACTACAAGTACAACCTCGCCGACGCGGTGATGATGGAGGAGGACGGCAGCACCAACTACCGCGACCTGGCCAAGGCCATCGCCACGGTGCTGCTCACCGTCACCGACCAGGGCACCTACATCCCGCTGGTGAACGCGGTCCTGGACGCGATCCCGGACGACTGGTGGACCGACGACCCGGACTACGTCGACTCCTGGTACACCCTGGCGCAGAGCGACAACGGCACCCGCTACGGGGCCCGCGGCAACGGCTGGATGACCGTCGAGCCGTACTTCGTGCAGCAGTTCTGAGTCGTAGCGGCGCCGCGGCGCCGCGATGACACGAGGCCGGCGGGAACCCCCGGGTTCCCGCCGGCCCTCGGCGTTCGCGCCGCCGATGTGCTCAGAAGCGCGCGGGCTCGGTGTAGCTGCCCCATTCGTCGCGCAGCACGCCGCAGATCTCGCCGAGTGTCGCCTCGGCGCGCACGGCCTCCAGCATCGGCTCGATCATGTTGGTGCCCTCGCGGGCGGCGGTGAGCATCGCCTCCAGGGCCTTGCGCACGGCGGCGTCGTCCCGCCGCTCCTTGCGGGCGGCCAGGACCCGCACCTGCTCGCGCTCCACCTCGTGGCTCACCCGCAGGATCTCCAGGTCCCCGGTGACGGAGCCGGTGTGGCAGTTGACGCCGACGACCCGCTTGTCGCCCTTCTCCAGGGAACGCTGGTACTCGAAGGCGGCCTCGGCGATCTGGCCGGTGAAGTAGCCGTCCTCGATGCCGCGCAGGATGCCGGAGGTGATCGGGCCGACCTCGTGCCGCCCGTCGGGCACGGCGCGGGCGCCCAGTTCCTTGATCTTGTCGAAGATCTTCTCCGCGTCCGCCTCGATGCGGTCGGTCAGCGCCTCGACGTACCAGGAGCCGCCGAGCGGGTCGGCGACATTGGCGACGCCGGTCTCCTCCATCAGCACCTGCTGGGTGCGCAGCGCGATCTCCGCGGCCTGGGCGCTGGGCAGCGCCAGCGTCTCGTCCAGGGCGTTGGTGTGCAGGGAGTTGGTTCCGCCGAGCACCGCCGCCAGCGCCTCGACCGCGGTGCGCACGACGTTGTTGTACGGCTGCTGGGCGGTGAGCGAGACGCCCGCGGTCTGGGTGTGGAAGCGCAGCCACTGCGCCTTGTCGGACGTCGCCCCGTACACGTCGCGCATCCAGCGCGCCCAGATCCGGCGCGCCGCGCGGAACTTGGCGATCTCCTCGAAGAAGTCGAGGTGCGCGTCGAAGAAGAAGGAGAGCCCCGGGGCGAAGGTGTTGACGTCCAGCCCGCGCGACAGGCCCAGCTCCACATAGCCGAAGCCGTCGGCGAGGGTGTAGGCGAGTTCCTGCGCGGCCGTGGAGCCGGCCTCGCGGATGTGGTAGCCGGAGACCGACAGCGGCTTGTACGCGGGGATGCCCTTCGCGCAGTGCTCCATCAGGTCGCCGATCAGGCGCAGGTGCGGCTCGGGCTCGAAGAGCCACTCCTTCTGCGCGATGTACTCCTTGAAGATGTCGGTCTGCAGGGTGCCGTTGAGCACCGCGGGGTCGACGCCCTGGCGCTCGGCGGCCACCAGGTACATGCAGAAGACCGGCACCGCGGGACCGGAGATCGTCATCGAGGTGGTGACGTCGCCGAGCGGGATGTCCCGGAAGAGGACCTCCATGTCGGCCGCGGAGTCGATGGCCACACCGCAGTGGCCGACCTCGCCCAGCGAGCGCGGGTCGTCGGAGTCCCGGCCCATGAGGGTGGGCATGTCGAAGGCGACGGACAGACCGCCGCCGCCCGCCTCCAGGATCATCTTGTAGCGCTCGTTGGTCTGCTCGGCGTTGCCGAAGCCGGCGAACTGGCGGATGGTCCAGGTGCGGCCCCGGTAGCCGGTGGCGTGCAGACCGCGGGTGAACGGGTACTCCCCGGGCCAGCCGATCCGCTCGAAGCCGGGTACCTCCGCGCCGGCCGGCGGCCCGTACACCGGCTCCACGGTGTCCCCGGAGAGCGTGGTGAAGTCCGCCTCGCGCTTGCGGGAGGCGTCGTAGCGCGCCTGCCAGCGGCTGCGCCCCTCGTCAATGGCTGCAGCGTCCATGCCGGTGTCCGCCTCTCATCGGTGCGGGGCCGTCCTCGCACGTCCTTGTACAAGGAGGTCTACCCCTGTGGGGCGAAAATACTAGGACGTCCTAGTATTTGTCGACGGCAAAACCCCCCGTCCGCGCAGGGAGGGGGGTATCCGCAGGTCAGGCGGTTGTCAGACCTTGACGGGTTCACCCGTGGGGAGCACCAGCGGCGCCACCTCGCGGGTCACCCTGCGCTCGACGAAGAACGCCGCGGTGGGAACGGTCCCGGCCAGCAGCACCCACAGCAGCTTGCCGAAGGGCCACTTCGCCTTGGATCCCAGATCGAAGGCGAAGACCAGGTACAGGACGTAGAGCCAGCCGTGCGCGATGGCGACGACCTGGGTGAAGCCCGCGGCGCCGTCGATGTGCAGCAGGTACTTGGCGATCACGCCGACGGTCAGCAGGACCAGCAGCACACCCGTCACATAGGCGAGGGCGCGGTACCGGGTCAGGACACTCTGCTTCATGCGCCGAAGCCTAACCGGTGCGCTTCGGGCGCTTTCCCCCGGGCCGCCCCGGAGCGGGCCGCGTCCCTGCGCGGGCCTACGACTCGAAATCCCCCGCGGATATCCGCAGCGGCCGCAGCAGGGCGAAGATCTCCGCGCACTCGTCGTCGTCGTACGCCTGGAGGCCGAATTTCATCCCCGTGAGGTCGTCGGTGGCGGCCTCGCACACCTCGCGGCCCTTGGCCGTGATGGAGGCCAGCGTGCCGCGCCCGTCGTTGGGGTTGGGGCGCTTGGCGACGAGTCCGGCGGCCACCAGGCGGTCGACGGTGTTGGTGACCGACGTCGGGTGCACCATGAGGCGCTCGCCGATCTTCGACATCGGCAGCTCGCCCTCCTTGCTGAAGGCGAGCAGCACCAGCGCCTCGTAGCGGGCGAAGGTCAGTCCGTAGGGCTTGACCACGGCGTCGACCTGGCTCAGCAGGATCTGCTGGGCGCGCATGATCGACGTGATCGCGACCATGGACGGCACGCGACCCCAGCGCCGGGTCCAGATCTCGTCGGCGCGGGCGATCGGGTCGAAGGGCAGGCTGAGCGGCTTGGACACAGGGCCGAGCCTACCCGCCGGTCACATGGCGGGCAGCCACGTCTCGCGGGGCGGGACGACGGCACGTCAGGCCCGCCGGGGCACCGACGTACCCGCCACCCGCCGCACCTGTGTGAACGCAGTGTTTCAGCCACCCCGGCCAGGGGTTCCGACTGAAAACCCCACCCTCCCGGGGAGGGTTTCCCCTACTCCCGGGCCGGACTTGCCACCCTTTGGCCCGGATGACCCGGGACGTGACGCCGGTCACGCTCACGACAACCGGCCAATCGATGAAATGCACCTGTCATTAATGCCCTGTTCGGTGCGAGGCTCCTTACCGCGCGGAACACCGCGCACCCCCCACATCCCCCGGGTGCGGTTCCGCCCGGGGACCACGCCTGCCGTCCCCACACGGCGGGACCCAAGGAGTCACATTGCGCAAGAAGCTGGCACTCGGCACCCTCGTGGCCACATCGGCGCTCCTGGCCGGCGGCCTCCAGTCCTTCGCGGCGACCGCACGGCCCGCACCCTCCGCCACCGCGCTCGCCGCCTCCCACGCACAGGCCCTCACCGACGCCCGCGGCCAGGCGGGCGCCCTGGCCGGCGCCCTCGGCCTGGGAGCCCAGGAGCGGCTGACGGTCAAGGACGTCGTCGTCGACCCGGACGGCACCCGCCACCTGCGCTACGACCGCACCTACGCGGGCCTGGAGGTGCTCGGCGGCGACCTGGTGGTCCACCAAGGCAGCGACGGTGCCACCCGGTCCGTCTCGCGGGCCGTCACCGCGGGCATCGCCCCCGCCACCCTCACCCCCGCCGTGACGCCGTCCGCCGCCCGCGACAAGGCCGCCGCCACGGTCAAGGGCCTGCTGAAGACACCGCTGGTCAAGGGCGAGGAGCCGCTGAAGACCGTCGGTACCGCCGCCACCCCGCAGAAGGTCGTCTGGGCGGTCAGCGGCACGCCCCGGCTCGCCTACCGGACCGTCGTCCACGGCACCCAGGCCGACGGCACTCCCAGCGAGCTCAACGTGATCACCGACGCGAGCACCGGCGCGGTGATCCAGCAGTACGAGGGCATCCAGACCGGCACCGGCACCGGCGTCCACGTGGGTTCGGTCACCCTCACCACCACCAAGTCCGGCAGCACCTACACGCTGAAGGACGCGAGCCGCGGCGGCATCTCCACCACCGACCTGAACAACCGCACCAGCGGCACCGGCACCACGTTCACCGACACCGACGACGTGTGGGGCAACGGCTCCGCCTCCAACCGCCAGTCGGCGGGCGTGGACGCCCAGTTCGGCGCCGCGGCCACCTGGGACTTCTACAAGAACACCTTCGGCCGCTCGGGCATCAGGAACGACGGCAAGGGCTCCGTCTCGCGCGCCCACTACGGCAGCAACTACGTCAACGCCTTCTGGGACGACAGCTGCTTCTGCATGACCTACGGCGACGGCTCGGGCAACACCCACCCGCTGACCGCGCTCGACGTCTCCGGCCACGAGATATCCCACGGCGTGACCAGCGCCACGGCCGGCCTGACCTACTCCGCCGAGTCCGGCGGCCTCAACGAGGCCACCTCCGACATCTTCGGCACCATGGTCGAGTTCAACGCCAACCTCGCCTCGGACACCCCGGACTACCTCATCGGCGAGAAGATCAACATCAACGGCAACGGCACCCCGCTGCGCTACATGGACAAGCCGTCCAAGGACGGCGCCTCCGCCGACTACTGGTCCTCCTCGGTGAAGAACCTCGACGTGCACTACTCGTCGGGTGTGGCCAACCACTTCTTCTACCTGCTCTCCGAGGGCAGCGGCGCCAAGACCATCAACGGCGTCAGCTACAACAGCCCCACGAAGAACGGCTCCACCGTCACCGGCATCGGCCGCGCCAAGGCCGCGGCCATCTGGTACCGCGCCCTGACGGTGTACTTCACCTCGTCCACCAACTACGCCAAGGCCCGCACCGCGACACTGAACGCGGCCAAGGACCTGTACGGCAGCGGCTCCGCCGAGTACAACGCGGTCGCCGCCGCCTGGACCGGGGTCAACGTCGCCTGACGGCGCGCCGGTGCAGCCCGGTGACCCGTTGACCCGATGACCCGGCCGGCACCCCGATCACTCGCGGTGCTGCGGACCGCCCCATACGGTCCGCAGCACCGCGAGGACGCACAAGGTGCCGATCACGCAGGACCACCCGTTCACCACATGGACGGGCACGAACTCCGCGGCGGCGCCTGCCGCCGCCATCCCCGCGCCCTGGACCGTCATCAGGCCCGCCGACTGCACGGTCATCGCCCGGCCGCGCAACTCCTCCGGAACGGCGTCGACGAACCACTGGTCCACGCCCAGCGTCCAGGCGCCGGTGAGCCCGGCGACGAACATCGCGGCCAGGGACCAGGGCAGCGACGGCCGCAGCAGGAAGGCGGCGTAGGGCAGCAGGGTGCACGCCACCAGCGGGCCGGCGATCCGGCCGCGGACCGCCGGGCTCAAGTACCCGCCCGCCAGGGCCTCCCCGAGGATCATGCCGACCGGCATCGCCGCCATGAAGAGGCCGAGCCCCGTCGTCCCCGCCCCCACGGACTGCGCGTACGGCGCCGCGAGCGCCTCCGGGACGACGCAGAAGAACGACGGCACCCACGCGAGCAGCAGGAGCCCGCGCACCCGGCGGTGGGCCAGCAGCCGTCCCGTACCCCCGCCGTCACCGCGGTCACGCGCGCCGCGTGCCGGCCGCCGCCTCGTCCCCAGGCGCAGCAGCAGCGCCGAACCGAGGAACGCGGCCGCGGTGAGCAGCAACGCGGCCCGCGGCGTGACCACGACCAGCAGCAGTCCGCCCAGCCCAAAGCCGACGACCTGAGCTCCCTGCGCCACGATCCGGATCAGCGACCGCCCGAGGACGAAGGCGTCACCCGGGAGGATGTCGGCCAGGCTCGCCGCGCGCGTCCCGGTGAAGACCGGGGCGATCACCGCCATGACCGCGCGCAGCGCGAGCAGGACGGCGATCGGCGTCCCCGGCAGCACCATCCCGGCCGCGCACGCCGCGCACAGCAGGTCGCAGACCACCAGCACCCGCCGCGGCGGGAAGCGGTCGGCGACCCCCGCCAGCAGCGTCCCGCCCACGGCGTACGGCACGAAACCCAGCGCGAAGGTGAGCGCCGACAGCAACGGCGACGCGGTGAGCCGGAACACCAGCACGGACAGCGCGATCTGGGACACGACGGTGCCCTGCAACGACAGCACGTGCGCCGCGAAGACGGCCCGGAACTCCCGCACGGCGAAGACGGCACGGTAGCCCCCGGACGCGGCGGCGGGGACGGCGTCGGCATTGAGCGTCATGGACCGCAGCGTGGCGGCCGGAACCCCACCGCCCGTAGTCTTTCGGCTCCAGCCGAAACAAGGGTGCCCGGGAGGAGGCCGCCAGTGCCGCTGCACATGCGGTTCGGGCCGGACGACCTGCTGCGCTGCCGGTTCGGGATATCCCCGCTGTGGGAGGTGACGGGCGCGGTCCGCGCCCTCAAGGAGCCCCGGCTGCAGGCCTACCACCTGCCCTGGCTCCGGCAGACGCAGCCGGCGGCGCGGGAGCTGGACCTCACGCCGCTGTGGCTGCTCATGCCGCGCCGCGGCCACACCCCGGACTTCCTCTCCCCGCCGCCGGACAGCCCCCTGACCTCCATCGAGCAGGACCTGGCCCGCGTACGGGCCACCGACCCCGGCACAGCCCGCGACGACCTCGCCCGCGCCCTCGCCGACACCCCGGGCGCGGCGGACACCCCGTCCGGCCGCGCCATGCTCGCCGATCCGGCCCGCGCCACAAGGGACTTGGCGGACCTGTGCGAACAGGCCTGGCACGCGCTGGTCGCCCCGTACTGGCCGCGCGTGCGCGCCGTACTGGAAGCCGACATCGCCTTCCGCGCCCGCCGGCTCGCGGACGACGGGCTGACCGGGCTCTTCGCCGATCTGCATCCCTCGCTGAGCTGGGCGAACGGCACCCTGACGCTGCACCGGCCGGCGCAGCACGACCGCGACCTCGGCGGCGACGGCCTGGTCCTCGCGCCCAGCGTCTTCGTCTGGCCCGACGTGGCATCGGGCTTCGACCCGCCCTGGCAGGGCACCGTCGTCTACCCGGCGCGCGGCATCGGCGGCCTCTGGCAGACCCCGCGCGCCGACTCGGACGCCCTGGTCCGGCTGCTGGGCGCCAACCGGGCCGCCATCCTCAGCGGTCTCGGCGAACCGGCGACCACCACCGCGCTCGCCCACCGCCACGGCCTCGCCCTGTCGTCCGTCTCCTCGCACCTGTCGGTACTCCGCGACGCGGGCCTGCTCACCTCACGCCGCTACGGCCACCAGGTCCTCTACGAACGCACCCCCCTGGGCACCGCCCTGTCGACGGACTGAACGCCGCAAGCTCCGACACAAAAAGACGCCGGGCGGGCTGGAGATCCAGCCCGCCCGGCGTTCGTTGCGGGAACGCCCCGCGGCTACTCGCCCGCGAGGTACCGCTCGACGGTGGCGACCTTGGAGGTCAGGCCGTCGGTGACGCCGGGGCGGATGTCGGCCTTGAGGACGAGGGAGACGCGTCCGGCGCGGGCCTCGACGGCGGCGACGGCGCGGCGGACGACGTCCATCACCTCGTCCCACTCGCCCTCGATCGAGGTGAACATCGCGTCGGTGCGGTTGGGCAGCCCCGACTCGCGGACCACACGGACCGCGTCCGCGACATACTCGCCGACGTCCTCGCCGACGCCGACCGGGCTGACGGAGAACGCGACGATCATGCCTCGACCGCCCCTCGGCCGACGTCCTTGAGCTCCTTGCGGGCGCGGGCCGCGATGACGCTGTCCTCGGCCTCGCGGCGCAGCATGCGCTCGGCGAAGAAGCCGCCGGTGGGCAGCACGGAGAGCAGGAGGTAGAGCGCGGCGCGGCCGAGCGGCCACTTGGCGCGGAACCACGCCCACGCCCAGAGCGCGACATAGAGGACGAACAGGACGCCGTGCACCATGCCCATCACGGGCACCGCGTTGAAGTCCGTGGTGCGCTTGAGCACCGAGCAGATCAGCAGCAGAAGGAAGGACACCGCCTCCGGGGCGGAGACCAGGCGGAGCCGGTTCAGGGCGGATGCGGTCTTGATGTCCACGGGACCTCTCTTACGGGACTCGACTGCGGGCTCTTGCACGGTACGGCTGTCGGGCGCCGACAGCCCTTGTGAACACGATCACAAAGGGTGTCACCATTATCACCCGCCCGTTCCCGCGCCCCGGCGCCGGGGTCCGGGAACATGTGAACCATCCGGCGGCGGGCCGCGTCCCCCTCCACGACGACCGACGACCGACAACTCGCCCCCTCGAGGAAGAAACGGGATGAAGCTGGACTGGGACCGCCGGCACTGCGCCCGGCGCGGGCATGTCACCTACGCGCCCGACGAGACGCACCTGCGCGAGCGGCTGCGCGCCGAGACCGCGCTCGGCGAGGTCTGGCGCTGCCTGCGCTGCGGGGACTTCGCACTCGGCGACCCGCACGGTTCGGGCCCCGCCGACCAGGCGCCCGAGGTGCCGCGCGGCCGCGCGCTGCGTGATCTGTTCATCCTGCGCTTCCTGGCCGTGGAGCGGCTGCTGCGCGGCCTGTTCATCGTGCTGGCGGCCTGGGCGGTGTGGCGCTTCAGCAACTCGCAGGACGCGGTGCGCCGCTTCTTCGAGGAGAACCTGGCCGTCTTCCGCCCGGTCTTCGAGCACTTCCACTACGACCTCGACCACTCCCCCGTGGTCGACACCATCCGCAGGACCTTCGAGTACCGGCACTCCACGCTGCTGATCGTGGCCGGGGCGCTGCTGCTGTACGCCCTGATCGAGATCGTCGAGGCGTTCGGCCTGTGGGCGGGCAAGCGCTGGGCGGAGTACCTCACCGTGGTGGCGACGGCGGCGTTCCTGCCGCTGGAGATCTGGGAGATCACCGAGAAGGTCAGCTACCTGAAGATCGGCACGCTGCTGCTCAACATCCTCGCCGTCCTCTACATCCTGCTGTCCAAGCGGCTGTTCGGACTGCGCGGCGGGCACGCGGCCTTCGAGGCCGAACGGCGCGGCGCCTCCCTGCTGGAGGTCGAGGAGGCCGCGGGTACGGCGGGCGCCTCCGGCACCTCCGGCACCTCCGGCAACAATCATGTGACGCGGACCCTGGTGACGGGTTCCTCCCGGACGGATACGGTCTGACCCGTGGCTCAGTTTCGATTGCAGGGCAGCAAGGTGCTCGCCGTGGACATGGCCGGCGACGCCGTGAAGGCGAAGAACGGGGCGATGGTCGCCTACGACGGCCAGATGCAGTTCAAGAAGATGTCCGGTGGCGGCGAGGGTCTGCGCGGCATGGTGACCCGGCGGCTCACCGGCGAGTCGATGGAGGTCATGGAGGTACGGGGGCAGGGCACCTGCTACTTCGCCGACCGCGCGAGCGAGATCAACCTCGTCCGCCTCAACGGCGAGAAGCTGTACGTCGAGGCCAGCAATCTGCTGGCGACCGAGGCGACGCTGCGCACCGGCACCACCTTCACCGGGCTGCGCGGCGCCTCCCAGGGCAACGGGCTGTTCACCACCACGGTGGAGGGCATGGGCCAGGCGGCGATCATGTCCGACGGACCGGCCGTGGTGCTGCGTGTCTCCCCCGGCATGCCGCTCCAGGTCGACCCGGGCGCCTATGTGGCGCACACCGGCCGTCTGCAGCAGCACTTCCAGGCCGGCATCGGCTGGCGCGCCATGATCGGCGAGTCCGGCGGCGAGTCCTTCCAGATCCGCTTCGAGGGCGACGGCCTGGTGTACGTCCAGCCCAGCGAGCGCAACACGATCGGGGGGCAGGTCTGATGCCGTTCACCCGGATCAACTCCAAGATGGTCGAGGCCCAGGTGCTGCCCGGGCAGCGGATGTTCAGCCAGCGGGGCGCGATGCTCGCCTACCGCGGGAACGTCTCGTTCACCCCGAACATGCAGGGCGGGCAGGGCGGCATCGGGTCGATGATCGGCCGCCGGATGGCGGGCGAGGCGACACCGCTGATGACCGTCGAGGGCCACGGCTCGGTGATGTTCGGGCACGGCGGCCACCATGTGCACTGCATCGACCTGACCGGCGACACCCTGTACGTCGAGGCGGACCGGCTGCTCGCCTTCGACGGCACACTGCGGCAGAGCACGATGTTCATGGGCTCCCAGGGCGGTGTCATGGGCGTCATCCGCGGCCAGGTGACGGGCCAGGGCCTGTTCACCACGACGCTGCAGGGCCAGGGCGCGGTGGCGGTCATGGCGCACGGCGGCGTGATCGAGCTGCCGATCACCCCGCAGCGTCCGGTGCACGTCGACCCGCAGGCGTACGTCGCCCACCGCGGCGACGTCCGCAACAAGCTGTCCACCGCGCTCGGCTGGCGCGACATGGTGGGCCGCGGCTCCGGCGAGGCGTTCCAGCTGGAGCTGTCGGGGCAGGGCACGGTCTACGTCCAGGCGAGCGAGGAGAAGCTGTGACCGCGAACGGCCCGGTCGTCCACGACCCGTACACCCTGCCGGTCGACGACAACGTCAACCCGTACGCCTTCAGCGTCGACCTCAAGGGGCAGTGGTTCCTGCAGAAGGGGAAGATGATCGCCTACTACGGGCAGATCTCCTTCCACGGCATCGGCCACGGCGCCCTCGACGGCCTGATCCGCGCCAACTTCCACTCCCCGCTGCACGCTTCGGACTGGGTGGTCGCCGAGGGCCAGGGCAAGATGATCCTCGCCGACCGCGCCTTCGACGTGAACTCCTACGACCTGGAGGACGGCAACCTCACCATCCGGTCGGGGAACCTGCTGGCCTTCCAGCCGGGGCTGGCGCTCAAGCAGTCGATCATCCCGGGCTTCCTGACCCTCATCGGCACGGGCAAGTTCGTCGCCGCGTCCAACGGCGCGGTGCACTTCGTCGAGCCCCCGGTCCGGGTCGACCCGCAGGCCCTGGTGGGCTGGGCGGACTGCCCGTCGCCCTGCCACCACTACGACCACGGCTACATGCGCGGCGTGCTGGGCGGCCTGCGGGCGCTGACCGGCATCGGCGGCACCTCGGGCGAGGAGCACCAGTTCGAGTTCGTGGGCGCGGGCCAGGTGCTGCTGCAGTCCACGGAGGTGCTGATGCCCGAGCAGGCGACCGGCGCGGTCCCGCACGAGGCCGGCGTACCGGGCGCGGGGGCCGGTGCCCACGGCGGCGCACCGGGCGCGCCGCGACTGCCGGGTCAACTGGGCGACCTGCAGCGCCGTTTCGGACTGTGACCGCGCGGACACGCAACCGGACCCCAATTAATACGGATTTCAACATCCTGGGTATAATTCCAGCATGGAGACTGAGAACGGCACCATCTGGCTGACCGGCGACGAGCAGCGCACCTGGCGCACCCACCTGGAGGTCAGCAAGCTGCTGACCCACCAGCTCGAACGGGACCTGCAGCCGTTCGGTCTGACGTACAACGACTACGAGATCCTGGTCAACCTCTCGGAGTCGCCCGAGCGCCGCATGCGGATGAGCGACCTGGCCCGCGCGACCCTCCAGTCCAAGAGCCGGCTGTCCCACCAGATCAGCCGCATGGAGACCGCGGGCCTGGTCCGCCGCGAGAACTGCGAGTCCGACCGGCGCGGGCTGTACGCCGTCCTCACCGAGGAGGGCTGGGAGACCATGCGCAAGGTCGCCCCGCACCACGTGGCGGCCGTACGGGAGCACTTCATCGACCTGCTCCCGGCGGAGGACCTGGCGGCGCTGCGCAAGGCGCTGGCCCCGGTCGCCGAGCACCTGCGCGCGGTACGCGGACGCGCCTGACCGGCCGGCCCGGGCGGCCCGTTCCCGGGGCCGCTCGGTCAGGCCTGCTCGGTCAGGCCTGCTCGGTCAGGCCCGCGACCAGCTCGTCGGCGGCGGCGTACGGATCCAGCGCGCCGGCGACGATGCGTTCGGCCAGGGCGCCGAGCCGGCGGTCACCGTGCAGGTCGCCGATCCGCTCGCGCAGCGCCGTGACGGCGATGTGCTCGACCTCCAGGGCGGCGCGGCGCAGCCGCCGCTCCGCCAGCACACCGTGCTCCTCCATCCAGGCCCGGTGCTTCTCCAGCGCCTCGACGAGCTCGTCGGTCCCCTGACCGCGGGCGGCGACCGTCTTGACAATCGGCGGGCGCCAGTCGCCCGCCTGCCGGGCCTCGCCCAGGCCCAGCATGTGGTTGAGCTCGCGGGCGGTGGCGTCGGCGCCGTCCCGGTCGGCCTTGTTGACCACGTAGACGTCGCCGATCTCCAGGATCCCCGCCTTCGCCGCCTGGATGCCGTCCCCCATCCCGGGCGCGAGCAGCACCACGGAGGTGTCCGCCTGGGCCGCGATCTCGACCTCCGACTGCCCGACGCCGACGGTCTCCACGAGGATCACCTCGCAGCCCGCCGCGTCCAGCACCCGGATCGCCTGCGGCGCGGCCCACGCCAGGCCGCCGAGGTGGCCGCGGGTGGCCATCGAACGGATGTAGACCCCCGGGTCCGAGGCGTGGTCGCTCATCCGGACCCGGTCGCCCAGCAGGGCGCCCCCGCTGAACGGCGACGAGGGGTCCACCGCGAGCACCCCGACCCGCTTCCCGGCCCGCCGGTAGGCCGAGACCAGCGCCGAGGTCGAGGTCGACTTGCCGACACCGGGCGAGCCGGTCAGCCCGACCACGTACGCGCCGCCGGCGAGCGGCGCGAGGGCCGCCATCACCTCACGCAGTTGCGGGGACGCCCCCTCCACCAGTGAGATCAGCCGCGCGACCGCCCTCGGGCGGCCCTGCCGCGCCTGCTCCACCAGGGTGGGGACGTCCATCGTGCTCCTTCTTCTTTGAGGGCTCGGTTCGCCTCCGGTTCGCTCAGCCGGTGTCGACGGTCGACCGTGCTCGCCTGCTCGTTCCTCACAGGCTCCGCGCGCTCTCCCTTTCGACACCGGCCGCTCCCCTTCGGCTCACTCGCCCACCGAATCTGCCCACATGCCGCCCGGACAGCCCACAAATGATCAACTTCGGCCGAAGTCACTCCGCTTCGGCTCACTCGCCAACAGGGTCTGCCCACATGCCGCCCGGACAACCGAGCGGCACGCGGATGATCAACCGTCCGCGCGTCCGCGGGGCGAGTCAGTTGGCGGGGACGCGGATGATCAGGGCGTCGCCCTGGCCGCCGCCGCCGCAGAGGGCCGCCGCGCCGGTGCCGCCGCCGCGGCGCTTGAGCTCCAGCGCCAGGTGGAGCACGAGGCGGGCGCCGGACATGCCGATCGGGTGACCGAGGGCGATGGCACCACCGTTGACGTTCACCTTTTCAGGTGTCACGCCCAGGTCCTTCATCGACTGCACGGACACCGCGGCGAACGCCTCGTTGATCTCGATGAGGTCCAGGTCGGCCACGGTGAGGCCGCCCTTCTTCAGCGCGTGCGCGATGGCGTTGGACGGCTGCGACTGCAGCGAGTTGTCCGGGCCCGCCACGTTGCCGTGGGCGCCGATCTCGGCAAGCCACTCCAGGCCCAGTTCCTCGGCCTTCTCCTTGCTCATCACGACCACCGCGGCGGCGCCGTCGGAGATCTGCGAGGAGGTGCCGGCCGTGATGGTGCCGTCCTTGCTGAAGGCGGGGCGCAGCTTGCCCAGGGACTCGACCGTGGTCTCGGCGCGGATGCCCTCGTCCTTGCTGAAGACCACCGGGTCGCCCTTGCGCTGCGGGACCTCCACCGGGGTGATCTCGGCGTCGAAGAGGCCGTTCTTCTGGGCGGCCGCCGCGCGCTGGTGGGACAGGGCGGCGATCTCGTCCTGCTCGGCGCGGGCGATGCCCAGGCGGGTGTTGTGCTTCTCGGTCGACTCGCCCATGGCGATGTTCTCGAACGAGTCGGTCAGGCCGTCGTGGGCCATCGCGTCCAGCATCTGGACGGCGCCGTACTTGAAGCCCTCGCGGGTCTTGGGCAGCAGGTGCGGGGCGTTGGTCATGGACTCCTGGCCGCCGGCCACCACGACGTCGAACTCACCCGCGCGGATCAGCTGGTCCGCCAGGGCGATCGCGTCCAGTCCCGACAGGCAGACCTTGTTGATGGTGAGCGCCGGGACGCTCATCGGGATGCCGGCCTTGACCGCGGCCTGGCGGGCGGGGATCTGCCCGGCGCCGGCCTGCAGCACCTGGCCCATGATCACGTACTCGACCTGGTCGCCGGCGATGCCGGCCCGGTCCAGGGCCGCCTTGATGGCGACGGCGCCGAGCTCGGCGCCGGAGAAGCTGCGGAGCGAGCCGAGCAGGCGGCCCATCGGAGTGCGGGCGCCCGCGACGATCACGGACGTACGTGCCTGGCTGGTCATGACGCGGCCCCTTTGCACGGAGGGTGGGTTAACGATGGTTTCACGAGGGTGGTGTCAATGTACTGAGGGGTACGGCGGCGGTCACGAGGCGGACGGTGTGATCGCGGGCACGTTGCGTGACCATGCGTCCCGGCGGTCCACTGGACTCATGCTGACTCGAATCGATCACATCGGTATCGCTTGTTTCGACCTCGACGCGACCGTCGAGTTCTACCGTGCCACGTACGGCTTCGAGGTGTTCCACACCGAGGTCAACGAGGAGCAGGGCGTCCGTGAGGCCATGCTGAAGATCAACGAGACCTCCGACGGGGGCGCGTCCTACCTCCAGCTGCTGGAACCGACCCGCGAGGACTCCACGGTCGCGAAGTGGCTGGCCAAGAACGGTGAGGGCGTCCACCACATCGCCTTCGGCACCGACGACGTGGACGGGGACGCCGCGGCCGTCCGCGACAAGGGCGTGCGGGTGCTGTACGACACCCCGCGCACCGGCACGATGGGGTCCCGGATCACCTTCCTGCACCCCAAGGACTGCCACGGCGTTCTCACGGAGCTGGTCACCTCGTCCAAGGAGCACTGACCGGACGCGACTCGCCCCGGTAGAGTGGCGGGGCGACCCCGGGGTGGGCTGGGGTACCTGCCCGCGCCTCGGCGTGGGATCGGACACAATTCTCCGTAAGGCTCCGCGGTGAACGGGGCCCCGGGGAATCTCACTCGGTTGGCGGGTGGGTACACCAGGAGACGGATGGGACCGCGGAGTGCGGGGCTACGACCGCTACGAGGTTGAGGAAGACCACCTCTCGCAGTTCGAGGCCGAGATGGAACGGCTTCGTAAGGAGCGGGACAAGGTCGTCCAGCATGCCGACGACCTCGGATACCAGGTCGAGGTGCTGCGCGCCAAGCTGCACGAGGCGCGACGCAATCTGGCGACCCGTCCTGCCTACGACAACATGGGCCTGCAGGCGGACCAGCTGCTGCGCAACGCCCAGATCCAGGCCGACCAGCTGCGTGCCGACGCCGAACGGGAGCTGCGCGAGGCCCGCGCCGCCACCCAGCGGCTGCTGCAGGAGCAGGCCGAGCACCAGTCGCGTGCGGAGGCGGAGTGGCACGCCGAGGCCGTGGCCCGGCGCCGTCGACTCGACGAGGAGCTGGCCGAGCGCCGGACCAACGTCGAGAGCCACGTCAACGAGAACGTCGCCTGGGCGGAACAGCTGCGCGCCCGCGCCGAGTCCCAGGCCCGGCGGCTCATGGAGGAGACCCGGGCCGAGTCGGAGTCGGCGCTGGCCGCCGCCCGCACCGAGGCCCAGCGGATCGCCGAGGGCGCCCGCGACCGGCTGGAGTCGGAGGGGGCGGCCGCCCGCGCCGAGGCGGAGCAACTGCTGCGCCGCGCCCGCGCCGACGCCGAGCGCCTGCTCAACGCCGCGGCCAGCCAGGCCCAGGAGGCCACGTCCCAGGCCGAGCAGCTGCGTACGTCCACCCGCAGCGACACGGAGAGCGCCCGCACCCAGGCCGCCGAGCTGACCCGGGTCGCCGAGGACAAGCTGCGGGACGCCGAGGAGAAGCTCCGCGAGGCGCAGAGCGAGTCCGACCGGCTCCGTGAGGAGGCGGCGAGCAACGCCGCCAAGCGGCTGTCCGTCGTGGACGCCGACAACGAGCAGCGCACCCGCACCGCCAAGGCCGAGGTCGCCCGCCTGGTCGCGGAGGCGACCAAGGAGGCGGAGGCCGCCAAGTCCGAGGCCGAGCAGGTCGTGGCGGACGCCAGGGCCGAGGCCGACCGCGTGCTGGCCCAGGCCCAGGAGACCGCCAAGTCCGAGGCGGCCGAGGACGCGGCGGCCGCGCTGGCCAAGGCGGCCCGCACCGCCGAGGAGGTCCTGACCAAGGCCACCGAGGACGCCCGGGCCACCACTCGCGCCGCGAGCGAGGAGGCCGAGCGCATCCGCCGCGAGGCGGAGTCCGAGGCGGAGCGGCTGCGCGGCCAGGCCGAGGAGTCGGCCGAGCAGCTGCTGGGCACGGCCAAGGACGACACCAAGGAGTACCGCGCCAAGACGGTCGAGCTGCAGGAGGAGGCGCGCCGGCTGCGCGGCGAGGCCGAGCAGCTGCGCGCCGAGGCGGTCGCGGAGGGCGAGCGCATCCGCGGCGAGGCCCGGCGCGAGGCCGTCCAGCAGATCGAGGAGGCGGCCCGCTCCGCCGAGGAGCTGCTGACCAAGGCCAAGGCGGACGCCGCCGGGCACCGGCAGACCGCCAACGCCGAGTCCGACCGGGTCCGTACCGAGGCCATCGAGCGCGCCGCGGGGCTCCGCCGCCAGGCCGACGAGCTGCTGGAGCGGGCCCACGGCGAGGCCGGGCAGGTGCGCGAGGAGGCGCAGGCGCAGGCCGACCAGGTCCGCGAGGACGCCGAGGCGGCCGGCGCGGCGCTGCGCGAGGAGGCCGAGCGGGGCGCCGAGCGGCTGCGCGACGAGGCCGAGGCCGATCTGGTCCGGCAGCGCGACGAGGCCGAACGGCGCATCACCGCCGCCGAGGAGGCGCTGCGCGACGCCCGTACCGAGGCGGACCGGCTGCGCCGGGAGGCCGCCGAGGAGGTCGCCGCGCTGCGCGCGGAGGCGGCCGAGCGGGTGCGCACCCTTCAGGAGCAGGCCGAGCAGGACACCCTGCGGCTGCGCGACGAGGCGGCCGCCGACGCCTCGCAGAGCCGTGCCGAGGCCGAGCAGGCCGCCGTCCGGCTGCGCGGTGACGCCGCCGCCGAGGCAGAGCAGCTGCGCGTCGAGGCGCAGGAGACCGCCGACCGCGTACGGGCGGAGGCCCAGGAGACCGCGGGCCGGCTGCGGGCCGAGGCGGCCGAGGCGCTGTCCGCCGCCCAGGAGGAGGCCGGCCGGCGTCGCCGGGAGGCCGAGGAGCTGCTGGGTTCGGCGCGCGGCGAGGCCGAGCAGGAGCGGGCCCAGGCCCGTCAGGAGAGCGACGAGCTGCTGGCCAGCGCCCGCAAGCGGGTGGAGGAGGCCGGTGCCGAGGCGGAGCGCCTGGTGGCCGAGGCCGAGCGGCACGCCGCGGAGCTGATCGGTGCCGCCGAGACGACGGCCCAGCAGGTCCGGGACTCCGTCAATGGGCTGCACGAGCAGGCCGAGGAGGAGATCGCCGGGCTGCGCTCGGCCGCGGAGCACGCGGCGGAGCGCCTGCGCGGCGAGGCCCAGGAGGGCGCCGACCGGCTGCACGCGGAGGCCAACGCCGAGCGGGAGCGGGCCGGCGAGGACGCGTCCCGGATGCGTCGTGAGGCGCAGGAGGAGGCGGAGTCCGCCCGTCAGCTGGCCGATCGCACCGTCACGGAGGCGATCGAGGAGGCCGACGCGCTGCGTGCGGAGACCCGCGAGGAGGCCAACCGCCTGCGGGTGGACGCCGCCGAGCAGGTGGACCGGCTGCTGTCGGAGGCCGTCGAGGAGGCCGACCGGCTGCGGGCCGAGGCCGGCACGCAGGCCGAGGAGATGCTCGGCAAGGCGCAGCGCGACGCGGAGCGCCTGGGCATCCTCGCCAAGGACGCGCTGGAGGGCGCCGAGCGGGACGCGGTGGAGCGCCGCAGGGCCGCCGAGGAGGCACTGGGCACCGCCGAGTCGGAGGCCCGCCGCCTGCTGGACGAGGCGAGGAACGAGGCGAACAAGCGCCGTACGGAGGCCGCTCAGCAGGCCGACCAGCTCATCGGCAAGGCGCGGACGGAGGCCGAGCGGCTGGGCATCCTCGCCAAGGACGCGCTGGAGTCGGCGGAGCGGGACGCGGAGGCGGCCCGCGCGGAGTCCGACCGGATGCGCGACGAGGCCCGCGAGGACGCCAACAAGCGCAGGGGCGAGGCCGCCGCGCAGGCGGACGAGCTGATCTCCGGGGCGCAGGCGGAGGCGCGGAAGATCGGCGCCTCGGCCGAGGAGCAGGCCGACACCATGGTGGGCGCCGCCCGCAAG
Source organism: Streptomyces sp. NPDC046977 (assembly GCF_040644455.1). NCBI lineage: Bacteria > Bacillati > Actinomycetota > Actinomycetes > Kitasatosporales > Streptomycetaceae > Streptomyces > Streptomyces sp. NPDC046977. Next base: position 164,384 of record NZ_JBEYWO010000018.1, read on the forward strand.
GAGGCCGACCGGCTCGTCAACGAAGCCACCAACGAGGGCAACGGCCTGGTGGAGCGGGCCCGTACCGACTCCGACACCATGCTGGAGGAGGCCCGCCGGGACGCCACCGCCATAAGGGAGCGGTCGCAGGAACTGCGGCAGCGCGTCGAGTCCGAGGTCGAGGAGCTGCACGAGCGGGCCCGCAACGAGGCCGCCGCGACGATGAAGTCGGCGGGCGAGCGGGTGGACAAGCTGGTGGAGGCCGCAACCGAGCAGCTGTCCAAGGCCGAGGCGAAGGCCCGTGAGCTGGTCACCGACGCGGAGGCGAAGGCCGAGGAGACCCGGTCGACCGCGAGTGCCGAGGCCAGCAAGGTCCGCATCGCGGCGGTGAAGAAGGCGGAGGAGCTCCTCAAGGGAGCCGAGCAGAAGAAGGTCGACACCGAGCGGGACGCGGAGCGGATGCGCGCCGAGGCGCGGACCGAGGCCGAGCGGATCGTCACGGAGGGTAAGCGCGAGCTGGAGGTGCTGGCCCGGCGGCGCCAGGACATCAACGCGGAGATCACCCGCGTGCAGGATGTCCTTGAGGCACTGGAGTCATTCCAGACGCCGCTCGACGGGGGAAAGGGCAACAGTCAGAACGGCACACAGAACGGTAAGAACACGGTCGCTGCCGGGGCGGCGTCCGGAACCACCCGAACAGGGGGCAAGCGGTCCGACGATGCACCACTCGATTGAGCGGTCATTGTGCACAGTTACTGGACACTGACTCGATGACACGCCGCCCCGGCCCCTAGGATTCCCTCTAACACCCCACCCGGTCTGAATTGACAGGAACCCCATGAGCGACACTTCCTCCCCTTTCGGCTTCGAGCTCGTGCGGCGCGGATACGACCGCGGGCAGGTGGACGACCGCATCACCAAGCTGGTCGCCGACCGTGACAGCGCACTCGCCAGGATCAATGCGCTGGAGAAGCGCATCGAGGAACTGCACCTCGAGACCCAGAACGCTCAGGCGCAGGTCAATGACGCCGAGCCGTCCTACGCGGGTCTGGGCGCACGCGTCGAGAAGATCCTCCGCCTCGCCGAGGAGGAGGCGAAGGACCTGCGTGAGGAGGCGCGCCGCGCCGCCGAGCAGCACCGCGAGCTGGCCGAGTCCGCCGCCGCCCAGGTGCGCAACGACGCCGAGTCCTACGCGACCGAGCGCAAGGCCAAGGCCGAGGACGAGGGCGAGCGCATCGTCGAGAAGGCCAAGGGTGAGGCCGGCCAGATGCGCGCCGACGCGCAGAAGGACGCGCAGGCCAAGCGCGAGGAGGCGGACGCCCTCTTCGAGGAGACCCGCGCCAAGGCGGCCCAGGCCGCGGCCGACTTCGAGACCAACCTCGCCAAGCGCCGTGAGCAGTCCGAGCGCGACCTGGCGTCCCGTCAGGCCAAGGCCGAGAAGCGCCTCGCCGAGATCGAGCACCGCGCCGAGCAGCTCCGCCTGGAGGCCGAGAAGCTGCGCACCGACGCCGAGCGCCGCGCCCGCCAGACGGTCGAGACCGCGCAGCGCCAGGCCGAGGACATCGTCGCGGACGCGAACGCCAAGGCGGACCGCATCCGCAGCGAATCCGAGCGCGAGCTGGCGGCCCTCACCAACCGCCGCGACAGCATCAACGCCCAGCTGACCAACGTCCGCGAGATGCTGGCCACGCTGACCGGTGCCGCCGTCGCCGCGGCCGGCGCCCCCGCCGACGACGAGCCCGTCTCGCGCGGCGTCCCGGCCCAGCGCTGAACGCGCCCCGCGTCCGGACCGACGAGCCCCCTGCCCTCGGGTGGGGGGCTCGGGCACAATCGGGGGCCGGTATTCCGCGTGCACCGGCCGCCGGGGCACCAGTACCCTATGCGGCATGATCGAGCTGCAGGGGCTGACCAAACGGTACGGTGACAAGACCGCCGTGGACCACCTCACCTTCACGGTGCGGCCCGGCGTGGTGACCGGCTTCCTCGGTCCCAACGGCGCCGGCAAGTCCACCACCATGCGCATGATGCTGGACCTGGACAATCCGACCAGCGGCAGCATCCGCATCGACGGCAAGCACTATCGCGAGCTGAACGAACCGCTCAAGCACATCGGCGCGCTGCTGGAGGCCAAGGCCATCCACGGGGGCCGCACGGCGTACAACCATCTGCTGTGCCTGGCCCAGTCCAACCGCATCCCGGCCCGCAGGGTCGACGAGGTGCTGGAGACCGTCGGCCTCTCCTCGGTCGCCAAGAAGCGCTCCAAGGGCTTCTCACTCGGCATGGGACAGCGCCTCGGGATCGCCGCGGCGCTGCTCGGCGACCCCGAGATCCTGATGTTCGACGAGCCGGTCAACGGACTGGACCCCGAGGGCATCCACTGGATCCGCAACCTGATGAAGAGCCTGGCGGCCCAGGGCCGCACCATCTTCGTCTCCAGCCACCTCATGAGCGAGATGGCGCTGACCGCCGAGCACCTGATCGTGATCGGCCGCGGCAAGCTGATGGCGGACACGACGATGGCCGACTTCATCGCCGAGAACTCCCGCTCCTTCGTGCGGGTCCGCACCCCGGAGCCGGAGAAGTTCAAGGACGCGCTGACCGCGGCGTCGATCACGTCCGTGATCACCGACGAGGGCGCGTTCGAGATCGAGGGCGCGGAGTCCGCCAAGATCGGCGAGCTGGCCGCGGAGAAGCAGGTCGTGCTGCACGAACTCAGCCCGCAGCGCGCCTCCCTGGAGGAGGCCTTCATGCGGCTGACCGCCGAGTCGGTGGAGTACCAGGCGGGCATCCCCGGGCAGGCGGCGGACGAGTCCGTGGCGGCGGGCGCCGCCGTTCCCGCGGCGGCTCCGGGAGCGGCCTGGGGTGCCGACTGGCAGAACAAGAAGGAGAAGTCCTGACATGGCGGCAACGAGCGCGGTTCTGCAGTCCGAGTGGACCAAGGTCAAGTCGGTCCGCTCGACGGTGTGGACGCTGGCGTCCGCACTCCTCGTCACCGTCGTCATCAGCGGACTCATCTGCCTGCTGATCGCCTCCCAGTGGGGGAACGCCTCCGAGCAGGACCTCCAGAACTTCGACGCGACCAACACGAGCTTCGCCGGGCTGATCCTCGGGCAGCTGGCCCTGATCGTCTTCGGTGTGCTGGTCGTCACCGGTGAGTACAGCACCGGCATGATCCGCACCTCGCTGGCGGCGGTCCCGCAGCGCGCCACGTTCTACCTGTCGAAGGTCGCGGTCACCGGCGCCCTGGCCCTGGTCGTGGGCATGGCCACCAGCTTCCTGACCTTCTTCGTCGGGCAGGTGCTGCTCGGCTCGCACAGCACCTCCCTCTCGGAGACCGGGGTCCTGCGCGCCGTCGTCGGCGGCGGTCTCTACATGACGCTGATGGTGCTGTTCTCCGTGGGCGTCGCGATGATGCTGCGCAGCCCGATGCTGTCGCTGGGCATCCTGATGCCCTTCTTCTTCCTGGTCTCGTCGATCCTGGCGAACGTCCCCAAGGCCAAGAACGTCGCCCACTACTTCCCCGACCAGGCCGGCTCCAAGGTCCTCCAGGTGGTCGCGGTCGACGACGGACGTCCGTACGGGCCCTGGGCGGGTCTCGGCATCATGGCCCTGTGGGTGATCGCCGCGCTCATCGGCGGCTACCTGGTGCTGAAGAAGCGCGACGCCTGACCGGTGCCGGGCGCCGCGCCCGGACAGCGGCTCACGAAGGCCGCCGCACCCCGCCCGGGTGCGGCGGCCTTCGCCGTCCCGGGGCCGACGGCGGGAGAAACGTTTCCGCCCCGCCGGGACGGGAACCGTTTCCGCCCCGCCGGACTCCTCATCACCATGGGGGCGGGCACCCGCCCCGAGAACTGGTCGTCGAGGGGCGGAGCATGATCGAGGCAGTGGGCCTCACCAAGACCTACGGCAGCAAAACGGCCGTGTACAACCTGTCGTTCCAGGTGCGGCCCGGAGTGGTCACCGGCTTCCTGGGGCCGAACGGCTCCGGCAAGTCCACCACGATGCGGATGATCCTGGGACTGGACAGCCCGACCTCCGGCCAGGTCACCATCGGCGGTCAGCCGTACCGCAAGCTGCCCAACGCACCCCGCCGGGTGGGCGCCCTGCTGGACGCCAAGGCCGTGCACGGCGGGCGCAGCGCCCGGCACCACCTGCTCAGCCTGGCCCAACTGTCGGGCATCCCCGCACGCCGTGTCGACGAGGTGCTGGGCGTCGTGGGCCTCCAGGAGGTCGCCGGCAAGCGCTCCAAGGGCTTCTCCCTCGGTATGGGCCAGCGCCTGGGCATCGCCGCCGCGCTGCTCGGCGACCCCGAGGTGCTGCTCTTCGACGAGCCGGTCAACGGACTGGACCCCGAGGGCATCCACTGGGTGCGCCACCTGATGCGCAAGCTCGCCTCGGAGGGCCGTACGGTCTTCGTCTCCTCGCACCTGATGAGCGAGATGGCACTGACCGCCGACCACCTGATCGTCATCGGCCGCGGCCAGTTGCTCGCCGACATGAGCGTGAAGGACTTCATCGCCCGCAACTCGACGGGCTTCGCCCTGGTCCGCACCCCCGACGTCGACGCCGACCGGGAGAAGCTGACCGAGGCGCTGACCGGAGCCGGCGCCCAGGTGCAGCAGGAGCAGGACGGCGCGCTGCGTGTGACCGGCCTGGAACTGCCGCGGATCAGCGACCTCGCGCACGACACCGGTGTACGGCTGTGGGAACTGTCCCCGCACCAGGCCTCGCTGGAGGAGGCGTACATGCGGCTCACCAACGGCGCGGTGGACTACCGCTCCTCCGAGGACCCGCGGCAGGGCCTCCAGCAGCCGAGCGCGCCGGTGCCGGGCGGCTGGGGAGCCCCGCAGGCGTACCCCCCGCCGCAGCCCCGGCCGGACTCGTACGCACAGCCGATCCCGCAGCCGGCCCCATCCACCCTGCCGCCCCAGCCGGCCCTGCCCGTCGAGGACGCCCGATGACCGCCCCCGTCCAGCACCCGGCCCCGCAGTTCTCCTCGGCGATCCCCGTGCAGAAGACGCATCTGGGCCATGCGCTCGCATCCGAGTGGACCAAGATCCGGACCGTGCGTTCCACGTTGTGGACGCTCGGCGTGATGCTCGTGCTGGTTCTCGGCATCAACCTGCTGGTGGTCGGGGCGAGTTCCCATGACTACGTCACCGACCCGGTGCTCGCCTTCGGCCTGTTCGGCGTGCTGCTCGGGCAGTTGTGCGTCATCACGCTCGGCGTGCTCGTGATCAGCTCCGAGTACGGCACGGGCATGATCCGTACGACACTCACCGCCAGCCCGCAGCGCGGCCGGATCCTCGCCGCCAAGGCGATCGTCTTCTTCGCACTGAGCTTCACCGTCACCACCGTGGCCTGCACGCTCACCGCGCTCATGAACAACGCGGCCTTCGGCGGCCGGCCGGCGAACAACGAGGACGCCTTCTACAGCGGCTCGCATCTCGTCGTCGAGCACGGCCTCACCACCGCCAGCGGCTCCCAATGGCTCGGCGCCACTGTCGGCGTCGGCCTCTACGTGGCCCTGCTCGGGTTGCTCTCGCTGGCCGTGGGCACCCTGCTGCGGCACTCGGCGGGCGCGATCACGACGATGACGGGCGTGGTCCTGCTGCCGCTGATCGTCGCGATCTTCATGCCGGCCGGCCTTCACGCGCTGCAGGAGAAACTGATCGAGTACTCCTCCCCCAACGCCATCGCCTCGCTCTACCAGATGCCCATGCTGGAGAACGGCAGCGCCGACGGGGTGCGCCAGTTGATCGTGCTGGCGGTCGTCACCGCCGTGGCGCTGGGCGGCGCGTACGCGGTGCTCGCCAAGCGCGACGTCTGACCTGCGCTCCCGCGGCTCAGTGCCGCGGGGCGTTCCGGGACCGCTGGGGCCGCACGCCCCGGCGGTCTCTCGCGTTCCAGCAGGCGGTGTGCCAGTGCCGCCGGTCGTCCACGCCGCCGTACTCCGGCCAGACCACCAAGTGCCCCACGCCGGGCGGGATTTCCTGGTCGCAGCCGGGGCAGCGGTAGCGCTTGCCGCCGGAACTCCCCGCGAGCGGACGGACCGTCCACTCCTCGCCCTGCCAGCTCTCGGTGCGCTCCCCGCCGCGACCCCAGCCGGGGCCGTCCGTCTCCTGCGGACTGCCGGTGGTGCCTCGCGGGCGGTTTCGGCGCGGGGACACAAGCACACACCTCATGCGGGTCGGGGACAACGGACCTGCTGTCAAGCCTACGCGTAGCCCGGGGCGGCCCGGGTACGCGTCCCACAACCTCCCATTCCCGCCATCCCCTTGAAAATCATGAAATCGCGGCGGTTGGCCCGTGCCCTTGGCACGTGTCAGGCGTTAATGACGGTTAGGGGAGCCGCGTCGGCCACCGAGAAAGGTGTGAAGCACGATGCGCGTCGGTACTTTCGTTCTCGCCGCCCAGTTCCCGGGACAGGGGGCCGGGGAGGCACTGCACCGGGCGGTGCGCTCCGCGGAGGCGGCGGAGGCGGCCGGGCTGGACTCCGTGTGGCTCGCGGAGCACCACTTCGTGCCGTACGGGGTCTGCCCGTCGGCCGTGACGCTGGCCGCGCTGCTGCTGGGGCGGACCCGGCGGATCGGGGTGGGCACGGCGGTCAGCGTGCTGCCGACCGCCCATCCGGTGTCCCTGGGCGAACAGGCGGCGCTGCTGCACATCACGTCCGGCGGCCGGTTCACGCTCGGCGTGGGCCGCGGCGGCCCGTGGGTGGACCTGGAGGTCTTCGGGGCCGGCCTGGCCGCCTTCGAGAGCGGCTTCCCCGAGTCGCTCGACCTGCTGCTGCGCTGGCTGCGCGAACCCCGGGTGGGAACTTCGGGGGAACGATTCGCCTTCCGCGAGGTGGACGTCGTCCCCCGGGCCGACGAGTTCGAGGACCCCAGCGGCCCTCCGGTCGTGGTGGCCTGCACCTCGCCGTCCAGCGTGCGGCTGGCGGCACGGCGCGGCCTGCCGATGCTGCTCGGCATGCACTGCGGGGACGAGGACAAAGCGGCCATGGTCGCAATGTGGCAGGCCGAGGCGCGCGATGCGGGGCTTTCACCCGAAATGGTGGCGGCCGCGGAGCATGTGTCCGCGGGTGTGGCGCAGATCGCGGACCGCCGCGCGGACGCCGTCGAGGCGCTGACCAAGGCGATGCCCGGCTGGCTCCAGCAGGGACTGGCCGCCCATCGCACGGTCGACGGCCGGGCCCGCTCGATGCGCGACCCCCTCGCCTACACCGAACTCCTCTGCGACCTGCACCCGGTGGGGCCGCCGTCGCTGTGCGCCGACCGCCTGGCCGCCACCGCGGAACGCACGGGCATCCGCCGCTTCGCCCTGCTCGTCGAGGGCTCCGGGGACCTCGCGGCCACGGAGCAGAACGTGGCACGGCTCGGAGCGGAAGTGCTCCCGCAATTGGCCTGATTGAAACATCAAGGGGCAAAGCGTCGGCCACTTGCGGGAGCACTGTGGCCGGTCTCAGCAGTCCCGCAGCTCCGGGGACTGGTTCAGCAACTGTGCGCGTACGGAGGTGAACTTCGCGTAACGCTCATCGACCGCCGGGTCCAGCGGGAACACCGCGACCCGGTGGCAGTTCTGGAATGCCAGTCGCACCCCGAAATGCCGTTGAAGTGCCCCCCGGATCGCGTCACTCGCCAGAGCGCGGAGCAACTGCCCGCGTGCGTGCTCGTCCGGCGGCGGCACCTGGTTGTCGGCGAACTCTCCGCCGTCCACCTTGAGCTGCGCCGCCAGAGAGCTGATCATGTCCCATGCGTAAGGCAGGGAAGTCCGGACGCAGTCGACGAATTCCCGTTCGTCGACCTCGCCTCGCTCGGCCTGTTCGAGGAGGGCCGGTGAGACGTCGAGCGACATGAGTACTCCTCTCGTGACCCCCCTGTCCGAGGAGTCAGACGGACTACGGAGAGAAGCCGTCAAGTGTTCTCCCGCACGACGGCCTCCACTCACAACCGTAGGCGGAGAGGTCCCACGACACTAGGTGGGAGCGCTCACAACTGGCCATTTTCCAACCGCGCCCGGTAGCGAGTAGCGTTGCCGACCATGCGTCTCGTCATTGCCCGCTGCTCCGTGGACTACGCGGGCAGGCTCTCCGCCCATCTCCCCTCGGCGACCCGGCTGCTCCTGGTGAAGGCCGACGGCAGTGTCTCCGTGCACGCCGACGACCGCGCCTACAAGCCGCTCAACTGGATGTCGCCGCCCTGCACGCTCAAGGAGGGCGAGGACGGGGTCTGGACGGTCACCAACAAGGCCGGCGAGCAGCTGATCATCACGATCGAGGACGTTCTCCACGACTCCAGCCACGAACTCGGCGTCGACCCCGGTCTGATCAAGGACGGCGTCGAGGCGCACCTCCAGGAACTGCTCGCCGACCGCATGGAGGTCCTCGGCGACGGCTGGACGCTCATCCGCCGCGAGTACCCGACCGCGATCGGGCCCGTCGACATCCTCGGCCGGGACTCCGACGGCGCGACCGTCGCGGTCGAGATCAAGCGGCGCGGTGAGATCGACGGCGTCGAGCAGCTGACCCGCTACCTGGAACTGCTCAACCGCGACCCGCTGCTGGCGCCCGTCAAGGGCGTCTTCGCGGCCCAGGAGATCAAGCCGCAGGCCCGCGTGCTCGCCACCGACCGCGGCATCGGGTGCGTCGTGCTCGACTACGACGCGCTGCGCGGCATCGAGGACGACAAGCTGCGCCTCTTCTGAGCACGGGCCGCGCGGCGGCCCCCCGACAGCGCCGTGGCCCCGTCGTCTGCCGACGACGGGGCCACGGTGCGCTTCCGACGGCCTCAGATGACGGGCGTCCCGGCGGTGCCGGTGGCGCTCTCGCTCGCCGTCACCGGGGTGTCGGTCGACGGGCCGCCGGCGGTCGTGGTGCCCTCCGGCCCGGTCGGGGTGTCCGTCGGCGTCGGGGTGCCGGGCGGGGTCGACGGGCTGCTCGGCGGGGTGGAACTCGTCGACGAGCTCGGCGACGTCGACTGCGTCGGCGTCCACGACGGCGGCTTGGGGCCGCCCTTGGTCGGCTTCGTGGAGTGCGACGGCGTGCCGCTGCCGCCCTCCTCGCCCGTCGTGGCGCCACCGTCCGTGTCCGGGTCCTGGCCGCCGCCCGAACCGCCGCCGTTGCCGCCGTTCGTGCCCGTGCCCGGGGCGCTGGGGTCCGTGGCGGGGCCGCTGCCGGTGGCGGAGGGCGAGGGCCCGCGGTGGGTGGAGCCCGGGGTGGGGGACACGCCGTCCGCCGGGAGGCCGTCGTCGGCGTCGTCGGGCTGCGCGGTCTCGAGGGGCTTGACGTTCATCGGGGTGTTCTGGTCACCGCCGGAGGCCGTCGTGCCGAGGGTGACGATGGTGCCGAGCACCGCCGCGAGCAGCGCGCCCGCGCCGGCGGCGACGAGGTTGCGGCGCGAGCCGGTGAGGCCGCGGCGGCGCGGCGTGGTGACGGCCAGGCGCTTGCTGATGATCGTCGCGGGGGAATCGGGCAGCGCCAGGTCCGTCGTGGCCGTCGCGGCGCTCTCCGGGGTGGTGAACGGCGCGATGTGGCCCGAGCGGTCGAGGACCAGGGCGAGGGTGCGGCGGCCGACCGTGGTGCCCTGGCGGTCGGCGAGCGCGGCGCGCAGGGCTATGGAGGCCTCCAGCTCGCTGCGCGCACGGTCGAAACCGCCGAGGCAGAGCGCGAGGACGCCGAGTTCGTGCAGGAAGTACGCCTCCTCGGCGACCTCCCCGGACTGCCGCGCGGCCTCCTGGCCGGTCCGCAGGGCGCGTTCCCAGGCGCTCCAGTGCAGCGACGCGGCGAACACCGGTGCCGCCGTGCGCGCGAGAAGGACGGCCGCGCTGGCGTGGCCCCCGTCGCGGCAGGCGCTGAGGGCGGCGAGGACCGCCTCCGCCTCGGCGGCGACGCGTTCGGGCGTGACGGAGGGGTGGCCGACCCACCAGGTGTAGTGCTGGGCGGCCGTGAGGGCCTGCGGGGCGCCCTCCGCGGCGGCGTCCTCGGCGAGTTCACCGGGGGCGGCGAGCTGCGTCCGTACGCCCGCCGCGAGGCGGTGGTGCCGGTCGACCGGCGCGACGAGCCCCACGGCGAGGAGTTCGCCGAGCGCGGCGTCGCCGTGCGTCTCGCCGACCAGCGCGGGCAGGTGCGACTGGTGCGGGCACTCCCCGCCCAGGGCCACCGCGAAGCGCAGCGTCTCCTGGGCGGCGCCGCTGAGCCGGGAGGCCAGCAGCGCGGCGGGGGCGGCGCTCTCGGCGAGCGAGGGCAGTGGAACGTGCGAGGAAGACGAGGAAAACACCTCCGCCCCCGGCCCGGGGATCGCGTCGAAGGGTGCGTCGACGGGCAGTTCGTCGTCCGGCTCCGTGCCGCCCCAGACGGACTCGTCGGCGGCGAGGATCTCGGCCGCGAGCACGTCGCGCTGCCGCAGCAGCGCGCCGGCCTGGACGAAGCGCAGCGGCAGCCCCTCGGACTCGAACCACAGGTCCGCGGCCCAGGCGGTCTCCTCCTCCTGCAGCGGCCGCCCCGCGGCCAGTTCGAGCAGTTCGAGGCAGGCGACCCGGGTCAGCCCGGGCAGGAAGACCTCCTCGACCGCGGAGTCGGAGGCGGGCGCGGCGACGTCGGGCGTCGCGGCCATCAGGAAGGCGCACTCGGGTGCGGCGGCGAGCAGTTCCTCCAGGCCCGCGCCGCCGAACTCCAGGTCGTCCAAGACGACGACCGCGCCGACCTCGCGCAGCAGCTCGGTGAGCCGCCCGCGGTCGGGGCGGTAGCCCGCGACATCGCCTGTCTGCGAGGACTCGTCCTCGCCGCCGTAGACCGTGCTGAAGATCTCCTGCAACAGGTCGCTGGGCGTGCGGCGGTAGCCGGAGAGCCGGATCACGCCGTCGGGGGCGACGCCGGCGGACGCCTCGGCCACGGCGTCGAGGAGCACGCTGCGGCCGGCGCCGGACGGGCCGGTGACCCGGACCGAACGCCCGCGGGTCAGCAGCCGGGTGAGCCGTTCGCGCTCCTCCTCCCGCTCCAGCAGCGGCAGCTCGGGCCCGCGGGGGCCCGGCGGCACGGCGGGGTGCGTGCCGGACGTGCGCACGGCCCGCGCGTCCGCGTCGCGGCGCACCGGGGCGGGCAGCCCCGCGGCCGGCAGGGTGCTCACCTCGCTGCCGTCGACGGGATTGAGGGTCAGCAGGCAGTCGCCGACGACGAGCTGGACGACCCGGGGTGCGTCGCCGTCCGCCGTGCCGGAGCCGACCTCGGGGGTCAGCGGGTCACGCGGGGGCCGCGTCACGCGCGGCACGGGCTGTGTGCCGTTCTCGGGCCCGGCCGGGGCCGGCCGCTCGGGAAAGCTCGGGGAGTCCTGCTGTGCGCCGTACTCGTCGCCGGACATGTCGGGTCCGATGTGTGGGTCCATTAGTCTCCGCCCCCCATTCGCGTCGCAGCGGGGCCGTACCGGGCCCGCACGTCCGCAGCTGGACCGGTCCGGCTCCCCTCCTCGGCGTACGGGGTGTGGCACGCCGGAACCGAACCTTAAACCTTCCCACAGTATGTGCGAACCCCAGGGCCGCCATGCCGCCCATGCGTCCAAATCTGTCCGGGCTTGCCAGTTCCGTTGCGGCACGCCCCGCTAGGTACGCGGCAGTGCCTCTGCCGCGATACCCCCCTCGATGACCAGAATGCGGTGCAGCCGCGTGGCGACGAGCAGCCGCTGCATCTGCGCCGGGACGCCCCGCAGGACCAGCCGGCGGTCGGCCCGTCCGCAGCGGCGGTGCGCACCCATGATCACACCCAGTCCGGTGGCGTCCCACGAGTCGAGCTCGGTCAGATCGAGCACCAGGTCGCCGTGGCCGCCGTCCACCGCGGAGTGCAGGACCTTGCGGGCGTCCGCCGCGGTACGGACGTCGAGGCGACCCCCGACAACCAGTTCGGCGTGGTCGCCCCTGATGTGCATGAAGCCTCCCCGTGGAGTGAATGGGTGGGAAAGTACCGTGGTTCTACGTAACTGACGGTCCGTCGTACGAAGAGGTTGCCGTCTGTGAGCGAACCGATACCGAATTCACTCTGGAGAGTGATGTGATGCGCCCGCCAGGCCCACCCTCCCCCCGGGTGATCGCCCCGGCGGGGGCCCTTGGCCGCCCGCCGGGACCGACCGTCCGTCAGTAGCGGTAGAAGCCCTCGCCGCTCTTGCGGCCGAGCGCGCCCGCGTCGACCATGCGCCGCATCAGCTCCGGCGCCGCGAACTTCTCGTCCTGCGACTCGGTGTAGATGTTGCCGGTGGCGTGCAGCAGGATGTCGACGCCCGTCAGGTCGGCCGTGGCCAGCGGGCCCATGGCGTGGCCGAAGCCGAGCCGGCAGGCGGTGTCGATGTCCTCCGCCGAGGCGACGCCGGACTCGAAGAGCTTGGCGGCCTCGACGACCAGCGCCGAGATCAGGCGGGTGGTGACAAAGCCGGCGACGTCGCGGTTGACCACGATGGTGGTCTTGCCGACCTCCTCCGCGAAGGCCTTGGCCCGCTCCAGCGTCTCGTCGCTGGTCTTGTAGCCGCGCACGAGCTCGCACAGCTGCATCATCGGGACCGGGGAGAAGAAGTGCGTGCCGACCACCCGCTCCGGACGCTCCGTCACGGCCGCGATCTTCGTGATCGGGATGGCGGAGGTGTTGGAGGCGAGCACCGCGTCCTGGTGCGCGATCTTGTCCAGGGCCCGGAAGATCTCCTGCTTGACCTCGATCTTCTCGAAGACCGCCTCGACGACGATGTCCGCGTCGGCGGCCGCGTCGAGGTCGGTGGTCGTGGTGATGCGGCCCAGCGAGGCGGCCGCGTCCTCGGCCGACAGCTTGCCCTTGGCGACGAACCGCTCGTACGACGCCTCGATACCGCTCCTGCCGCGGGCCAGCGCCTCGTCGGTGATGTCGCGCAGGACGACCTCGTAGCCGGCCTGGGCCGACACCTGCGCGATTCCGGAGCCCATCAGGCCGGCTCCGACGACGGCGAGCTTCTTCGCCACGGCACACACCTATCTTCTCGATGCTGTTGCCGGGACCTTAACGGTGCTTCGCAGCCCTGCGCAGCAGTTGGAGACCCGGGTCACCGTGTGTCCTTCGTCGCAATCACGGAGCGACCGGGTACGCGGTGGGACACCGGCGGCCGGGCACCGCCGGGGACTACGCTCGGCCCCATGGTCAATCTGACACGCATCTACACGCGGACCGGGGACGACGGGACCACCGCCCTCGGCGACATGAGCCGCACCGCCAAGACCGACAGCCGCATCTCGGCCTACGCGGACGCCAACGAGGCCAACGCCGCGATCGGTGTCGCCCTCGCGCTCGGCGGGCTGCCCGCGGAGGTCGCCACCGTCCTCGTGCGGGTCCAGAACGACCTCTTCGACGTCGGCGCGGACCTGGCGACGCCGGTCGTGCCCGACCCCAAGTACCCGCCGCTGCGCGTCGAACAGGGCTATGTGGACCGGCTGGAGGAGGAGTGCGACCGCTTCCTGGAGGAGCTGGAGAAGCTGCGCAGCTTCATCCTGCCCGGCGGCACCCCGGGGGCCGCGCTGCTCCACCAGGCGTGCACGGTGGTGCGGCGCGCGGAACGCTCCACGTGGGCGGCGCTGGAGGAGCACGGCGAGACGATGAACCCGCTCACCGCGACCTACCTCAACCGTCTGTCGGACCTGCTGTTCATCCTGGCCCGCACGGCCAACAAGGAGGTCGGCGACGTGCTGTGGGTGCCCGGAGAGAACCGCTGAGCCGCTGACGGCACGTCATTCATCGGCGCGGGCCCGTGGCGGGCTCGCGCCGCGGCCGCAGCGAGTACGACGCCGCGAAGGCGGCGTTGAGCCCGGTGACCCACGCCATCCGCAACCGCCACTGCCGCAGCGCCTCCGTGCGATCCGCGTCGCCGACGAGCCGGACCGCGCACTCCAGCAGCAGCACGGCCAGCACCGCCGCCAGGGCCGTGCGCCCGCACATCCGCCACTCGTGCACGACACGCGCCCCGGCCGTACTTCGGCGGGCCCTGCGACCTCGGCCCGCCCGCCAAGCGGTACGCGACACGGGCGTCGGCCCAGCGCACCAGGTAGTGCCCGTAAGCGACGGAGAAGCCGAGGTACGCGGCGGCCAGGCCGTGCCGGAATCCGGCGGTGCCGCCCGCGCGCAGGTCCGCGACGGCCGCCGCCGGCAGCACGACGTCCACCAGCGATAGCGCACGACCAGGCGAGTGAGCCAAGGGGGCGCGGCGCCCGCCGAAAGGGAGAACACGCGCAGGTCCCGAGGAACGAGGGACCGAGCATGATCGACTGTCGGCGGGTGCTCCGAGCGCCCCGGAGGCGAACCGAGCCTCAAAGGAGCCGCGCCTGCATCCTTTGGTGCAGGGCGCGTTCCACCCACGGGCCGACGCGCCCCCGGCAGCGGGCGTGCTGTCATGGGGGCATGCCGACCACCGCCTCCCCGCGTCCGCACCGCGACGACGTGCTGATCGCCGCGGCGGGCCTCGTGGGCGGCGTGCTGATGTGGGCGCTCGGGCTCTACACGTACTCGGGCAACCAGCCGCGCGGCGGCTCCGCGTGGCTGTCGCTCCTGCCGCTGACCGCGATGGCCGGCTGCGAACTGCTGCGGCGCAGTGCGCCCCGCTTCGCGGTGGTGGCCGGGACGCTGGTCTTCGCGGCGGACTTCGTGATCGGCTCGCTGCTGGTGACCGTGCTGATGTACACGGACCTGGTGTACGCCGCCGTCGTGTACGGGCCGAAGCGGCTGATCCGCGTCGTGCCGGTGGCGAGCGTCCTCGGCACCGCCGCGCTGACCGCCACGGCGCTGGCCCTGCACCCGGTGGCCGACTCGCTGCTGATCGGCGTCGTGGGCTCCCTGGTCTCCGTCGCCCCGGCCTTCACCGGTGTCGTCGTACGGCGGCACCGGGACGAGGCCGCGACCGAACGGCTGCGCGCCGAGCAGACCGCGCTGCTGGCCGAGATGGACCGTCGCGAGGCGGTCGGCACCGAGCGCGCCCGCATGGCGCGCGAACTGCACGACATGGTCGCCGGCCATCTGTCGGCGATCGCCATCCATTCCGCCGCCGCGCTGTCGCTGGACCGGCGGGACGGGCCCGCCCGCGAGGCGCTGTCGGTGATCCGGGAGAACAGCGTCCAGGGCCTGTCGGAGATGCGGCGGCTCATCGGCCTGCTGCGCGATGCCTCGGGCGCGGACGCCGAACCCGCGGCCGTGCCCCGGCTGCACAGTCTGGACGTCTTGCTGGAGCAGATGGGGGCGGCGGCCCCCCACGCGCGGTTCGTCCTGCGCGACGAGCGGCCGGCCGGCGCTCCCCCACCGCCCGCGCCGGTCGAGCTGGCCGCGTACCGGATCGTGCAGGAGTCGCTCACCAACGCGCTCAAGCACGCCGCGCCCGGCGAGGTCCCGGTGGTCCTGGGACAGCATGCCGGGGTGCTGACCGTCACGGTGGCCAGCCCCTGCGGCCCGACGGGCACCGCGGACCGGCCGGGTCCGCGGGCCCCCGGCTCCGGCAGCGGCCTCATCGGCATGCGGGAACGCACCGAACTGCTCGGCGGCACCTTCGAGGCCGGCCGGCACGGGGACATCTGGCGCGTACGGGCCGCACTGCCCGTCAAGGGGGAAGCATGATCCGGGTCGTCGTCGCCGAGGACCAGTCGGCGGTCCGGGCGGGGCTGGTGCTGATCCTGCGCTCGGTGCCGGACATCGAGGTGGTCGGCGAGGCCGCCGACGGGGAGGCCGCCGTCCGCGCGGCCCGGGAGCTGCGGCCCGACGTGATCCTCATGGATGTGCAGATGCCCCGGCTCGACGGTGTGCGGGCCACCGGCGAGATCGTCTCCGAGGGCCTGGCGGACGTACTGGTGCTGACCACGTTCGACCTGGACGAGTACGTCTTCGGCGCGCTGCGCGCCGGGGCCGCGGGATTCCTGCTGAAGGACACCGAGGCCGACCGGCTGATCGAGGGAGTGCGCCTGGTGGCTCGCGGCGAGGGGATGATCGCCCCGGCGGTGACCCGCCGCCTGATCGGGGAGTTCGCCCGGCCGGCACGCGCGGTGCGCGAGGCGGACCGCGGTTTGCTGGACGGCCTCACACCGCGCGAGCGGGAGGTACTGGCCTGTGTCGGCCAGGGACTGTCGAACGCGGAGATCGCGGCCCGGCTCGGGATGGCGGAGGCCACGGCCAAGACCCATGTCAGCCGGATGCTCGCCAAGCTCGAACTGCGCAGCCGCGTGCAGGCCGCGGTTCTCGCGCAGGAGTGGGGACTGCCGGCGAAGCCGTGACGGGGGCGCTCACCCCTCAGGCCACGTTGACCCTCTGGCCGGGAGGGGCGGCTTCCAGCCAGGCGAGGAAGCCGGTGAGGGCGTCCTCGCTCATCGCGAGTTCGAGCCGGGTGCCGCGGTGCTCGCAGACCAGGACGACGGCGTCGGAGAGCAGCGCCAGTTCCTCCTGGCCCTGGGGCAGCCGCCGGTGCAGCACCTCGATGGCGGAGCGTTCCAGGGACCGCCGCGGCCGGGGGGCGTAGGAGAAGACCCGGAACCACTCGATCCGGTCACCGCTGTAGCGCGCGACGCCGTACGCCCAGCCCTTGCCCGAGGGGGCGTCGACACCGCCGGGCGCGGTACGCAGGCTGCAGTCGAAGGTGCCGCCGGGACGCTGGATGAGCCGCCGTCGCAGGCCGAAGACGAACAGCCCCAGCAGCGCCACCGCGACAAGGGCCCCGCACAGCTGAAAAGCGAGGATCACGCCCATCGACCTCCTCGCTCAACGTCACGTACAGGAATACTGCAACCGCGGGAAGCCCTCTCGGGCCTCCCGCGGCTCATGGCCCCAGTGGGCCGGATGCTCAGCGCGAACCGGTCGCCGCGATGAGACGGACCTCGGCACGCCGCTCGCCGACCGCGTCGGCGTCGGCCTTCGCACGCTCCAGGGCCCGCTCCGCGCGCTGGACGTCGATCTCGTCGGCCAGCTCCGCGATCTCCGCGAGGATCGACAGCTTGTTGTCCGCAAAGGAGATGAAGCCGCCGTGCACCGCCGCGACAACGGTGCCGCCGTCGGTGGTGCGGATGGTCACCGGGCCGGTCTGCAGCACACCGAGCAGCGGCTCGTGGTTCGGCATGACGCCGATGTCGCCCGACTCGGTGCGTGCGACGACAAGAGTGGCCTCGCCGGACCAGACATTGCGGTCCGCGGCGACCAGCTCGACGTGCAGCTCAGCCAAGATGGCTCCTCGGGTCGGCACCCACCGCCGTCCGGCGGGTGCATAAAACAAAGGATAACGGGGGTGCGGCAAGGGGGCGGACACAGGGTCCGCCCCCTGCCACGGTGAGCCGTCGGGCGAAGGCGTCAGCCGACGCCGAGCTCCTTGGCGTTGCGCTCGAGGTCCTCGATGCCACCGCACATGAAGAACGCCTGCTCAGGGAAGTGGTCGTACTTACCGTCGGCGATGGCGTTGAACGCGTGGATCGACTCCTCCAGCGGGACGTCGGAGCCGTCCACACCGGTGAACTGCTTCGCCGCGTGGGTGTTCTGCGACAGGAAGCGCTCGATGCGGCGGGCGCGGTGGACGGTGAGCTTGTCCTCCTCGCCCAGCTCGTCGATACCGAGGATCGCGATGATGTCCTGGAGGTCCTTGTACTTCTGCAGGATCCCCTTGACGCGCATGGCGCACTCGTAGTGGTCCTGCGCGATGTAGCGCGGGTCCAGGATGCGGGACGTCGAGTCCAGCGGGTCCACCGCCGGGTAGATGCCCTTCTCCGAGATCGGACGCGACAGAACGGTCGTCGCGTCCAGGTGCGCGAAGGTCGTCGCCGGCGCCGGGTCGGTCAGGTCGTCCGCGGGGACGTAGATCGCCTGCATCGAGGTGATCGAGTGACCACGGGTCGAGGTGATGCGCTCCTGGAGGAGGCCCATCTCGTCGGCGAGGTTCGGCTGGTAACCCACCGCGGACGGCATGCGGCCGAGCAGCGTGGAGACCTCGGAACCGGCCTGCGTGAAGCGGAAGATGTTGTCGATGAAGAACAGCACGTCCTGCTTCTGCACATCGCGGAAGTACTCCGCCATGGTCAGACCGGCCAGGGCGACGCGCAGACGGGTGCCCGGGGGCTCGTCCATCTGGCCGAAGACCAGCGCGGTCTTGTCGAGAACGCCGGACTCCTCCATCTCCTGGATGAGGTCGTTGCCCTCACGGGTGCGCTCGCCGACGCCGGCGAACACGGAAACGCCCTCGTGCAGCTTCGCCACACGCATGATCATTTCCTGGATGAGGACGGTCTTGCCGACACCGGCGCCACCGAACAGACCGATCTTGCCGCCCTTGACGTACGGGGTCAGCAGGTCGACGACCTTCAGGCCGGTCTCGAACATCTCGGTCTTCGACTCGAGGTCCTCGAACTTCGGGGCCTTGCGGTGGATCGTCCAGCGCTCGCCGACGTTGGCGTTCTCCTCGGGGACGTTCAGCACCTCACCGAGGGTGTTGAACACCTTGCCCTTGGTGAAGTCGCCGACCGGGACGGTGATGCCCGTGCCCGTGTCGGTGACCGCGGCCTGGCGGACCAGGCCGTCGGTGGGCTGCATGGAGATGGCGCGGACCAGGCCGTCACCCAGGTGCTGGGCGACCTCGAGGGTCAGCGTCTTCAGCTTGCCGTTCTCGGCCGGGTCGGCGACCTGGACGGTGAGGGCGTTGTAGATCTCGGGCATGCCGTCGACGGGGAACTCCACGTCGACGACCGGGCCGATGACCCGGGCGACGCGGCCCGTGGCAGCGGCCGTCTCAACAGTGGTGGTCATGTTTAGTCACTCCCCGCAGAGGCGTCGGCCAGGGCGCTGGAGCCACCGACGATCTCGCTGATTTCCTGGGTGATTTCGGCCTGGCGGGCCTGGTTGGCAAGCCGCGTGAGCGTCTTGATGAGCTCCTCGGCGTTGTCGGTCGCGGCCTTCATCGCGCGGCGGCGGGCGGCGTGCTCGGAAGCGGCACCCTGCAGCAGCGCGTTGTAGATCCGGCTCTCGACGTACCGCGGCAGCAGAGCGTCCAGGACGCCTTCCGCCGACGGCTCGAAGTCGTACAGGGGAAGGATCTCCCCCTCCTTGCGGGCCTGGCCGCCGGTGGCCTCGTCGAGGGAGAGCGGCAGCAGCCGCTTCTCGACGGGGGACTGCGTCAGCATCGACACGAACTCCGTGAAGACGATGTGCAGCTCGTCGACGCCGCCCTCGGCCGTGTCCTTGAGGACCTGGTCGATCAGCGGGTCTGCCACGGCCTTGGCGTCCGCGTAGGCCGGCTTGTCGGTGAATCCCGTCCACGAGGCGGTGACGGGACGCTCGCGGAAGCCGTAGTACGCGACGCCCTTGCGGCCGACGATGTAGTGCTCGACCTCCTTGCCCTCCGCGCGCAGCCGCTCGGTGAGCCGGTCGGCCGCCTTGATCGCGTTGGACGAGTAGCCGCCGGCCAGACCGCGGTCGCTCGTCACGAGCAGCACCGCGGCGCGGGTCGGGTTCTCGGTCTCCGTGGTCAGCGGGTGGTTCGTGTTGGAACCGGTCGCGACCGCGGCCACCGCGCGGGTGAGCTCATCGGCGTACGGGGACGAGGCCGCCACCTGGCGCTGGGCCTTGACGATCCGGGACGCGGAGATCATCTCCATCGCCTTCGTGATCTTCTTTGTGGCGGTGACGGTCTTGATGCGGCGCTTGTATACCCGAAGCTGGGCGCCCATGCTCAGCCCTCACCCAGAAGCTTGCCGTCCGAGGTCTCGAACTGCTTCTTGAACTCCGTGACCGCGTCCGTCAGGGCCTCGATGGTGTCGTCGCCCAGCTTGCCGGTCTCGACGATGCCCTGCAGGAGGTCCTTCTTCTCGCGGCGGAGGTAGTCCAGCAGCTCACGCTCGAAGCGGCGGATGTCCTCGACCGGAACGTCGTCCAGCTTGCCGGTGGTGCCGGCCCAGATGGAGACGACCTGGTCCTCGATCGGGAACGGCGCGTACTGGCCCTGCTTCAGCAGCTCGACCATGCGCTTGCCGCGCTCCAGCTGGGCCTTGGAGGCCGCGTCCAGGTCGGAACCGAAGGCGGCGAAGGCCTCCAGCTCGCGGTACTGGGCGAGGTCGACGCGCAGGCGGCCGGCGACCGACTTCATGGCCTTGATCTGCGCCGAGCCACCGACTCGGGAGACCGAGATACCGACGTTCAGCGCCGGGCGCTGGCCCGCGTTGAACAGGTCGGACTCCAGGAAGCACTGGCCGTCTGTGATGGAGATGACGTTGGTCGGGATGAACGCCGAGACGTCGTTGGCCTTGGTCTCGACGATCGGCAGACCGGTCATCGAGCCGGCGCCCATGTCGTCGGAGAGCTTGGCGCAGCGCTCCAGCAGGCGGGAGTGCAGGTAGAAGACGTCACCCGGGTAGGCCTCGCGGCCCGGCGGACGGCGCAGCAGCAGGGAGACGGCACGGTAGGCGTCGGCCTGCTTGCTCAGGTCGTCGAAGACGATGAGGACGTGCTTGCCCTGGTACATCCAGTGCTGGCCGATGGCCGAGCCGGTGTAGGGGGCGAGGTACTTGAAGCCTGCCGGGTCGGACGCCGGAGCCGCGACGATGGTCGTGTACTCCAGGGCGCCGGCCTCCTCCAGCGAGGCGCGCACGCCCGCGATGGTGGAGCCCTTCTGGCCGATGGCGACGTAGATGCAGCGGACCTGCTTCTTCGGGTCGCCGGAACGCCAGTTGTCGCGCTGGTTGATGATCGTGTCGATCGCCAGGGCGGTCTTGCCGGTCTGGCGGTCACCGATGATCAGCTGACGCTGACCGCGGCCGATCGGGGTCATCGCGTCCACGGCCTTGAGGCCGGTCTGCATCGGCTCGTGGACGGACTTGCGGGCCATGACGCCGGGAGCCTGGAGCTCCAGCGCGCGGCGGCCGTCGGTCTCGATCTCGCCGAGGCCGTCGATCGGGGTGCCGAGCGGGTCGACGACGCGACCCAGGTATCCCTCGCCGACAGCGACGGAGAGCACCTCACCGGTGCGGTGCACCGGCTGGCCCTCCTCGATACCGCTGAACTCGCCGAGGACGATCGCACCGATCTCGCGCTCCTCGAGGTTGAGGGCGAGACCGAGGGTGCCGTCCTCGAAGCGCAGCAGCTCGTTCGCCATGGCCGAGGGCAGACCCTCGACCTTGGCAACGCCGTCGCCGGCCATGCTGACCGTGCCGACCTCCTCGCGCGAGGCCGCGTCCGGCTTGTACGCCTGGACAAAGGTCTCCAGCGCGTCCCGGATCTCCTCCGGCCGGATCGTGAGCTCCGCCATCTGGGTTCCCTGCTCTCCTTGTTGGGCCCGAAGTATTCGCTACGGCCCAACTCGGGCCGCTGTACTGCTCTTTGAGTTGGTGGCTGGTTCAGCCGGCCATCCGCCGGGCCGCCTCTTCGAGGCGTTCCGCGATGGTCCCGTTGATGGCCTCGTCGCCCACCCGCACCTGGATTCCGCCGAGGACCTCGGGGTCCACGTCGAGGTTCAGGTGCACCGGCCGGCCGTAGATCGTGGCCAGCGCGGCGCCGAGACGCTGCTTCTGCCGGTCGCTCAGCGGTACCGCCGAGACGACGACCGCGACCGTACGGCCCCGGCGCGCCGCCGCCAGCTTGGACAGGCCGTCGAGCCCTGCCTCCAGGCTACGGCCTCGCGGATGGGTCACAAGACGGACCACAAGCCGCTCGGTGACCGGGTTGGACCGGCCTCCCAGCAGCGAGCGGAGCAGCCCGGCCTTGGCCTGGGCGCCCGCGGCGCGGTCGGTCAGCGCCGCCCGCAGATCAGTGCTGCCGGAGACGATCCGGCCGAAGCGGAACAGCTCGTCCTCGACGTCGTCGAGGTGGCCGGCGCGCTCCGCGGCGATCAGGTCGGCGCCGAAGGAGAGTTCCTCCAGCGCGTCGGTCAGGTCCCGCGACTGCGACCACCGGCTGCGGACCATGCCCGAGAACAGGTCGAGGGCTTCCCCGCCGACCTGACCGCGCAGCACCGTCTGCACCAGGCCCGCCTTGGCCTCACCGGACTGCGCCGGGTCGGTCAGCGCCCGGCGCAGGGTGCCTTCGCGGTCGAGCAGCCCCGTGACGGCGGCCAGGTCCTCGGCGAGCTTCGCCGCGTCGACGGACGTGTTGTCCGCCAGCGCGTCGAGACGCTCGCGTGCGGCGGCCAGTGCCTCGCGGCTCGCTCCGTTCATCGCGCGGCCTCGGCCTTCTCCTCGAGCTCGTCGAGGAAGCGGTCGATCACACGGCTCTGCCGGGTGGTGTCCTCCAGGGACTCACCGACGATCCTGCCCGCCAGATCGGTGGCGATCCTGCCCACGTCCTGGCGCAGCGCGTGCGCGGCGGACTTGCGGTCCGCCTCGATCTGCGCGTGGCCCGCGGCGATGATCTCCTCGCGCTGCCGCTGGCCTTCCGCACGCATCTCGGCGATGAGCGCGGCACCCTGCTCCTGCGCCTCCTGGCGCAGACGCGCGGCCTCGTGACGAGCCTCGGCGAGCGACTGCTTGTACTCCTCGAGGGTCCGCTGAGCCTCGGCCTGGGTGGCCTCGGCCTTCTCCATGCCGCCCTCGATGGCCTCGCGGCGCTCGTCCAGAACCTTGTTGATGTTCGGGATGAGCTTCTTGGCCAGGAAGAAGAAGACGATGGCGAAGGCGATGAGACCGATGACGAGCTCTGGGATCGGCGGGATGAGGGGGTTCTCCGCCTCCTCGGCCGCCAGCTGTACCAGGGCGTTCACATCAGTGCCTTCCGTCGAAAGGGGTTGGGCTCGTCAGCCCGGATCAGGAGGTCGGGTAGACGAACGGCATGACCAGACCGATCAGGGCGAGCGCCTCACAGAAGGCGAAGCCGAGGATCTGGTTGGCGCGGATCAGGCCGGCAGCCTCGGGCTGACGGGCGAGGGCCTGGGTGCCGTTGCCGAAGATGATGCCGATGCCGACGCCGGGGCCGATGGCCGCGAGGCCGTAGCCGATGGAGCCCAGGTTGCCGAGGATCTGGGTGGCGGCGAGGTTCACAGCGGACATGCTGTTTCTTCCTTCTCTTTCACGGACCGGTGGGGGTTGGCCACCGGACAATCGGGGGTGCCGAGCGGTGAGCGGTGCTCAGTGGTGCTCGGCCAGCGCGCCCTGGATGTAGGAGCAGGCCAGGAGGACGAAGACGTAGGCCTGGACGGCCTGGATGAACAGCTCGAAGGCGGTCATCACGATGACCATCACGAACGAGACGCTCGCGTAGGCGATGCCGATGCCGTTGAGCAGGTACCAGCTGGCGATGGTGAACAGCAGCAGCAGGACGTGCCCGGCGAACATGTTGGCGAACAGTCGCACCGCGTGCGTGAACGGTCGGACGATCACGTTGGAGAGGAACTCCAGGCCGACGACCATCGGCAGGACCGGGCCGAGGTTCTTGTCGTAGCCGGTGATGTTCTTCCAGCCACCGACGAAGCCGTGCTTCTTGAACGTCAGCGACATCCAGGTGATGTAGACGATCGCGGCGAGCGCTGCCGGGTAGCTGATGATCGCGGTGACCGGGAACTGGGCGATCGGAATGATCGACCACAGGTTCAGGATCCACACGAAGAAGAACAGCGAGACCATGAACGGCACGTACTTCTCGCCGTCGCGCTTGCCGATCGTCTCGTAGACGATGCCGCGGCGCACGAAGTCGTAGCCGGCCTCGGCCACCATCTGCAGCTTGCCGGGGACGACCTTCGGCTTGGCGAAGGCGGCCCAGAAGAAGCCGACGATGACGATGCTGCCGAGCAGCGCGAGCAGCATCGTCTTGTTGAAGTAGACGCTGCCGTCCCCGTCGCCGATCAACGGCTTGAAGAGGAAGGAGTGCAGGCCGGGGGCCGGGAAGCCGCACCCGTCGAAGATGTGGCAGTTCGTCTCGAAAGCGAGCGTCTTTACATCACTCACCGCGAGCTCCTTCAGCGTGGCGCATGGGTACGGCAACCTCGTTGTGTCGGCGCGGCGTAGGCCCGCGGAACGGCACTGGACTGGTCAAGCAGATGTGGGGGCGGCGGTCGGACATCGAGCCGGACGACTGTGGAGAAGGCATGACTGCCGCCCGCGCCAGCTCTGCCGCAGTTGAGACCGGACGATAGCAAACGAGCGGCAGCCCTCTTGCACCGGCCCCTGGGTTCACGACGACGTTCCGGCGGATCCGGGCTCGACGTACAGCATCTTGGTCTTCATGTGCGCACGGGCCTGGGCGGCGATCCACACCAACGTCGTGCCGAGCAGGGTGAACGCGAACACCTGGGTGTCGAACAGCGATGTGTGCTTGAACACGGCCAGGACGATGGCCAGCAGCAGCAGCTGCACCGTGTAGAGCATCAGGCCCATCGCCTGGAACAGCGTGGGATAGGAACGGGCGGTGCGCTGAAGCACCGTCAGGCCGATTCCCATGAACGTGATCACGACAACCGCGCCGAATCCGGCGCCGATCGCCCCCTTGCCGCCCGAGAGCACAGCTGCGACAGCGACCGCGATCACTCCCGCGGCTACGGCGGGCACGGCGCAATTCAGGAGCGTTCGGGCGTCGTTGGACTGCATGGCGGCAGCTCCTCCGGCGAGGTTGGGGGTACAGGGGTCGTCGTGGACGAGCGTAGCCCGGCGGCGGGGACATGCCTGACGC
Source organism: Streptomyces sp. NPDC046977 (assembly GCF_040644455.1). Classification (NCBI taxonomy): domain Bacteria; kingdom Bacillati; phylum Actinomycetota; class Actinomycetes; order Kitasatosporales; family Streptomycetaceae; genus Streptomyces; species Streptomyces sp. NPDC046977. The sequence goes on from NZ_JBEYWO010000018.1 coordinate 188,961, forward strand.
CGGAAGACCATCGCACTCGGTCTTTCGGCTTGCTTCCGGGCTTTCGTGAACGGTATCACAAACTATTTGATGAGGTCTTTACCCGGTTCGTGTGCGACCTGTCACACGACCGGAGTAACACCCGTGGCGCCCGGCTGACGGCCGGACGCCCGTGTGTTATTGGACCCGCGGATCAGTGACCGCTGCCCGCCGAACGGCCGGCCTCCACCAGCTGCCGGTCGATCTCGCTCAGCGCGGTCGCGCCGTTGACACCCGGCGCCTCCCCCGCGGCGATGGCGGCGCTCGCCGCGGCGTGCGCCTCGATCCGGGTGCGGCGGTAGCGGGGCGGCACGAACGACTCGGCCCAGCGCGGGGCCTTGGGGTTGAAGCGCGGCATGAGCAGCGCGATCAGTCCGATCGCGCTCAGCATGACGATGCCCAGCACGATCCACAGGCTGGAGGAGTTGACCGAGAACGCCACCGCGCCGAAGGCGATGAGCGCCGACCAGAAGTACATGATCAGCACGGCCCGGCTGTGCGAGTGGCCGATGTCCAGCAGCCGGTGGTGCAGATGGCCGCGGTCGGCGGCGAACGGCGACTGGCCGTTCCACGTGCGGCGCACGATGGCGAGCACCAGGTCCGCGGCGGGGATCGCGATCAACGTCAGCGGCAGCAGCAGCGGCATGTAGACCGGCACCATGAAGTGCGTGGTGTCCCGGGTGGATCCGGTGAGGTTGGTGATCGCGTCGGGGTCGGTCTGACCTGTGATGGAGATCGCACCCGAGGCCAGCACCAGGCCGATCAGCATCGAGCCCGAGTCGCCCATGAAGATCCGCGCGGGGTGCAAGTTGTGCGGCAGGAAGCCCAGGCACATGCCGATCAGGATCGCGCTGAACAGCGTCGCGGGCGCCGCGGCCTCGATGCCGTAGCCGTACCAGATCCGGTAGGCGTACATGAAGAACGCGATGGCGGCGATGCACACCATGCCGGACGCGAGGCCGTCCAGGCCGTCCACGAAGTTCACCGCGTTGATGGTGATCACCACCAGGGCGACGGTCAGCAGCGTCGACTGCACCGGGCTGAGCGCCACGATGCCCTTGCCGGGGATGGGCAGCCACAGCACGGTCAGGCCCTGGAGGACCATGACACCGGCCGCGATCATCTGGGCGCCCAGCTTGATCAGCGCGTCCACGCCCCACTTGTCGTCGAGCACGCCCAGCAGCCAGATCAGTCCCGCGCCGGACAGCAGCGCGCGCGGCTCGTTGGAGAGCTCGAAGACGCTCTTGAGGTTGGACAGGTGCGCGGCCACCAGCAGGCCGGCGCACAGACCGCCGAACATGGCGATGCCGCCGAGCCGCGGCGTCGGTTCGCGGTGGACGTCGCGATCACGGATCTCGGGCATGGCACCTGCCGCGATGGCGAACTTCCGCACCGGCCCCGTCAGGAGGTAGGTGACGGCAGCGGCCACGCACAAGGTCAAGAGGTACTCGCGCACGGGCACACCCTATTCGCGTCCGGGTGGCGACTGGAAACACAGTCAGAGACTCACAGCGGGTACCCAGGGTTGCACATGTCACTCCCCGGGTACCCGCGGGGGCCCGCGCGTGCCCGGTCAGACCGGGTACGGGGGGAAGTCGCCCACCAGTTCCGCGACCCGGTTCGCCAGTCCGCGCTCCTCCCGCAGCGCCCGCGCGATCAGGTCCGCGACCTGCGGCATCTGCTGCTCCCCCATGCCCTGTGTGGTCACCGCCGCGGTGCCCAGGCGGATGCCGGACCCGGCGGCGCAGGGCTCCTTGTCGTAGGGGAGCGTGTACTTGTCCAGCACGATCCCCGCGCCGGCGCAGAGCCCGCGGGCGCGCATCCCGGTGACCCCGAAGGCCGACACGTCGGCGGCGATCAGATGGGTGTCGGTGCCGCCGGTGGCGATCCGCATGCCCTGGCCGGCCAGCGCGTCGGCGAGCACGCGGGCGTTGGCGACCACCTGGTGCGCGTACAGCGCGAACTCCGGCCGGGCCGCCTCCGCGAGGGCCGCGGCCTTGGCGGCGATCGCGTGCATGTGCGGGCCGCCCTGCGAGAACGGGAACACCGCCCGGTCGATGCGCTGCGCGAGATCGGCCCCGCACAGGATCAGCCCGCCGCGCGGTCCGCGCAGCGTCTTGTGCGTGGTGGCGCACACCACGTCCGCGTACGGCACCGGGTTGGGCGCGACCCCGCCGGCCACCAGGCCCAGCGTGTGCGCGGCGTCCACGATCAGGTACGCGCCGACGTCGTCGGCGATCTCGCGGAACGCGGCGTAGTCGATCGTGCGGGGGTACGCGATGCCGCCGCACACGATCGCCTTCGGGCGGTGCTGCTGGGCGAGGACGCGCAGCCGGTCGTAGTCGATCAGTCCGCCCTCCTCGAAGGTGGCGCCCTGGGTCACGCCGTACCCGGCGATGCGGAACCAGCGGCCGGAGAAGTTGGACTCCGACCCGTGCGTGAGGTGCCCGCCGTGCGCCAGGGACATCGCCAGGATGGTGTCACCGGGGACCAGGAGGGCCGCGTAGGCGGCCAGGACGGCCGAGGAGCCGGAGTAGGGCTGCACGTTCGCGTGGGCGGCTCCGAAGAGCCGTGTGGCCCTTTCCACGGCCAGCCGCTCCGCGAGGTCGACCAGCTCGCAGCCCGCGTGGTGGCGGTGGCCCGGGTAGCCCTCGGCGTACTTGTTGGACAGCGGCGACCCGAGGGCGGCCAGCACCGCGGGCGAGGTGAAGTTCTCCCCCGCGATCAGCTGGAGGCAGGAGGCCTGCCGCTGGGTCTCCCCGAGCAGGATGTCCGCCAGCTCGGGGTCCTGCTCGCGCAGCCGGCCGAAGCCGGGGTCCCCGGCCGGGAGCGCGGTGGTGGTTATGTGGGCTGACGACGCTTCCGCGGTAGGCATGGGGCGCTCCGGGGCGGCTGGAAGGGACTCACCTGCCACTCTTGCACCGTTCCGGCCGTTTCGCGCCGTCTTGTGCTCCGCCGGTGGACGCCGGGCCGCGACCCTGTGCGGAAACCTTCCGGCAGGACCTCACCGGGTGGGCGCCGCCACCCCCGTCAGCGCGGTCAGCACCGGGTCCAGCGCCCCGTGGATCTCCTCGCCGATGGAGCGGAAGAAGGTCAGCGGCGCCCCGTACGGGTCGTACACCTCGTCCGCGTCCGGAGTCGGCGCCAGGAGCCAGCCGCGCAGCGCCGCCGCGGCACGCACCAGCGAGCGGGCGCGCTCGGTCACGCTGCCCTCCGGCAGCGTCGTGGGGTCTATCGCCCGCACCAGCCGGGTGAACTCCTTGAGCGTGAACGTCCGCAGCCCCGCCGCGTGCCCCATCGAGATCACCTGCGCGCGGTGGTCGCGGGTCGCGGTGAGCACCAGGTCCGCGTCGATGACGTGGTCGTCGAGCAGTTCACGGCCGAGGAAGCCGCTCGGGTCGGCGGCGTACTCGGCCAGCACCGTGGCCGCGTGCGCCTCCATCGGCGCCCCCTCGTGGCCCCAGGTGCCCGCGCTCTCCACGATGATGCCGGAGGCCCCGCCGCCGAGCCGCTGGGTCAGCTCGTGGCGGGTCAGCCGCTCGGCCATCGGCGAGCGGCAGACGTTGCCGGTGCAGACGTGAAGGATGCGGAAGTAGTCATCGCGCTGCCCGGGTATGGGCGGCGTCAATTGCCTACCTCCAGGTCGGGTACGACCTCGCGCAGCTGCTCGGCGCTGAGGGCCCCGGCCCGCAGCAGTACCGGCACCTTGCCGGTGACGTCGACGATGGAGGAGGGCACGGCCGCGGGCGTGGGCCCGCCGTCGAGGTAGATGGCCACGGAGTCGCCGAGCATCTCCTGGGCGGCGTCGCAGTCCTGCGGCGAGGGGTGTCCCGTGAGGTTGGCGCTGGAGACGGCCATCGGGCCGGTCGTGTTCAGCAGCTCGATCGCGACGGGGTGCAGCGGCATGCGCACGGCCACGGTGCCGCGGGTGTCCCCCAGGTCCCACTGCAGGGACGGCTGGTGGCGGGTGACCAGGGTCAGCGCGCCGGGCCAGAAGGCGTCGACGAGGTCCCAGGCCTGCTCGGTGAAGTCCGTGACCAGGCCGTGCAGGGTGTTCGGGGAGCCGACGAGAACGGGCGAGGGCATGTTGCGGCCCCGGCCCTTGGCCTCCAGCAGGTCGCCGACGGCCTCGGCGTTGAAGGCGTCCGCGCCGATGCCGTAGACGGTGTCCGTGGGCAGCACCACGAGCTCGCCGCGGCGAACGGCGGACGCGGCCTCGCGCAGTCCGGCCACCCGGTCCGTCGCGTCCGAGCAGTCGTAACGCCGTGCCATCAGCAGACCTCCATGACGTGCGGCGCCGTGCTCACGGCGTCGCCTTGCGGGCAGTGGTGAACCTGGGGCGGTTGTTCAGGTCGGGGTGGTCGGCGGCGTCGGCCCAGCCGGCCTCCTCCGTGAAGATCCAGGGCACCTGGCCGCCCTGGGTGTCGGCGTGCTCGATGACGACCACGCCGCCGGGCCGCAGCAGCCGGTGCGCGGTGCGCTCGATGCCGCGGATGGTGTCGAGGCCGTCCTCGCCGGAGAACAGCGCCATCTCCGGGTCGTGGTCACGGGCCTCGGGCGCCACGTGCTCCCACTCGGTGAGCGGGATGTACGGCGGGTTGGAGATCACCAGGTCCACCTGGCCGTTGAGGTCGGGGAAGGCCGCGAGGGCGTCCCCCTGGCGCAGGTCGACCTTGCTGCCCTGGACGTTCTTGCGGGCCCACACCAGTGCCTCGTCGGACAGTTCCACGGCGTGCACCCGGCTGCGCGGCACCTCCTGCGCCAGAGCGAGCGCGATGGCGCCGGACCCGGTGCACAGGTCGACGATGCGCGGCTCGGCGACGTCCATGGCGCGCACCGCGTCTATGGCCCACCCCACCACGGACTCCGTCTCCGGGCGCGGCACGAAAACGCCCGGCCCCACCTGGAGTTCCAGGTAGCGGAAGAACGCCCGGCCGGTGATGTGCTGCAGCGGCTCGCGGGCCTCGCGGCGGGCGACGGCCTCCCAGTAGCGCGCGTCGAAGTCCGCGTCGGCGACGGTGTGCAGGGCGCCGCGCTTGACGCCGTGCACGTACGACGCCAGTTCCTCGGCGTCGAAGCGCGGCGAGGGCACGCCGGCGTCGGCCAGCCGCTGGGTCGCCTGCGCGACCTCGGCGAGCAGCAGGTTCACTTGTCGCCTCCGGTTCAGCTTCCGTCGCCCGCGGCGGCCAGCTTGGCAGCCGAATCGGCGTCGACGCACGCCTGGATGACCGCGTCGAGTTCACCGTCGAGGACCTGGTCCAAGTTGTACGCCTTGAACCCGACGCGGTGGTCCGAGATGCGGTTCTCGGGGAAGTTGTAGGTGCGGATGCGCTCGCTGCGGTCGACCGTGCGCACCTGGCTGCGGCGGGCGTCGGACGCCTCGCGCTCGGCCTCCTCCTGGGCGGCGGCCAGCAGCCGGGAACGCAGGATGCGCATCGCCTGCTCCTTGTTCTGGAGCTGGCTCTTCTCGTTCTGGCAGGAGACGACGATGCCGGTCGGCAGGTGCGTGATGCGCACCGCGGAGTCGGTGGTGTTGACCGACTGGCCGCCGGGGCCGGAGGAGCGGTAGACGTCGATCCGCAGGTCGTTGGGGCCGATCTCGACCTCGACCTCCTCGGCCTCCGGGGTGACCAGCACACCGGCGGCGGAGGTGTGGATGCGGCCCTGCGACTCGGTCGCGGGCACGCGCTGCACGCGGTGCACACCGCCCTCGTACTTCAGCCGGGCCCAGACGCCCTGGCCGGGCTCGGTGGCGCCGCCCCCGCCCTTGGTCTTCACCGCGACCTGGACGTCCTTGTACCCGCCGAGGTCGGACTCGTTGGAGTCGATGATCTCGGTCTTCCAGCCCACGCGCTCGGCGTAGCGCAGGTACATCCGCAGCAGGTCGCCGGCGAACAGCGCGGACTCCTCGCCGCCCTCGCCCGCCTTGACCTCCAGGATCACGTCCTTGTCGTCGCTGGGGTCGCGCGGCACGAGCAGCAGGCGCAGCCGTTCGGTCTGCTCCTCGCGCTGCTTCTCCAGCTCCTTGACCTCGGCGGCGAAGTCCGGGTCGTCGGCGCTGAGTTCACGGGCCGTGTCGATGTCCTCGCCGGTCTGCTTCCAGCCCCGGTACGTGCCGACGATCGGGGTCAGCTCGGCGTAGCGCTTGTTGAGCCTGCGCGCGTTGGCCTGGTCCGCGAAGACTCCGGGGTCGGCAAGCTTCTTCTCGAGGTCGGCGTACTCGCCGATCAGTTCCTCGACCGCCTCGAACATCAGGATCCCTGCTTCTTGCGAATGGGTGAACGCCGGTGAACCAGCCTGTGGACGACAAAGCGCCGGTCCGGCCGCCGGAGGATATCCGGGCGGCCGTGGACCGGCGCTTTCGGGTCGCTACTTCTTGGCGGACCCGGCCGCCTTGCCGAAGCGGGCCTCGAAGCGGGCCACGCGGCCACCGGTGTCGAGGATCTTCTGCTTGCCCGTGTAGAACGGGTGGCACGCGGAGCAGACGTCGGCGCGGATGACGCCGCCGCCGACGGTGCTACGCGTAGTGAACGAGTTGCCGCAGGTGCAGCTGACCTGGGTCTCGACGTACTCCGGGTGGATGTCGCGCTTCAAGGGGAACTCCTAGTGTTCGGGAGGGTCCCGGGTCGTGGCACGGGCTTGCGTCACGTGAACCGGGGCCGACGTACCAGTCTGCCAGCACTGGCCGCATCTGCCCAAACCGGGGACGGCCCGGAACTATTCCCGGCCGTCGTCCCGGGCCTGCGGGGTGCTCCTGACGACACCGCCGGTGTCCACCTCGTCGGCGGCCGATCCCTTGGTCGCCGAGCGCGGGATCGGGCGGTCGGCTCGCAGGGCGGCCCAGATCTGCCGGGTCTGCGCGGTCAGCGGCACGACCCGGTTGGGGTCGGCCGGGTCGTAGCGCACCGGCATGGTGACCATGGAGATGTGCCTTGAGCTCAGGTCCTTCAGGCTCTCCCCCAGGCCGACCAGCTTCTTGACCGAGGCCAGTTCGGAGTCGGTGGTGATGGCGCCGGTGGCGGTACTGGCGATCTTGTACAGCCTGGTCGGCGAGCCCAGCACCCCGATCTTGTCGACCCGGTCGACCAGCGCCTTCAGGAAGGCCTGCTGGAGCCTTATCCGGCCGAGGTCGCTGCCGTCGCCGACTCCGTGCCGGGTCCTGACCAGGCCGAGGGCCTGCTTGCCGTCCAGGTGGTGGGTGCCGGCCGGCAGGTGCAGATGGCTCTCGTTGTCGCTGATCGCGCGGCTGGTGGTGACACTCACCCCGCCGAGGGCGTCGATGAGCCGCTGGAAGCCGGTGAAGTCGACCTCCATGTAGTGGTCCATGCGGATGCCGGTCATCGTCTCGACGGTCTTGACCGTGCAGGCCGGGCCGCCGATCGCGTACGCCTCGTTGAACATCTCGTTCGCCACGGCGGGCGCGGTGCCGCCGCCCGGCTTGGCGCACGACGGCCGGTCGACGAGGGTGTCGCGGGGGATGCTGACCACGGCGGCCTTGCGGTGGCCCGGGTAGACATGGACGATCATCGCGGTGTCCGAACGGGCCGTCCCGTCGTCCTGGCCGCCGCCGGCCTCGGCGTTCGCGCCGGACCGCGAGTCGGAGCCCAGGACGAGGATGTCCATCGAGCCGTTGTCGACGTCGCGGGGCCGGTCACGCCCCAGCAGGGCGTTGATGTCGATGCCGCGGATGTTCCCGTTGAGCTTCAGGTACAGGCAGCCTACGGCCGCCGTGGCCAGCAGCAGGACGGTCGCCACGCCCCAGGCCGTGTAGCGCAGCGCGCGCCCGCGGGCGCTCCTGCGCCGCCGCGATGACGTCCGTCGTCCGTGGTCCGCCTCGTGGCCCATGAGCTCCTCGGTTCTCGTCGGCTCGTCGTGGCTTCGGGTGCCCCCCGTGGTCGTGGTCATCGGTCATGGGACGAAATGTCCCCCCTTGGGAGACGTCCGGGGACGGCTCGGGGTTCCTGGCGATCGTGCACCCAGCCATGACAGCGGGTCCCGGTACGCCCTGTCGCAGGACGCGCCGGGACCCGTGGTCCCAGAGCCACACGGTCGGCCCTCACCCGGCGCCCGCGCCGGTCCCCGGAGGTCACCCGGATGCCGCGGGCGCGCGAGGGGGTTCCGCCGCCGCGTATGCGAAAAGGGGCGGGTCCCGGCACTCAAGTGCCGGGACCCGCCCCGTGGTTCGCCCGGACGTCAGTCGTTGTTCGTGCCCGGGGTCGTCTTCGCGATCTGCATCAGGAACTCGGCGTTGGACTTGGTCTGCTTCATCTTGTCCAGCAGCAGCTCGATCGCCTGCTGCGAGTCGAGCGCGTGCAGCACCCGGCGCAGCTTCCAGACGATGCTCAGCTCGTCGGGGGCGAGCAGGATCTCCTCCTTGCGGGTACCGGACGGGTCGACGTCGACCGCCGGGAAGATCCGCTTGTCGGCGAGCTTCCGGTCGAGCTTGAGCTCCATGTTGCCGGTGCCCTTGAACTCCTCGAAGATCACCTCGTCCATGCGCGAGCCGGTCTCGACCAGCGCGGTGGCCAGGATGGTCAGCGAGCCGCCGTCCTCGATGTTGCGCGCCGCGCCGAAGAAGCGCTTCGGCGGGTACAGCGCGGTCGAGTCGACACCACCGGACAGGATGCGGCCGGAGGCGGGCGCCGCGAGGTTGTACGCGCGGCCCAGACGGGTGATGGAGTCCAGCAGGACCACCACGTCGTGACCGAGCTCCACCAGGCGCTTGGCCCGCTCGATGGCGAGCTCGGCGACCGTGGTGTGGTCCTCGGCCGGGCGGTCGAAGGTCGAGGAGATGACCTCGCCCTTCACCGACCGCTGCATGTCGGTGACCTCTTCCGGACGCTCGTCGACGAGGACGACCATCAGGTGGCACTCGGGGTTGTTGCGGGTGATCGCGTTGGCGATCGCCTGCATGATCATGGTCTTGCCGGTCTTCGGCGGGGCCACGATCAGACCGCGCTGGCCCTTGCCGATCGGCGCGACGAGGTCGATGATCCGGGTCGTCAGCACGCCCGGGTCGGTCTCCAGGCGGAGCCGGTCCTGCGGGTACAGCGGCGTCAGCTTGTTGAACTCCGGCCGCCCGCGCCCGGAGTCGGGGGCCATGCCGTTGGTCGAGTCCAGGCGTACCAGCGCGTTGAACTTCTCGCGGCGCTCGCCGTCCTTCGGCTGCCGGACGGCGCCGGTGACGTGGTCGCCCTTGCGCAGGCCGTTCTTGCGGACCTGGGCCAGCGAGACGTACACGTCGTTCGGGCCGGGCAGGTAGCCGGAGGTCCGGATGAACGCGTAATTGTCGAGGATGTCCAGGATGCCCGCGACGGGGATCAGGACGTCGTCGTCGGCGACCTGCGGCTCGCTCGCGAAGTCCTCGCGGCGGTTGCCGCCGCGCCCGCGGCGGTCGCGGTAACGGCCCCGGCGCCGGCGGCCGCTGCCGTCGAACTCGTCGTCGTCCTGCGCGCCGCCGCCCTGCGGGCCGCCGCCCTGCTGCTGGTGCTGCTGCCCCTGCTGGCCGCCACCGCCCTGCTGACGCTGCTGCTGGCCGCCGCCGTCCTCGCCGCCCTTGCGGCGGTCGCGCTGACGGTCGCGCTGGCGGTCGCGACGGCTCTCGCGGCGGTCCTCGCCGCCCTTGGCGTCGCCCCCGGTACGGCCCTCGGCCGTGTCGGCCGCGGCCTCGGCACGCGCCTCGCCCCGGCCCTCCGCGGACTGCTCCGCCCTGGCCGCGGGAGCGGTCTTCTCGCCGGCCGGCTGGCCGGGGATCTCGATCTGCTTCGGCTGCTCGGTGCCCGTGGCGGCCGGGGCCTCACCGGATTCACCCGTACGGGTGCGGGAGGTGGTGCGGCGCTTCGGCTTGTCGGCGGCGGGCTCGGCGCCCTCGCCGGCAGTGGCCTTGGGGCCGCCGGACTGCGCGGCCTTGATGGTCTCGATGAGCTGGCTCTTGCGCATCCGCGCGGTGCCCTTGATGCCCAGACCGGAGGCGAGCTGCTGCAGCTCGGCGAGAACCATGCCCTCCAGACCGGTCCCCGCGCGGCGACGCCGCGCGGCGGGGGCAGTGGCAGCACCGGTGGCAGGCGCGGCAGCATCGGACGCGGCGACAGGGCTGTCTGCGCGTACGCCCATCAGATCGGTGGTGTCGCTCACGAAGGGTCCTTCCCTGGAGCGGACGTCGGCCTGTCTGGCTCGGCGACCGGTTGTGCTGTCCGGATCCGGTCCATATGACTGTCCGGATTCGGGGCGGTGGTCCGCCTGATGGCGGAGAAATAATGGAACGAGTCAAAACACAGTTCCGGCGAGGTGAGAGTTCACTCTCGGGTGAAATGTCACCCGCGCCGACTCCGGAGCGTGCTCGGCACTGCTCAGGCAGGCTGCCTATGCGGTGTGGGAGGCTCCCGGAAGAATGGCGGTCCCGATGCGGGACACAGAGCACCCGGACAACAGGAACAGTGGTTGAGTACCTGAGTCCGCGAGTGCAGCAATGAGATTAACACTACCCGATCCACCAAACATTCCCCCTCTCTTCGACCGGCAATCGTGTCACTGCCCCACAGCGAGTGGCAGCACACTCGCCCCCGCCGCGTCGAGGGTCAGGCGATGGGCCGCCCACCCCTCCCCCGCGAGCAGGGAGACCTTGTCGGCGGTGTCCTCCGCCGTCAGCGCGAGCACCGTCGGTCCCGCACCGGAGATGACAGCAGGGACGCTCTCCGCGCGCAGAAGGTTCACCAGCGCCACGCTCTCGGGCATCGCCGGCGTCCGGTACTCCTGGTGCAGCCGGTCCTCGGTGGCGGGCAGCAGCAGCTCGGGGCGCCTGGTCAGGGCCTCGACGAGCAGTGCGGCGCGTCCCGCGTTGGCCGCGGCGTCCACGTGCGGAACGGTGCGCGGCAGCAGCCCCCGCGCGGTCTCGGTCAGCACCGGCCGCGACGGCACGAAGACCACCGGAACGACCGACTCCACGGGGTCCATCCGGACCGCGTGCGCGGAGCCGCCCTCCGTCCAGGCGAGGGTGAAGCCGCCGAGCAGACAGGCGGCGACATTGTCGGGGTGGCCCTCGATCTCGTTGGCCAGCTCCAGTACGGCGGCGTCGTCGAGCCGTTCCTGGCCGCCTATCGTCACCGCGCGGGCGGCCATGATGCCGGCGCAGATGGCGGCGGAGGAGGAGCCGAGGCCGCGGCCGTGCGGGATGCGGTTGGCGCAGACGACCTCCAGGCCGCGCGGCTGGCCGCCCAGCAGGTCGAAGGCGGTGCGCAGGGACCGTACGACCAGGTGGTTCTCGTCGCGGGAGAGCGTCTGCGCGCCCTCGCCGGCGATGTCGACGTGCAGACCGGAGTCGGCCACCCGGACCACGACGTCGTCGTAGAGCCCGAGGGCCAGGCCGAAGGCGTCGAAGCCCGGTCCGAGGTTGGCGCTGGTCGCGGGGACGCGCACTCGGACGGCGGCGGCGCGGAAGGCGGGTCCGGCCATCGTTCGATGACTCTCCTTGCTTCAAGTGCGTTCCGCCCCGCGGCACGAGGGCATCGTTGCCGTACGGGGGCGGGGACTTGGGGGACCGTACCAGGACCGTCCCCTGCTCGGGGACGATGCCATTGGCATGGGCCGGAACGGCGTGCAGTGGCGCCGGTGTGAAGCCAGCCTATCGAAGGAAGGTTCTGCCGCGACATAGGGCGCACGGACAGCGCGTGATGCGTGTCGCGAGCGGGACCGTGCGCCCCTGCTGCCGGAGCGGGTCAGAGCAGCCCGAGCCGGTCGGCGGCCGCGTCGGCGTCGACCGGGACGACGATCGGCTGCGGCGCGCCCTCCACCGCCCAGCCCGGGTCCTTCAGGCCGTTGCCGGTGACGGTGCAGACGATGCGCTGGCCCGGGTCGACCCCGCCCTCCTCGGCCGCCTTGAGCAGTCCCGCGACGCTCGCGGCGGAGGCCGGCTCCACGAAGACGCCCTCCTGCGCGGCCAACAGCCGGTACGCGGACAGGATTTGACGGTCCGTCACCGAGTCGATGAGGCCGCCGGATTCGTCCCGCGCCTCCTCGGCGTACCGCCAGGACGCCGGGTTGCCGATCCGGATCGCGGTGGCGATCGTCTGCGGCTTCAGGACCGGGTGGCCCAGCACGATCGGCGCCGCGCCCAGCGCCTGGAAACCCCACATCCGCGGGTTGCGGGTGGAGATCCCGTCCCGGGAGTACTCGCGGTACCCCTTCCAATAGGCTGTGATGTTGCCCGCGTTGCCCACCGGCAGCACATGGATGTCGGGGGCGTCGCCGAGCGCGTCGACGATCTCGAACGCGGCGGTCTTCTGGCCCTCGATGCGCACCGGGTTCACCGAATTCACCAGCGCCACCGGGTACTTGTCGGACAGTCCGCGCGCGAGGTCGAGGCAGTCGTCGAAGTTGCCGTCCACCTGGAGGATGCGCGCGCCGTGCACCAGCGCCTGTCCCATCTTGCCCAGCGCGATCTTGCCCTGCGGCACCAGCACCGCACACACCATGCCGGCGCGCACCGCGTACGCGGCCGCCGACGCGGAGGTGTTGCCCGTGGAGGCGCAGATGACCGCCTGCGCGCCCTCCTCCTTGGCCTTGGAGATGGCCATCGTCATGCCGCGGTCCTTGAACGAACCGGTGGGGTTGGCACCCTCGACCTTCAGGTACACCTCGCAGCCCGTGCGCTCCGACAGCACCTGGGCGGGCACCAGCGGTGTGCCGCCCTCCAGCAGGGTGACCACCGGGGTCCGCGCGCTGACCGGCAGGCGCTCCCGGTACTCCTCGATGAGGCCGCGCCACTGGTGGGTGGCGGGGCCGCGGACGGCCGAGACTGCGTTCATCGCTGGATCACTCCCCTTCGACGCGCATGATGCTGGCGACGCCCCGTACGGTGTCGAGTTTGCGCAGGGCCTCGACGGTGGCCGCGAGCGCGGCGTCCGGTGCGCGATGGGTGACGACGACGAGGGACGCCTCACCGCCGTCGACGGCGAGACGTCCGCCGTCGTCGGTGCCGGCCTGCTCCCTGCCCTGCTGGCGGACGGTGTCGATGGACACCTGGTGCTCGGCGAACACCGTGGCCACCTGGGCCAGGACACCCGGCTTGTCGGCCACGTCCAGGCTGATGTGATAGCGCGTGACCACGTCGTCCATCGGGCGCACGGTCAGCCGCGCGTACGCCGACTCCCCCGGGCCCGTGGTGTTCGCCAGCTTGTTGCGGCAGGTGGCCACCAGGTCGCCCAGCACCGCCGACGCCGTCGGCGAACCGCCCGCGCCGGGACCGTAGAACATCAGCCGGCCGGCGGCCGCGGCCTCCACGAAGACCGCGTTGTAGGCACCGCGCACGTTCGCCAGCGGGTGGGTCAGCGGGATCATCGCCGGATGCACGCGGGCCGTCACCGAACTGCCGTCGGCGCTGCGCTCGCAGATCGCCAGCAGCTTGACCGTGCAGCCCATCTCCTTGGCCGAGGCGATGTCGCCCGCGGTGACCTCGGTGATGCCCTCGCGGTGCACGTCGCCGATGGTCACCCGGGTGTGGAAGGCGATGCCCGCCAGGATCGCGGCCTTGGCGGCCGCGTCGAAGCCCTCGACGTCGGCGGTCGGGTCGGCCTCGGCGTACCCCAGCGCGGTGGCCTCGTCCAGCGCCTCCGAGTAGCCCGCGCCCGTGGAGTCCATCTTGTCGAGGATGAAGTTGGTCGTGCCGTTGACGATGCCCAGCACCCGGTCGACCCGGTCCCCGGCCAGCGACTCGCGCAGCGGGCGGATCAGCGGGATGGCACCGGCGACCGCGGCCTCGTAGTAGAGGTCGACGCCCGCCTCGACGGCCGCGGCGTGCAGCGCCGTGCCGTCCGCGGCCAGCAGCGCCTTGTTCGCGGAGACCACGCTCGCGCCGTGCTCGAAGGCCGTGGTGATCAGCGAGCGGGCGGGCTCGATGCCGCCGATGACCTCGATGACCACGTCGATGTCCCCGCGTTTGACCAGGGCGGTCGCGTCCGTGGTCAGCAGCCCCGGGGCCACCCCCGCGCGCACCCGGTTCGGACGGCGCACCGCGATGCCCGCGAGCTCCACCGGCGCCCCGATGCGCGCGGCGAGGTCGTCCGCGTGCGTCGTCATGATGCGCGCCACCTCGGAGCCGACCACTCCACAGCCCAGCAGCGCCACCTTCAGCGGACGCGTACGCATCATCCGACCTCGCTTCGCGTTTTCGGCTCTTTCGAGCTCTTTGGACGGTCCCAGTCTCACGCACCGGACGGGAGATTCCACGCCGTGTCCGGATCGCGAGACCAGGCCCTTTCTGTACGGGACTCCACGTCAGCCGACGTCGAGACGGAGCAGGTCCTCCTCCGTCTCGCGCCGGACGATCACCCGGGCCGCGCCGTCCCCGACCGCCACCACCGGCGGCCGCAGCGCGTGGTTGTAGTTGCTCGCCATCGAGCGGCAGTACGCCCCGGTCGCGGGCACCGCCAGCAGGTCGCCGGGGGCCAGGTCGGCGGGGAGGAAGGCGTCCCGTACGACGATGTCGCCGGACTCGCAGTGCTTGCCGACGACCCGCGTCAGCATCGGCGCGGCCTCGCTGCTGCGCGACACCAGGGCGACGCTGTACTCGGCGTCGTACAGCGCCGTGCGGATGTTGTCCGACATGCCGCCGTCCACGCTGACGTATGTGCGCAGCCCCTCCAGCGGCTTGATCGTTCCCACCTCGTAGAGGGTGAACGCGGTCGGACCGACGATCGCCCGGCCCGGCTCCACCGACAGCCGCGGCGCGGCCAGCTCCGCCGCCCGGCACTCGCGGGCGACGATCTCGCCCAGCGACTTGGCGATCTCGTACGGCTCGCGCGGGTCGTCGTCCGCGGTGTACGCGATGCCGAGGCCGCCGCCGAGGTCGATCTCGGGCAGCTCCACACCGTGCTCGTCGCGGATCTGCTTCAGCAGCCCGATCACGCGGTGCGCGGCCACCTCGAAGCCTGATGTGTCGAAGATCTGCGAGCCGATGTGGGAGTGGATGCCGACCAGTTCCAGCGACTCCAGGCGCAGCACGCGGCGCACCGCCTCGGCGGCGTCGCCGCCGGTGAGGGAGAAGCCGAACTTCTGGTCCTCGTGGGCGGTGGCGATGAACTCGTGGGTGTGCGCCTCCACGCCGACCGTGACGCGGATCTGCACCGGCTGCCGCCGGCCCAGGCGCTGCGCGGCGTCCGCGACCCGGACGATCTCCTGGAACGAGTCCAGCACGATGCGCCCCACCCCGGCCTCGACGGCCTGGTGGATCTCCTCGCCGCTCTTGTTGTTGCCGTGCAGCGCGATGCGCTCGGCGGGCATGCCGGCCGACAGGGCCACCGCCAGTTCGCCGCCGGAGCAGACGTCGAGGTTCAGGCCCTCCTCGTGCAGCCAGCGCACCACCGCGCGGGACAGGAAGGCCTTGCCGGCGTAGAAGACGTCGGCGCCGTCGCCGAAGGCCTCGCGCCAGGCGCGGCAGCGGGCCCGGAAGTCGGACTCGTCCAGGATGTAGGCGGGGGTGCCGAACTCCTCGGCCAGTTGCCGGACGTCCAGCCCGCCCACGGTGGTGACGCCGTCGGCGTCACGGGTGACGGTACGGGCCCACACGCGCGGGTCGAGGGCGTTGAGGTCGGCGGGCGGCGCGGCGTAGTGGCCCTCGGGGAGGACATCGGCGTAGCGGGGGCCTGCGGGGTGTGCGGATCGGCTCATCGTCGGGTGCTCTCTGCTGTCACAGGTGTCGGGGGGCGCTGATGCCGAGCAGGGTCAGGCCGTTGGCGAGCACGGTCCCGGCGGCGTCGGCGAGGGCCAGCCGGGTGCCGTGAACGGCCGAGGGTTTCTCGTCGCCCTTGGGCAGCGCGGGGCACGTGTCGTGGAAGCGGAGGAAGGCGTCCGCGGTGTGCTCCAGGTGCCGGGCCAGCCGGTCCGGCGCGCCGTGCCGGGCCGCGGCCTGCACGGTGCGGGGGAAGTCGGCGATCAGGCCGAGCAGTTCGGCCTCCGCGGGGTGGCAGAGGTCCTCGGTCGCACCGGGGCCGATGCCCAGATCATGGGCGTTGCGCAGCAGGGCCCGGGCCCGGGCGTGAGCGTACCGGACCCGGAACAGGGGGTTGCCCTCGCGCTGCGCGAGGTGCTCGGCGGGGCCGGTGCGGGGGGCGTCCTCGGCGGGCGGGCGCAGCAGGGCCCAGGCGGTGGCGTCGGGGCCGAGGGTGCGCAGGAGGTCGTCCGCGGATTCGCGCACGGGGTGCGGGCGGCGGGCGGGCGGGGCGATGCCGGTGGCGGCGTGGAGCCGGTACAGGGCGGCGGCGAAGGCGGCGGCGCGGGCGTCGGCGTCCGGTGCCTGGGGGGCGGGGATGGGGTGGTGCCCGATGCCGTAGCGCGGGCCCTGCTCGCGGACGAGGCCGACGAGGGCGTCGTAGGACTCCCCTTCGAGGGTGATGTTGAGGAACCCGGGGTGGGCGACGTCGACCCGCGCGATGCCGGGGAGGGCGGTGAGGTGGCCGCGGATGACGTCGGCGACGGCGGGGGGCGGGGTCCCGGTGAGGGGGGCCAGTTGCAGGGCGACGTTGGTGGCCCAGTCCCCGCATCCGGGGCGGGGCGGCCGGCGTACGACGACCCGGTCCGGGACGGGCCCCGCGAGGTGGAGCTCGCCGGCCTCGACGGCACGGCGCACCGCGCTCAGCACGGTGCGGGAGAGCTCGGCGGGGGTCACGTCGGCAAGCCTAGGCGAGGAGGGGGGTGACCACGCGAACCGGTTTCACCCTTCGGGCGCCTTCGGTCAGGCGCTGCCGGGACGGGCGGCGGGGGCCTCTTCCTCTTCTCCGGTCCGGCCGGGGCCGGCGGCGAGGGCGCGGACGACACGTACCAGGTCGGCGGGCTCGAACGGCTTGCTCAGGAAGGCGTCCACGCCGGCGGCGACACCGCTCTCGACCTCGGCCTGGGTGCAGGCGCTGATCACGACGATGCGGACCTCGCGGGTGCGCGGATCGGCACGCAGGCGGGCCGCGGTCCGTATCCCGTCCAGGCGCGGCATGACGACGTCCAGGGTGACGACATCCGGGCGCACGCGGTGCACGACGTCCAGGCACTCGACACCATCGGCCGCGGTCACGACCTCGAAGCCCTCCAGCTCGAGATTGACCCTGATCAACTGCCGGATGACCTTGTTGTCGTCGACCACAAGCACCCGGCCGGACGCGCCCGGCACACAGCGAAGCCTAGGCGCGCGACATGGGATGCGTCCGCGTTTTCCCCACTTCTTCCCCGGACCGGGGGACGGGGGGTGGGGGTGCCGACGCGGGCCTGACGCCGGATGGGCGCGGGGCCGACGCGGGCCCGACGCCCCGGGAAACCCTGTACACGGTCACCCCCTGCGTACTGGTAAGGTTTCACCCGTCACCGCCGAGGCGGACGACACGCCCCCGTAGCTCAGGGGATAGAGCAACGGCCTCCGGAGCCGTGTGCGCAGGTTCGAATCCTGCCGGGGGCACCTCGCACGAGGTGCCAAAAGACCCCGCCACCAGCCAAGACGCTGAGTGCGGGGTCTTTGCGTATGCGCAGGCGTGTGCCGCCGAAAGTGGGCGTAGGACGGGGTCTGTGGACAGTACGTGGACAGGATCTTGAGCCATCGGCCCAGCTCAGCCCCCGAAAAACGGCGAAGGCCCCCGGACAGGTCCAGGGGCCAGGATCGCAGAAGTCCGCGGGGCGTCACTCGTACTCGCGCAGCAGGTCCTCAATCCGGCGGTTGGCAACCTCCTGCCGGCCGTCGATGCACTTGGCGTACCGACTCAGCAGCACCTCCACGCTGTTGCCCGCCCGTTCTGCAACCTCGGTGGCGTCCACGCCGGCGTTCAGCCAGGTCGACAGAGCCGAGTGCCGCAGGTCGTACGGGCGGCGCGCGAGGGGCGACACAGCCACGGCCGGCGGCAGCGCCAGTAGCCGAGCCTCCTGCCAGGCGCGGTAGTAGGAGGACGAGGAGACCACTCCCCCGCCCTCGCTGAAGAACAGACGCCCGTCGCCGGCGGTCCCGAAGATGTCGAGGTGTTCCCGGAAGATGGCCACCAGCTGCGGGGGAAGCGGCACCCGCCGCACGTCCTCAGCCGGCCGGTTCTTCAGCCCGCGGTCGTCGTGGCTCTCCCCGGAGTCGGTCCACTGCTTGCCGACGCTGGGACGGGTGCGGTGGAGCAGGGCGGAGCCCCATCCGGTGGCGGGCAGGGTGAGGTCCGTGTCGGCGAGGCCGACCGCTTCGGCCGGGCGCAGGCCCCCGAAGTACATCGCGGCGAACAAGCCGACCAGGCGCCGGCCGCGGGCACGCCGGTAGCCGCCGATGTACGACACGGAACACAGCAGGGCGCGCGCCTGGTGAGGGTTGGCGACGACCCGGGGATCTACCTCGCTGGAAACCTTGGGCTTTTGCCACCGAACGCCAGAGAGCGGATTCTCAGGAAACACGCCCAGGTCGACCGCGTAATGCATGGCGTTGACGAGCGTCCGTCGCTTTCGACGCACCGTCTCTGCAGCAGCGGCAGTACCGTCCAATTTGAGCTTGAGGGAATCGAGCACGGCACGACCGATCACCGGGTCACCGAGATCCGCGAGCGGCCTAGACGCCTTGGATACCCAGTGAAGGGCGTTGACGATCTCCGCAGGTAGTTCCCGATCATTCGGCCCCGGGAGGACGAAAGCCCAGTTCCGCAGAGCCTTGCGGAGCAGTTCCTCCGGCGGCCGGCCGAGACGATCGTCCAGGAGCGCCACGGTGACCGAAGCCAAGGATTCATTGATCCCGACACGCGTGTTCGGCGCAGCATGCGGCCACTTCATAGCAAGGTACTTGAGCGCGAAGTCGTACCAGGTCAGCGTGGGCTTCTTCTCAGCCATAGACCCGGGGAGACCGCTGCCAGCATCGAACTCTTCGCCATCGTGGGCGGCCCGCAGAATCTTGGAGCGAAAATTCTCGGCGAGGCCTTTGGTCCGGAACGTATCGGAGAAAACCTGGCCACCCACGGACCAGCGCACGTTGTAGGACGGTGTCTTGGTGTTGCGCTTACGAACTGCCCACACCTTCACGTCGAGAGACTTCACGCGGCGGTCCCCTCCAGCCGGCGCAGCCACGCCATGAAGTCACTACGCCACACTCGGAGCTCCCCATTGGGCAGCTTGAAGGCATCGGGACCGTGCCCCAGTTCGCGCCAGCGGTAAAAGGTACGACGCGAGACGCCTCCCAACTCGGCAAGGATTTGCGGGACGGTCATCAATTCGTCCTTCACTCTGCGGCTCCTTCCAGTGCGAGTTGGTCGTGCAGGGCTTCTCGTGCGGTGTCGCGGTTGAGCTGGAGGTCCCGGGCGATCGTGGCGGCGAGGGCGGATTCGCCGGGGGTGTGACCGTGGCCGGCGTATTGCCAGTCGGCCAGGACCAGAACGGTGTCGGGTTCGACGGGCTCCAGGCCGAGATCCGCGTGTTCTTGGGCGGCGCGGTAGTCGGCGCGTTCCTGGCGCAGGGCACCGAGGGTGGTGGAGTAGGCGCGGGATTTGGTGGAGAAGTGACCGCGGAAGCCGAGCATGTGCGCCCAGGCCCACAGCCTCCGGTCCGGGTAGAGGTCGTCGAGGTCGCGGCAGGCTTGGATGAGGCGGCGGGCATGGTCGGGCACGCCGTGGCGGTCGAGTTCGGCGAGTTCGCCGATGCGGCGGTCGAGGGTGCCGGTGTTCTCGGCTGCTTTGGTGGCGTACTTGGCGACGTAGGAGGCGACGGCCTGTTCGGTGATGTCGGAGCCGTCCCCGAAGGCCTTCACGGGGCGGACGTCGAGCTGGGTGCCCCAGCGGAAGGTGCGGGCCGGTTGGTCGCCGGCGGCGGGGACGCTGACGCTTGTGTAGCCGTGGTGGGCGGCGGTGCGGATGGCGTCGGTGAGCAGCTGCACGGTGGCCCAGGACGGGGGCTCGGTGTCGGGTCCTTCGGGGCCGTCGAGGCGGATGACGGTGTGGAAGTGGACGGCGCCGCGCTTTTGGAACTCGGCGACCTTGCCGAAGGAGACCCGCAGGACCTCTGCCATGGCCCGCTGTGTGAGGCCGGCGCGGGCGGCGATCTCGCGGCGGAGCCGGTTGGTGAAGCGCTGCCACAGCTGCCCGGCATGGTTGTTGAACAGCACCGCCCCCGCGTAGTCGTACGACACGGGATTGAGCGCGGTCCCCAAAGCGGAATCGTCGGCCGGGTGCTGGGTGCCGCAGCGGCAGCGGCCGGTGTCGGGCCGGTTGTGCACGCGGCCGAAGGACGGGGCGGTGAGGGTGGCGAAGACCCGGGGGTGCTCGCGCACGGTGGCGGGGATGTCGCGGCGCTGGTCTCCGGCGAGGCCGGCGCGGATGAGGTGGTAGGTGTCGCCCGCGTAGGTCCAGGCGCAGGCCGGGCAGCGGGAGGCGCGGCGGTTGCCGCAGGCGATGCGGAGGCGTCCGCCGGGTTCGTTCTCGGTGCTGTAGTGGTGCAGGGTCTCGCCGGTGGTCTTGTCTTTGGTGAGGGTCCAGCCGGTCAGGTGGATGGGGTCGGAGCAGCCGCCGGTGCGGTGGATCTGGTCTTCCCAGCGGTGGAAGTCCGGGGCGCCGGCCACCCTCAGCAGGTCGCGGAGGGTGGTCGGGTCCAGGCCCGCCGGGGTGGCGGTGTCGGTCATGCGCGGCCCCGTTCCAGGACGGTGCCGGTGATGGCTTCGACGAGGGCGGAGACGAGGACTTCGGCGACGGGGGGTGTGACGGCGTTGCCGTACTGGCGGACCTTCTCCCGCTTGTTGCCCAGGACGGTGTAGGTGTCGGGGAAGGCCATACCGCGGCCGATCTCGTCGGGCTCCAGCATCCGGAACAGCACCGCGTCCAGGTCGACGGCGGGGCCGTTGACCAGGGCGTAGCGGTCGCGGGTGGTGAGGGTGCCGACGGGCTCGCGGACGGTGTGGGCGGTGCCGGTGCCGTAGTAGGGGACGAGGAGGGTGTCCCAGTGGACGGGTTCGGGGGCGGTGACCAGGCCGTGGTGGTTGCCGGAGGCGGTCACGGTGGCGAGGGCGTCGGTGACGGGGCGGGCGTCGCTGGAGCCGCCGCGCAGTTCGGCGATGAACGGCAGCCAGGCGAGGCCGGTTTCGGTGCGGGCGGTCTGGGTGCGCAGCGGGTCGCCGGCCGGGGCTGCCTGCTTGCCTTCCCTGCCTTCCACCGGCACCAGCAGCGGCGGCACCGCGAGGGCGTCGTTCTCCCGGGTGGTGCGGGTCGGCAGCGGTTCGGTGACCGGGGCGGGGTCGGTGCGCCAGGTCCCGCCGGCCGGGACGGTGACGGGGAGGGCGTAGCGGTCCAGGCCCGCTTGGATGCGGGCGAGGGTCTTCGGGGACAGGCCCTTGGGGCGGTCGGCGATGGGGGTGCCGGGGCGGGTCCAGTCGATCGCCACCGCGGCTGGCAGTACGCCCGGTTCCACGACCGAGTTCCGGCAAGCTACCCGGGGGCAGCGGTAGACGTACTGCTGGCGGTAGCGGCCCATGTCCCGCTGGGGGTTCTTGAACGACTGCACCGCCGTGACGGTCTGCTCGCACCGGGGGCACCAGGCGGTGGGGCGGAGCCAGCGGTCCCAGTCCGGGTCACGGCCCAGGTCGGCGCGCCAGTAGGCGAGGTAGAGGCGGTCGCGGGACTGCGGCGCGGGTGCCATAACGGCCGGGCGGGCGTGCATGGAGTTCAGTGCGATCAGCCGGGTGCGGTAGCCCAGGGCGCGGATAGCGGCGACCCATTCGGTCCACCGGAACCAGGCGCGCACGTCGATGACGTTCTCCACCACCCCCGCAAGGACGGGCTTTCCTCGTGCGGCGCAGGCTTCCAGGTAGCGGGGGACGTCCCACATCAGCGCGCGGGAGCGGTCGGTCGCGGCGTCGGGGAGGGTATCGCCGAACAGGTCGGGCTGGGCGTCGAAGTCGCGTCGCTTGCCCCGGGCGTTGGACCACTGCGGGCACTCCGGGGAGGCCCAGAACAGGTCGGCGGCCGGGAAACGGGCCACGTCGGCGTCGTGCAGGTCGCCCAGGAAGTGATCCGCCCCGGGGAAGTTCTTGGCGTGGGAGGCGATGGCCTTGTCCCAGTGGTTCGCGGCCAGCACCGGACGGACACCGGGTACGGCGGCGGCGCCGGAGGAGGAGCCGCCCGCACCGCAGAAGAAGTCGACGTAGGTCAGCACGGCACACCCGCTTTCACCGAAGCCGGGGCGGCGGCCGGCCGGGCCGTGCCGGAGCCGGAGCAGGCAGGGCAGGTGACGCGGAGGGTGGCGCGGGTGCCGTCCGGGAGGCGGGTGCCGGTGGTGATGGCGACGACGGGGAAGCCGTCGCAGGCCGGGCAGATCCGCGGCGGGGGCGGTGTGGGGTGGGTCATGATGGGGGTTCCTTCCGGATCTCTGGTTCGGGCAGGGACACGGCTCCCGGGACGGGCGATACTTGGCGGTTGAGGCCGCCCCGGGGGCCGGTCAGCGCTTGTGCTGACCGTTGAGCATCGAGCGCAGGACCACGGCGCAGACGGCCACCGATGCGGCGGTGACGGCGACCGCCAGGAGCAGCGACACCAGGACCGTGCCGACGACCAGCACCACCGCCGTGCCGCCACCGACGAGCGCAACCAGAGCGCCCGGGGTGAGCTGGACGACGGGCCGGGACGACACCGGAGCAGCCGGAACAGGCGCGGGAGCCGGGGCCAGGGCGGACGGCACAACGGCGGTCGGCTCGACGGGCAGTGAGATGGTGACGCCGGTCGGGGTGGGGTTGGTGGGGATCTTCGGCCGAAGCATGAGGGGTCTCCCTACTTGATGACGGTGTCGATGACGGGGGCGAGGAGGCTGTCGGCGATGAGGTAGCCGCCCAGGAGCAGGACCAGGACGAGCCAGAGCGGTGGGCGGATGAGTTTGCAGCCGAGGTAGCCGACGATGATCAGGGCGAACCAGAGCGGGACGTCCACGGGCGGGGTCTCCTATCGGGCCGTACAGCGGTGGGTGCGAGCGGCCAACTGGGCGGCGGATTGGCTGGAGTAGTCGGCGGACCAGCCGCAGCGGTCGTTGGTGCACACCGCGGCGTGCTTCGTCTGGCCGTGCCGGTCGCGGTGGGTGCCGATCTGAACGGGGCCGATCCGCATCACGGAGTGAAAGAAGTCGCGGGCGGGCATCGGGGTCAGTCCTCCTGTCCGGTGAAGTCGCCGGCGTGGTCGGTGAGCCACTGCCGGATCTCGGGGTGTTCGTCGTCGGTGGCCTGGTTGATCGCGTCCTCGCCCAGGCGCATGGCGTCCACCAGGCGGTGGTTCCGGGTGAGTTCGGCGGACCGTTCCAGGGCGGCGCGGATGTGCGGACGCATTGCGGTGTTCTCCTGTCAGGTGAGATGGGCGGCGATGGCGTCGGCCAGCTGAGCGGGGACGCCGAGCCGGACCCGCAAGGTGTCGGTGTCAATCGCGGTGCCGGTCCGGGTGTGGTGGTCGTCCGCAACCTTCCGGGCATGAGCGACGAGTGCGGCCGGGACCGGTGGAGCGGCCGGCGCAGACGCAGGCTGTGAGGCGGGCAGGGCCGGGACGGGCTCGGCTGCGGCGACGACTTCCGGCACCGGCGCGGGCTCAGGGGCTCGTTCAACGCTGGCCACCTCGGTCACGTCGGGGGCCGGGGCTTCCTGGCGTTCTTGGGCGGGGCTTGGGGAGTGGACGAGGAGAGTGCCGCCGAGGAAGGCCAGGGCGGGCCATCCGGCCACGAGGATGCTCAGCCAGTCGGGCACGTGGTCCAGGTCGAGCAGCCCGGCAGTGGCGATGTTCGCCCCTAGGGATGCGGTCAGGGCCGTGGCGAACCAGAACCACGCAGCCCGCACCGGTTCACCGCTGGGACGGAGGGAACGGAGCTTTCGCCAGGCGGCGACGAGGAGCAGGTCGACGCTGATGGGGTAGGCCCAGGCTTTCCAGCCGTCCTGCCCGGCAGCGGCGGCGAGGTCGTGCAGGTGGGCGAAGGACAGGGCACCGGCGATCACGGCCTGTACGAGAACGGCGTCCACGCGGAGCTTGGGCATCGTCGGTCTCCTTCCTGGTTTTCGGCATGGGAGGGGTAGGGACGTGGCGCGAGGCGGGCGCGCCGGCCGTTGGGGCGGGGAGGGATCAGGCCGCGGCCGGGGCCGTTGTCTTGGTGGCCGGTGCCGTTACCGAGGTGAGGTGGACGGCCAGGGCGGGCCGGAAGGGTGCGAGTTCGGGCACGTCGGGGGTGTTCTCGGCGTGCCGGTTGCAGGCGTTGACGGCCTGGCGCAGCGTGGTGTGGGGGGTGCGGATGCGGGCCCAGCCGCCGGTGGAGTCGCCGGTCACGGCGATGCCGGGGGTGTCGGGACGGATTTGGATGGCGGCGAGGACGGCGTCGGGGGCGATGTCGCCAAAGGCCATGTTCGCGGAGGGTTCGTCGTTGACGCGGTGGGCGGTGCGGCCGGTGAGCTGGGCACGGAGCATGGTGATGCCCTTGCC
Source organism: Streptomyces sp. NPDC046977 (assembly GCF_040644455.1). NCBI lineage: Bacteria > Bacillati > Actinomycetota > Actinomycetes > Kitasatosporales > Streptomycetaceae > Streptomyces > Streptomyces sp. NPDC046977. The sequence continues at coordinate 213,395 of NZ_JBEYWO010000018.1, forward strand.
GAGTTCGGAGCCGAAGCGCTGTCCGCAGATTTCCAGGTAGATGCCGGCGGCGCGGCCGAGCTGGGCAAGGCGGGCGAGGGCGGTGATGATGCGGTCGCGGCGCTTCTCTTCGTCCTTGGTGGTGAACAGGGCGAGTTCGGCGACCTCATCGACCAGGACCACGACCGGGACTGGGCGCAGGTGGTCGGGCAGGTCCCAGATGTCGGCGGCGATCTCCGCATCCGCTACGTCGGCGGTGATCCGCTGTTCGGCGCGGATGAGCTGGTAGACGGCCTCCATGCGGTCGATGAGGGCGTCGAGGAGATCGGCGGCGGTGTCGGGGTTGTCGGCCAGGGCGGAGAAGCGGCGGGCCAGCGGGAACAGCTCCACACCCTGCTTGCAGTCGATCCCGACCAGGGCGACGTCCTGCGCGGCCAGTTCGGCGACCAGGTTGCGCTGGTACACCGACTTGCCGGACTTGGTGGCGCCGAGGGTCAGGGCATGGGGAACGGTGCGGTAGTCGCGGTAGTGGACGGAGCCGTCTTCGCGCAGGGCGACTGGGACCCGCATCGGGGTGCGGTCGATCTTCGCGGGCATCTGCACCCGCTTGAGGACGTCGTATCCGGTCATCCGCAGCTCAACGACGCCCGAGCGCAGCTCGCGCGAGGTGACGCCGTACATGCCGAACGAGTGCCGCAGCCGGTCGCACGAGGCGGCGACGTCGAAAGCGTCCTGTCCCGGGCGCAGTCCTAACCGCACTACCAGGCCGGTACGGGTGGGGCGCAGCCGCAGGATGCGTGGGGCCCGCGAGTTGGGGGCGGGGCGGTTGGTGGCCCGTGCGAGGGCCATGCGCCAGCGGGACGGCGGCACGGTCAGCCCGCACGCCTCTATGACCGTGGTGTAGCGGACGAGGACCCGCAGGACGGCGAGGGTGACGCCGAAGGTCAGCCAGTACCAGGCGGGGCGCCGCCACCGCAGGATCAGCGCGGTGGCGACGACCAGCAGCAGCGCGACCGTGAAGCGGGTCATGGCTCAGGCCGCCTTCGCGGTGCCGGCGGCGAGCGAGGTAACCGCGACCGCGCGGAAGCTGATGCCGTGGCGGCGCTGGCCGTTGAACTCGTTCTCCCACGGCCGGGCCACCAGACCGGTGATCGCGACCGGGGTGCCCATCACCAGGTCACCGGAGATGCCCGGCTCCGGGACGGTCACCGACAGGATCTCGACCTCGCCGTTCGCCGCGAACATCACGTCCACGGTCATCATCGTCGCGCCGGTCTCGGCGTCGGTAGCGATCTCACCCGTGCGGCGGTCGCGGACCTTGGGCTGGGGCGGCTGGGCGACCATCACGGTGGCGGCGGAGGTGTCGACGGGGATCTGACGCACAGAAGATCACTCCTCTATAGAGGCTTCGACTCAGTCACTCATGTATAGGAGTGACATGAAGAAGAGTGCCCGACTCCTATACATGAGTCAACCCGCCGCGAAGAGGAAATCACGGCGGGCTGGGCGGAGTTGAGCGAGCGTCAGTCGACGGCGGGGATGCGGTAGGTGAAAACGAACTGGTCGGCGGCCATGAGCGTGTCGCACGCCTCCACGACCCGGCCGTCCACGGTGACCGCGTTCCGGATGAGGTGGATCACCGGCGCACCGGGGCTGAGTGCCAGTTCTGAGGACTCTGCCTTGGAGGCGGGCCGGGCCTGCAAGGTCTCGACGTACTCGGCGAACTCGTGCCCGTGGTCCTCCAGTCTCGCGTAGATGCCGCCGCCGCCCGGGTTCTCGGCGAACAGCTCGGGGATGTCCTTCGCGACGTCCCACGGCAGGTACGAGGTAGCCGTCTCGACCGGGGTGCCGTTGCGGAAGTAGAGCCGCCGCCGGGCCAGCACCTTGGCGCCGGCCTCCACACCAAGCCGCTCCGCGATGTCCTCGGGAGCCTCCACAGGGCCGATGTAGAGAACGCTGACCTTCGCCTCGGCACCGGACTGCTCGGACTCGGCCAGATACGCGGCCTTGCCACCCCGACGGAGCGAGCGACGGAAGCGATCCGACGACCGATGCCGCACCGGCGGGCGGTCCTTGACCGTCGAGCCCTTGCCGTGACGCGTCTCCACCAGGCCGCTCGCGCGGACCTCCGTCATCGCCCTGCGGATCGTGCCACCGGAGACGCCGTAGCGGTCCATCAGTTCCGACTCACTCGGCACCGTGGCGCCAGGCTTGAGAACACCCTGCCGGATCTGCAGAACGATCTCATCGGCGATCTCCACGTACCGAGGCACCGACTTCTCCCCTCCTACCGCGGTTCCCATAGTCCTTCTCAGCCTCCTATGCTCCTGTACATGAGTAAATCGCAGGGGCCCGCACCGACGCCAGCGCTGCACTCGGTATCCGTGGCCGGAGCCGTAGTGCGCGAAGACGGCCGGCTCCTGGCGATCCGCCGTGCAGACAACGGAACTTGGGAACTCCCCGGCGGCGTCCTGGAACTGGACGAGACGCCCGAGGCCGGCGTCAGCCGTGAGGTCTGGGAAGAGACCGGCATCCACGTCGAGGTCGACCAACTCACCGGGGTCTACAAGAACACCACCCGCGGCATCGTCGCCCTGGTCTTCCGCTGCAAGCCCTCCGGCGGCACCGAACGCACCTCCGACGAGTCCACAGCCGTCGACTGGCTCACGCCCGAAGAAGTCACAGAGCGCATGTCCGAGGTCTTCGCGATCCGCCTCCTGGACGCCCTGGACAGTGCTGGCCCGCATGTCCGCAGCCACGACGGCAAGCGCCTCACCACGGTCCAATGAACGTCGAGCACAGCCGAAGGATGAGCCGCGACGAGGCAATACCCCTCGTCCAACGCCTCCTGACCGGCGACACAACCGACGAGGCGCAAGCCTTAGAGCTCCTGGCAGCCTTGGAGCGTGGACTGAGGTGCCCACACATCTCGGACTACATCTTCTGGGACTTCGACCCCGCACTCACCGCCGAGAAGGTCGTCGACCGAGCCATGGCGTACAAGCCCATCGCCCTCTGAACACCGTCGCAGCTCAGTCGAGGCTTGACGTCGGGTGATGCTTGACGACCGCCCTAGACGATCATGAAGCGATTGCAGCGCGGTAAGACTTTCCCTACTTCATCAAGGCGCTCCCGCCGCGCAGGGCGCGGCGGCGCGCGGCCCGGCGCCTCGGGCCGCCGCTCCTGTCTGCGCCCCGCTCCGGCCCGGCCGCCGGCCGCCCGCCAGACGGCGAAGGTTG
>NZ_JBEYWO010000019.1:0-193197 GCF_040644455.1 Streptomyces sp. NPDC046977
GGTTGGCTACGTTCGGGAGGGATAACCGCTGAAAGCATCTAAGCGGGAAGCCTGCTTCGAGATGAGGACTCCCACCCCCTTGAGGGGTTAAGGCTCCCAGTAGACGACTGGGTTGATAGGCCGGATGTGGAAGCCCAGTAATGGGTGGAGCTGACCGGTACTAATAAGCCGAGGGCTTGTCCATAGGTTGCTCGCGTCCACTGTGTAGTTCTGAAACAACGAACCCCGGCATGTTCATATGTGCTGGTGCCGGTTCGACAGTTTCATAGTGTTTCGGTGGTCATAGCGTTAGGGAAACGCCCGGTTACATTTCGAACCCGGAAGCTAAGCCTTTCAGCGCCGATGGTACTGCAGGGGGGACCCTGTGGGAGAGTAGGACGCCGCCGAACAATTCTTCAGCCTCAACCCCCGAGCTCACGCTCGGGGGTTGAGGCTTTTTTGCGTACCATCACGCCATGACGAACTACGCGATACGAGCTTCCCGTCCCGATGAATGGCGTGCTCAGCGGGCGCTGCGGCTGGAAGCGCTCAAGGACCCCGTGAGTGCGGTGGCGTTCGTCAGCACCTACGAGACCGAGGCGGGTTTCCCGGACGAGATGTGGCAGGAGCGGGCGCGGGCGCAGTCGTTCATCGCGGAGAACGAGGCCGGCGAGCGGGTGGCGAATGTCGCGGTGCTCGTCGAGACCGGCGAGGAGTACGTCGTGCCGCAGACGCATCTGGTCGGGGTGTACGTACGGCCGGAGTTCCGGGGCGGCGGGCTGGCCTCGGACTTGCTCGAGGCGGCGGTCGCATGGTCGTGGGCACTGCCGGAGAAGGTGCGGCGGGTGCGGCTGTGGGTGCACGAGGACAACCACCGTGCGCAGGCGTTCTACAAGCGGCTCGGATTCGTCAGGACCGGGCGGACGATGGCGTTCCCGCTGGACGAGTCCCGTACCGAGTACGAGATGGCGCTGGACCGGGCGTAAAGCGGGCCGTCGAGGGCGGGTGGCCCTACGGCAGCCGGACCGCGTCCGGGATCTCGTCGAGGAGGGCGGGCGGCTGGCTGCCGAGGACGAGGCGGGCGTCGGCGCGCTGCCAGACGGGGGAGCGCCAGGGGTCGCGGGCCTGCTCGGGGGAGCGGAGCACGGCGAGGGTGGGGAGGCCGCCGGCGGCGCCCGTGGCGAGGAGGTCCGGGAGTTCCGGGATCGGCGCCAGGGCGGCGACGTCGTCGAGGACAAGGGTGAGTGGTGGGTCGAGCCGGCCGGCGGGTGACTTCGCGGCCATGCGCCGGCCGTGCTCGACCACGCTCGAGACGAGTGCGGTGAGCAGCGGCATCGCACCCGGGTGGGTTCGCGGGTCCTCGTTGGGTTCGCCCACCACGTACAGCGTGCCCAGATCCGTCAGGAATGACTCCACGTCGAGCGAGTCGGCGCGGCCGGGATTGCACGCGTCCCTGATGTGGACGGAGTTGAGCGACTCCAGGGCGCGGTGGACGAGGGCCTGGGCGGCGTCGCGGCGGTCGGCGTGGGCGTGGAGGACGGACTCCAGCTCGCCGCTCCAGCCGGACGCGGCCCGGGTGTGGGTGCGCAGGATGCGTACGGCGTCCTGGCCGTTGGTGCCGCCCGCCCACCGGTGGACCTGGCGGAAGGGCTGGCCGTCCACGGCGGCGGCGTGCAGCCAGCAGCGCAGCAGGGTCTCGGCCGCGTCGTACAGGGCCGCGTCGAGGCTCGCACGGGGCCGTACGGGGAACAGCAGGGCCCGGGAGCGGCTGATGGCCGTGGGGACGTCCTCGCAGCCCGTGTGGGGCGCCCAGCGCAGCCGCGCGGGGGTGTCGACGAGGTGGGCCGGGTCGAAGACGTGGACCGGGCCGAGCTTGGCGCGGTTGCCGACGGTCCGGCGGAAGGTGTCGGGGTCGGCGGTGGTGACGACGACCGGGCCCGCGGCGTTGAGGACGGCGGGCTGGACCAGGCGCTTGCCCTTGTCGCCGCGCTGCGCCGCGAAGACGGCGTAGGTGCGGGTGAGTTCGCGGTCGACGGAGACCTCGGCGGCCGCGGGGGGCTCGGCGCGCACCGGCGCGGCGTCCACGGGGAGTTCCACCGGCGGGTCCGGCGCGGGGGACGGGGCCGGAACGGGCGCTGTGACGGGTGCGGTGGCCGGGGCGCTCTGCGCGGGCACCGTGGCCGCCGCCTTGGCGGCGGCGCGGCGGGCCGCGTGCCGCAGCCGGGTGCGGGTGATGGCCCCCATGACGAAGACGGTGAGCACGAAGAGCACCATCAGCTGCCCGATGAAGACCCCCCAGAACAGGCCCGAGCCGGGCAGGCCCGCGAGGGGGGCGGGGGCCCAGGCGCCCGCGATGTCGTGGGGCTGGGCGATGAGGTGGCGCATGGCCAGGGGCGTCCGGGTGAAGTGGACGTCGGCCGGCCAGGCGCCGTGGGACAGGAAGCCGGCTATCCCGGTGCCCGTCCACACCAGGATCGTCATGCCGAGCAGGAAGCCGATCACGCCGAGGATGAGCCCGTCGGGGATCCCGCCCTCGCGCTCCCGGCTGCTGGGGTGCTGTCTCGCCATGGTCAGGCCACCGTTCAGGCCACCGCGTCGTCGGCCATGTGTTTGTCGAGGGAGACCCGTGGCTCGCCCTCGTCCGGGTCCTCGCCGTAGTCGACGGAGCCCTCGGTCATGGCGCGGTCGGTGTAGACGAGGGGGCGTTCGGACTCGGTGATGAGGTGCTTGACCACCTGGACGTTGCCGTTGACGTCCCAGACGGCGATGCCGGGGGTGAGCGTGGGGATGATCTCCACCGCCCAGCGGGGCAGTCCCAGCACCCGCCCGGTGGAGCGGGCCTCGTCGGCCTTCTGGGCGTAGATGGTGCGGGTGGAGGCCATCTTCAGGATGGCGGCGGCCTCCTTGGCGGCGGCACCGTCCACCACGTCGGAGAGGTGGTGGACGACGGCGACGAAGGACAGGCCGAGCCGGCGGCCGAACTTCAGCAGGCGCTGGAAGAGCTGGGCCACGAAGGGGCTGTTGATGATGTGCCAGGCCTCCTCGACCAGGAAGATGCGCTTCTTCCGGTCGGGGCGGATCCAGGTGTGCTCCAGCCAGACGCCGACGATCGCCATGAGGATCGGCATGGCGATGGAGTTGCGGTCGATGTGGGACAGGTCGAAGACGATGAGCGGCGCGTCCAGGTCGATGCCGGCGGTCGTCGGGCCGTCGAACATGCCGCGCAGGTCGCCGTCGACGAGCCGGTCGAGCACCAGGGCGACGTCCAGGCCCCAGGCGCGGACGTCCTCCAGCTCGACGTTCATCGAGTCGGCGGAGTCCTCCATGGGGTGCCGCAGCCGCTCCACGATGTCGGTGAGGATCGGCTGCCGGTCCGTCACGGTCTCGTGCACGTAGGCGTGGGCCACCTTGAGCGCGAAGCCGGAACGTTCGTCCAGCCCGCGGCCCATGGCGACCTCGATGATCGTACGGAGCAGGGCCAGCTGGCCCGTCGTGGCGATCGCGGGGTCGAGCGGGTTGAGCTTGATGCCGCCGTCGAGGGCGGCCAGCGGGTCGAGCCGGATGGGAGTTATTCCGAGGGCCTTGGCGATCAGGTTCCACTCGCCGACGCCGTCCTCGCCCTGGGCGTCCAGGACGACGACCTGGCGGTCGCGGAAGCGCAGCTGCCGCAGCACGTAGGTCTTCTCCAGGGCGGACTTGCCGTTGCCGGACTCGCCGAGCACCAGCCAGTGCGGGGCGGGCAGTTGCTGTCCGTACAGCTGGAAGGGGTCGTAGATGTAGCCCTTGCCGGAGTAGACCTCGCGGCCGATGATCACGCCGGAGTCGCCGAGGCCGGGGGCGGCGGTGGGCAGGTAGACGGCCTGGGCCTGGCCGGTGGAGGTGCGGACGGGGAGGCGGGTGCTCTCCACCTTGCCGAAGAGGAAGCCGGTGAAGGCGTCGGTGATCGCTGCGAGGGGGTCCAGCATGGCCATGGGTGGAGCGCCTCCTCGGCGTCAGCGGTCGTCGCGCCCGCGGCGCGGGCCTCGGCTCGGCATCGTTGTCCCTGTCGTCCTTCCCATTGGTCCCGCCCCTGCGGGCGGGGCGTCAAGCGCGCACGGGCGCATGCTCGTCCTCACGGCTACCGGCGGATGCCGGTCGCGAACGGAAGCGTGTTGACGAACGCCCGGTGGTGCTCGCGGTCGCACCACTCCAGCTTGAGGTACGACTTGCCCGCGGACGCGCGGATCGTGCGCTTGTCGCGGGCGAGTGCCTCGGGGGAGCGGGAGGAGACCGTGATGTAGCCGACCAGGTTGACGCCGGCGGCGCCGGAGGCGAGGTCCTCGCCGCGCTGGTCGATACGGCTGTGGTGGGCGATGTCGCGGGGGTCGACCACGCGGTTCATCTTGGCGGCCCGGCTGGCGTCGGCGTCGTCGTTGGTCTTCTCGGTGAGCATGCGCTCGATGGCGACGTCGGTGGGTTCCAGGTCCATGCAGACGGCGACCGTGCGGATCACGTCCGGGGTGTGGACGAGCAGCGGTGCCAGGAAGTTGACCCCGACCGGGGTGAGCGGCCACTCCTTGACCCACGCGGTGGAGTGGCACCAGGGGGCGCGGGTGACCGACTCGCGGGTCTTGGCCTGGAGGTACGTGGGCTCGGTGGCGTCCAGTTCGGCCGGCCAGGCGTTGCGGCGGGTCATCGCCTGGATGTGGTCGATCGGGTGGTCCGGGTCGTACATCGAGTGGATGAGGGACGCCAGCCGGGCCTGCCCCAGGGGCTGCCGGACGCGGATGTCCGCCTCGGTGAGCCGGGCGCAGATGTCGGTCAGCTCGCGGGCCATGACCGCGGCGATGCCCGCGTCCTTGTCGAGCCCCTTGCGGCCGACGCCGGCGGCGCGCGCGATGGCGTTGCCCTCGGCGGCGAGTTCGCGGCTGTAGTGCATGCAGGCGACGAGGTAGGCGCGGTGCTGCTCGGAGGAGGTCGACACCATGGACTGCAGCTGCTCGTACGAGTCCTTCAGCCACTGCTCGGCGTGCTCGTCACCGCGCTGGGCGACGTCCTTGGCGTGGGCGTCGGGGTCGGCGGGGAGGGTGCGGGCCAGCATCTGCAGCCGGGTGACGAAGCCGTCGCCGTTGGCCACGTGCTTGAGCAGCGTGCCGAACCGGTCGACCAGCGCCTCCTGGTCCTCGCTGTCGCGCAGGCCGACGCCGGGGCCCTCGATCTCGATGGCCGCGGTGACCGTGCGGCGGTCGACGTGCAGCAGGACCGCGATCTCGTCCGGCCCGAAGGGCGCCGACAGCCAGGTGATCCGCCCGATGCCGGGCGGCGGCCCGATCTCCACCTCCCGGCCGTCGAGCCGGGTGCCCGCCTCCAGGGCCGCGGAGCGGTAGGTCGGGGCGGAGCGCAGCGTCCGGCGGTAGGTGCGGTTGATCTCGAACCAGCGGTAGAAGGTGCGGCGCCGGTAGGGCATGTAGACGGCGGCGAAGGCCAGCAGCGGCCAGCCCGTCAGGCCCAGGATGCGCAGCGGCAGGATCGGGATGAGCAGACCGGACATCATGCCCAGGAAGGCCCCCGCGATGATCAGGGCGATCTCGCCCGTCTCGCGGTTCTTGCCCACGATGGCGTTGGGGCGGGCCTTGCCGATCAGATAGGTACGGCGCTGCTGCGGGGCGGCATAGGGCTGGGACGTCACCGGCTTTCGCCTCCTGCTGTGGTGCTCTTGCCGCCGTTGCCGCGGTCGGGGTTGGTCCGCGGGGACGGCGTGGGGGCCGGGGCGTTCGAGCCGCCGTTCCGGCTGCTGTGGGCGGCGATGCCGCTGGGCACGGCGTTGGCGGGCTGGCCTCCGCCGCCGCCCGTGGGCTGCTCCTGGCCCCCGCCGCGGGTGCTGTGGGTCTTGATGCCCTGCTTGACGAGCGCGGCCGGCGAGGAGATGACGGCGGCCGCCTGGGACTCGGAGCTCGCCTTGCGGTTGCTGCGCAGGTTGGCCACGTCGTCGCCGAAGCCGGGGACGAAGCGGTAGATCATCGCGCTGGCGAAGATGGCCAGCAGGATGATGGCCAGGCCCGACACGACGGCACCAAACGCGGTGGGCCCGTCGGAACCGCTGAGCGCGCCCGCCAGGCCCAGCACGATCACGATGACCGGCTTCACCAGGATCACCGCGATCATGATCCCGGCCCAGCGGCGCACGTGGTGCCACATGTTCTTGTCGACCAGGCCGGAGTACACCGCGGTGCCGAGCAGGGCGCCGACATAGAGCAGGGCGGCCCGGATCACCAGTTCCAGCCACAGGACGCCGGCGGCGAGCACGGAGACCAGGGAGACCACGATCAGCATGATCGGGCCGCCGCCGATGTCGGAGCCCTTGGTCAGGGCATCCGTGAACGACCCGAAGAACACATCGGTGTTGGCGGCCGTGCCGGAGGCGATGACCTCGGTGATGCCGTCCGTGGCGGACACCACGGTGTAGAGGATCAGCGGGGTGAACGCGGAGGCGATGACGGTCAGCCACAGGAAGCCGACGGCCTCCGTCAGCGCCTCGGTCAGCGGCACGCCGCGCACGGCGCGCTTGGCGACGGCCAGCAGCCACAGCAGCAGCGTGAGGAACGTGGACGCGGCGAAGACGACCGCGTACTGGGTCAGGAACGCCTTGTTGGTGAAGTCCACGGCGGCGGTCTTGGTGACGGCCTTCGACAGGCCCTCGATGACCCACGCGGCGGCGTCGGCGCAGCCCTTGGCGAGCGAGGACAGGGGGTCGAGCGGATCGACGACGGAGGGGGTGTGGCCCCCTGAGCCACCGCTTTCGCAATAGTCCCGGGCCGGCCCGCGGATGAGGTCGCAGGCGTTGCTGCTGGTGGTCGGTGAGGGCGTCGGTGTGGGGGACGGGGCGGCGAACGCCCGCGACGCGAGGAGGACGGCCGTGGCCTGCACGCCCGCGAATGCGGCGGCGAAGCTGACGGCACGGCGGCTACCGCGCATAGGTGAACCCCCCGAACCCGTTCACGGCGTCGGACATCTCCTCCGCGGAGGAGGCGGTTTGGTCGCGGCCGACCGGTGTGGGGCCGTCCTTCTGCTGGAAGCCGACGATCTTCCAGTCCCCGCCGACCCACTTGAGGTGGAAGGTGTTGGTGTACCAGCTCTCCGAAACGGGGTTGGTGGAACCCTCGCCCGCCAGCCCGAACAGGGACGAGTACCAGACCTCCACGACGGCCGAGTCGCCGGCGAGGTCGTCGACCTTCGTGCCGACCGGGTTCGTCCGGGAGACGAACGTCATGCCCTCCGGCGGAGCGCCGTTGGCTCCGAGGCCGATCCGGTTCAGGAAGTCGGGGTCGGAGTAGACGCCGTCGAGGTCGCGCCGTTGAGCGGCCGCCACGTCGGGCGCGTACACGGTGTCGACGATCGTGGCACGCCGGTCCGCCGTGAACATGCCGTCGGAGCCGAGCGCCACCGCGTAGTTGGCCGCGGCGGACTGCGCGCCCTGGTCGGTGCGGGAGTACCCCGTGGGGATGCCCGCGGACTTGCCGTCGACCGGGCGGGTGCCGGTCGCCGCGGTGGGCTGGGGGGCGGTGCCCCCGCCCGCGGCGCGGTTGCCGTTGCCGGAGCCCGCGGTTCCCCCGCCGTGGTCGCCGCCGCGGTTGACGAAGGCGATCGCGGCGATGAGGAGGACGACGACGCCGACGACGGTGACGAGGCTGCGCCCGGAGCGCGCGGGACGGCGCGCCGGGATGCCGGTGCCGGCCGTGGACTCGGGGAGCCGGGTGCGCGTGGGCGGGCCGTCCTGGCCGAGGCTCATCGGGGGCTCGCCCCCTTGGGGATCGTCGGGTGAGTGGGCATCAGTACGCAGCCTCGGGTGGGGAACGGGGCCGGGACGGGCCCCTTGGGGACAGTGCGCAGGGGACGGGGCGGGGAGCCCGGAGCGCGGTCGCTAGACCGCCATCCCGTAGACGATGGTGAACAGGGTGCCCAGGGACCCGATGATGAACACGCCGGTGAGTCCGGCGATGATCAGGCCCTTGCCCTGTTCGGCACTGAAGGTGTCGCGGAGCGCGGTCGCTCCGATGCGCTGTTTCGCGGCGCCCCAGATCGCGATGGCGAGACAGAGCAGAATCGCTACTGCCATCACCACCTCGATCATCACGCGCGCTTCGTTCCCCAGGGAGCCGAACGGCCCCCAGTCCGGGGCGATACCACCAATGATGGTGTTGATGTCGCCCTTGTCGGCAGCCAGGAACATGAGAACTCACCACCACGCTAGATCAGTTGGCATCCTCGCCGGGGCGCAAGGAGCCAAGGTCTATCTTGGCGGAGGATGTCGCCGTCGTATGTCGACTCAGCGACTTTCTCAGCCGATTCCCTCGTGTGATCCGGGCCGCAGCCGTCAAAATGGTCGCAGCGGCGTGCGAGCCGGTGTTCGATGGGACTTAGTTGACTACTCTGTGTATCACGGTGGTGAGCGGAGGGCAACGATTGGCGGCGCGCTGCCCGGGGATGCTTCCGGGGGCCTGGCGCTCCGTCACCTTCCGTGCCGGGCAGGCTGAGCGGGCGAGCACACGGAGAGGGTGGGGCGGGTGACGGCGGCGGGTCGTTCGGCGCGCAAGGCCTGGTGGCTGGCGGGGGTGGTCGGCGGGCTGTTCATGTCGTTCGTGACGCTGCTCGTCGTCGGCACGTACTTGGTGGCGGCGAACCTGGCGGGCGGCGGCGGGGGCGCGGTGGCGCTCGCCAAGGGGGCCGTGCCCGCGGCGTACCAGGGCATCGTGCAGAAGTGGGGGAACCTGTGCGACGCCATCAACCCGGCGCTGCTGGCGGCCCAGCTGTACCAGGAGAGCGGCTGGAACCCGCAGGCGCGCAGCCAGGCGCAGGCGCAGGGCATCGCGCAGTTCATCCCCGGGACGTGGGCCACGCACGGCGTGGACGGCGACGGTGACGGCGACCGCGACGTCTGGGACCCGCGGGACGCGATCCCGTCGGCGGCGTCGTACGACTGCGAACTCGCGCAGTACGTGAAGGACGTGCCGGGCGACCCGACGGAGAACATGCTCGCCGCGTACAACGCGGGCGCGTACCGGGTGATCCAGGCCGGCGGGGTGCCGCGCATCCGCGAGACGCAGAACTACGTGCGGATCATCACCACGCTGGAGAAGAGCTTCGCGGCGCCGGTCGGCGCGGTCGCGCCCTCCCGGCAGGCGGCGGGGGCCATCTACTACGCGCAGGAGAAGCTGGGCACGCCGTACCTGTGGGGCGGCAACGGCACGGCGGACCAGGGCGGGCGCTTCGACTGCTCGGGTCTGACGAAGGCGGCGTACGAGTCGGTCGGCATCGAGCTGCCGCGCGTGGCCAACGACCAGTGGAACGCCGGGCCGCACCCGAAGCGCGACGAGCTGCTCCCGGGGGACCTGGTCTTCTTCGCCAACGACCTGACCGACCCGCGCTCGATCCACCACGTCGGGATCTACGTCGGCGGCGGATACATGATCAACGCCCCTTACACGGGTGCGGTCATCCGCTTCGACAAGATCGACAGCCCGGACTACATCGGCGCGACGCGGGTGACGGCGGCGGGCGCGGCGGCGGTCTGACCGCCGGCCGCCGCCGCGGTGGAGGTGCCCGGCCGCGGCCCGGCGGGTCTCCCTTCGGTAACGTCCTGGTGATCATCCGGTGGAGACCGGAACGCCGCGTACCGTGCGGCTCGTTGGACGGGGGAGAATGGCACTCCCGGCCTCGTGTCGTCTGTGCGCGGGGGTGCCGCGGAGACAGTTAGGGGTGCACCGGTGGCTGCGCTTTCACTGGACGGCTCCAACCCGGATGTCAGCCTGCTCCGTGACATCAACGGGCTCGCGAAGCACGCGCCGCGCTGGCTCGACCGCGCCGTGGAGGTCGTCGGCGAGTACGGGCTCCTGCTGCTCATGGTGCTGGTCGCCGGATGGTGCTGGTGGCGGGTGGCGCGCCGCGGCGGTGCCGAGGCCCCAGCAGCGGTGGCGGGCGTGGTCTGGGCCGCGCTCGCGGGGGGCGTGTCGGTGCTGCTGAACGTCCCGCTGCGCAACTTCGTGGACCGGCCGCGGCCGTTCGTCGAGCACCAGGGGTTGGACGTGCTCGTCAGGAGCCGGGTCCACTTCTCCTTCGTCAGCGACCACGCCGCCGTGACGATGGCGGTGGCCGTCGGGCTCTTCCTGGTCAGCCGCAAGTGGGGGCTGGCCGCCGGCGGGATCGCGCTCGCCGAGGGCTTCAGCCGGGTCTACATGGGCGTGCACTACCCCACCGACGTGCTGGGCGGCTTCGCCCTCGGCACGGCCGTCGCACTGCTCTTCGCGCCCCTCGCGCTGGCCCTGCTGACGCCGCTGGCGTCCGCTGTGGCCGCCTCCCGGGCGGGGGTGCTCGTCCGGGTGCCCCAGACGGCCGGGAAGGCCGCGGCGCGGCGCGGGGAGCCGTACCCGGAACCCACGGCCGCCGACAGGGATCTGGCGGCCTGAGGGCTCCCCCGGGTTCCCCGCGCCGGGCGGGCGCGTGCGCTACAGCGCCTGCTGGAAGGCGAACAGCCGCGTGGGGTCGTAGCGGGTCTTCAGCCGGGTGAGCTTGTCGGCGGCGGAGCCGTAGTAGGCGGTGCGCCAGTCGGTCAGCGCGGGGTCGGTGTAGTTCTGGTAGGCCGCGCCCGAGGCGTACCGGCGCATCGCGCTGTGCAGGCCGTCCAGCCACTGGGTGGTGCCGGGGGTCTCGATGTACTGCGCGAGGAAGCGCGAGCGGCGGTGCACGAAGGCCGTGGCGGTCGGGGAGACCCGGTTGACGGCGCCGCCCAGCGCCGTGAGCGAGACGCTGCCGGCACCCGAGCGCAGCGCGCCGACCTGGGAGAGCAGCGTCTGGATGCCGGCCTCCGTCAGGGAGCGGTCGTAGAAGTCGGAGCGCGCGGCGTACGTCTCGCGGCCGAGGCGGCCGGAGGGGCTGCGGCCCGGGGTCGTCCCGGGCAGATGGCACTGGGCGGTGCTCAGGTCCGAGCAGCCCGCGTACGCGAGCGTCGCGTCGAGGTACGGCCGCGGGTGCAGGGAGACGCTGCTCGCGGGGGCGCCGGCGCTGTCGGCGAGCCGGTCGAGCGCGTTGGCGAGTTCCGTGCGGGAGGTGATGCCGACGGTGGCGATGCTGATCTTCGGGGAGCCGGAGCCGGACTTGTCCAGGTGCAGCGCGGACCAGATCTGGTCGGGCTGCGTGGGACCCCACTCCTGCCAGGCGCGGATGACCGCGGCGGCCTTGCTCCACGACCAGGTCAGGTAGCCGGTGACGACCTGGGGTGCGGCCTGGGTGGTGAACGTCAGGTTCGTGACGACGCCGAACTGGCCGCCGCCCGCGCCGCGCAGGGCCCAGAAGAGTTCGGGGTTCTCGTCGGCGCTGCAGCGCAGCACCCGTCCGCCCGCGGTGACGATCTCGGCGGAGGTGAGGCTGTCGCAGGTCAGACCGTAGGCCCGGCTGATGACGCCGTGGCCGCCGCCGAGGGTGAGGCCGGAGATGCCGACCGTCGGGCAGGAGCCGGCGGGCAGGGTGCGGCCCGCGGCGCCGAGCCGGGTGTAGACGTCGATCAGCTTGGCGCCGGCGCCGATGGTGGCGGACGAGCCGGAGCTGGTGATTTTCGCGAGGGACGAGACGTCCAGGACGAGCCTGCCCTTGCCGCCCGAGTAGCCGGCGTAGGAGTGGCCGCCGTTGCGGATCGAGACGGGGACGCCGGTGCGGCGGGCGAAGTCCAGGCACTCGCGGATGTCCTCGGTGCCGGCGACGTAGGCCACCGCGGCGGGGCGCTGCCCGTCGAAGTGCGTGTTGTACAGCAGCCGGGCGGTGGCGTAGTCCGCGTCGTCGGGGCGGACGAGCCGGCCGTCGAGGGAGTGGGCGAGCGCCTTCCAGTCCGGCGGGACGGTCGCGGCGGCGCTGGTGGCGGCGGGCGGTCCGCTCGCGGCGGTGGGCGTTCCCGTCCCGGTGGACGCGGCACTGGGTATTCGGCTGTCGGCCGCCGCCGGCCGGCCGGATCCTGCGGGGCCGCAGGCGGCGCTCAGCCAGGTCGCGGCCGTGACGCCGGCGCCCCCGCGGATGAGTGCTCGTCGGTTCAACGTGGGCGCCCTCTCGCTTCGGAACCCTTGTGGTTCCTCCTGACATGACGGCGGCGGGTGCATGTCGGTTGCGAGGCGTACGACACACCGGCGGGGACGGCGCCGGCGCTCAGGACCCGGCGTGCTCGGCGGCGTCGCGCCGGGCGCGTTCGCGGGCCCTGCGGGAGGGGCCGCGCCATCCGCAGGTGCAGGTGGCGAAGGAGAAGGCGCCCTTCTCCTTGGTCGTCGCGTGGTGCGCGGGAGGGGGTTCGCTGGGCGGCACGGATCAAAGCTACCGGCCGTGACGCGGTGCCCTGACCCTCGTTATGCCGCTTGGCGAGTGAGCCGAAGGGGTCCTGGACGGCGGCACGGTGCAGGGGGTAGGCGCAGATGGGGCAGGTCAGTAGGGCGACCGCCGCGGCCGTGGGACTCGGGATGTGCGCGGCAGCGCTCACGGGGTGCTCCGGCAGCGGCGAGGCCGTGGAGGTGGACGGCGCCCCCCGGGACGCGGACCGGGCACTGCGGCAGGCGGCCGACACACTGGTCCGGGCGGGCAGCTCGAAGGTCCGCACGTCGATGGAGACCGCCAGCGGCGGCACCAAGGTGACCATCACCGGCACCGGGAGCTTCGACTACGCCGCGCGGCACGGCAGCCTGCGGCTCGTCCTGCCGCCGGACGCCGCGGGCGACGCGGAGCACGCGCCGGTCACGGAGCTGCTGACCCCCGGGGCGCTCTACATGAAGAACCGGGGCGAGGGCGTCCCCGCCGACAAGTGGGTGTGGGTGGACACCACGCGGCTGCCGGACGGCAACCTCGTCACGGGCGGCGCCACCGATCCGCTGGTCGCGGCGGAGCTGCTGCGCGGCGCCCGCGAGGTGCGAATGGTGGGCGTGGAGACGCTGGACGGCACGCGGGTGCGGCACTACCGGGGGGTGACGGACATCGGGCGGGCCGCCGACGCCGCCTCGGCGCAGGCCCGCGGCGCGCTGCGGGCGGCCGCGGGCGGCTTCTCCGTGACGCGGGTCCCCTTCGACGCCTACCTGGACGACGCCGGGGTGCTGCGCAAGGTCCGGCAGCGCTTCACCTTCGCCAATCCCGGGGTCGCGGGCGGCCAGAGCGCCCCGGCCGCGGTCACGGTGGTCTCGACCACCGCGCTGTACGCTTTCGGGGCGCCGGTACGGGTGGTCCTGCCGCGCGCGACCGACATCTACACCGGAAAGATCGTTTCTGCGGCCGGCTCCTAGAGCCTTGTGAAAATGGTCCGTCCGTGTCATGCACGGACCGTGCACCGGTCCCTACGCTGGGCGGGGAGGAGGTGGTGCACGTGGCGATGTGGCTCCTGGACCAGGACGATCAGGTCCACGTGGCCCTCGCGGAGATCGAGTTGTGCTGCGAGCTCATGATCGCCGCCTCGGCGACCGCCGAGGAGCGGCTGAGCCCGGAGCGCATCGACGAGGTGCTTGCGGTGGAACCACGCGTTCCCGCGCAGGGCCGTCGGCTCGGCTAGCTCCGCAGCAGCCGGGCTATGGCGGCGGTGGCCTCGGCGACCTTGTCGTCCGCTTCGGGGCCACCCTTCGCGGCGGCGTCGGCGACGCAGTGCCGCAGATGCTCCTCGAGCAGTTGCAGGGCGAAGGACTGCAGGGCCTTTGTGCCGGCGGACACCTGGGTAAGGATGTCGATGCAGTACACGTCCTGCTCGACCATCCGCTGGAGGCCCCGGATCTGCCCCTCGATACGGCGCAGCCGCTTCAGGTGCTGGTCCCTCTGTTCGGCGTACCCGTGCTGGTGCGCCGGGTGCTCCGCGGAACCGGCGGTCGCCGCTTCTTCGTGCGGAGCCGTGTCGCCGGTCTCGGTGACCGTCATGGCGTCCCTCCTGCCCCCGATATACCCCTGCCGGGTATATCGTACCGAATTCGCCTCATTGTGCGAGCGTGCACCGGGAGGAGCCCCGATGGGGACCGTTTGCGACCATGAGCGACACTGTAAGACGCCGGTTAGCCCTGGCCGTGCGATGCGCCTAGCATCAATGCGACCGAAACCGATGTATTCCGAGGACTTCACGTGCGCTTTCGTCTGACCCCAAGGGAGACGAGCTTCTACGACATGTTCGCCGCGTCCGCGGACAACATCGTCACAGGGTCGAAGCTCCTGATGGAACTCCTCGGCGCCGACTCCGCCACGCGCGCGGAGATCGCCGAGCGGATGCGGGCGGCGGAGCACGCGGGGGACGACGCGACCCACGCGATCTTCCACCAGCTGAACTCCTCCTTCATCACGCCCTTCGACCGCGAGGACATCTACTCCCTCGCGTCCTCCCTCGACGACATCATGGACTTCATGGAGGAGGCCGTCGACCTGGTGGTCCTCTACCAGATCGAGGAACTGCCCCGCGGGGTCGAGCAGCAGATCGAGGTGCTGGCCCGGGCGGCGGAGCTGACCGCCGAGGCGATGCCGCACCTGCGCACGATGGACAACCTCACCGAGTACTGGATCGAGGTCAACCGCCTGGAGAACCAGGCGGACCAGATCCACCGCAAGCTGCTGGCCCATCTCTTCAACGGCAAGTACGACGCGATCGAGGTGCTCAAGCTCAAGCAGATCGTGGACGTCCTGGAAGAGGCGGCGGACGCCTTCGAGCACGTGGCCAACACCGTGGAGACCATCGCGGTCAAGGAGTCCTGAACCAGGTGGAGACCTTCTCTCTGGTCGTGACCATCGGTGTCGCGCTCTTCTTCACGTACACCAACGGCTTCCACGACTCGGCGAACGCCATCGCCACCTCGGTGTCCACCCGGGCGCTGACCCCGCGGGCCGCGCTGGTCATGGCCGCCGTGATGAACCTCGCCGGCGCCTTCCTCGGGACCGGGGTCGCCGAGACCGTCAGCAAGGGCCTCATCGAGACCCCGTCCGGCGACGCGGGGATGGGCATCCTCTTCGCCGCGCTGGTCGGCGCCATCGTCTGGAACCTGATCACCTGGTACTACGGCCTGCCCTCCTCGAGCACCCACGCGCTCTTCGGCGGCCTGGTCGGCGCCGCGCTCGCCGGCGGCACCGGCGTCATCTGGTCCGGGGTGGTCGACAAGGTCGTCCTGCCGATGTTCCTGTCGCCGGTCATCGGCCTGGTCGTCGGCTACCTGTTCATGCTGGCCATCATGTGGATCTTCCGGAAGGCCAACCCCAACAAGGCCAAGCGCGGCTTCCGGATCGCGCAGACCGTGTCGGCCGCGGGCATGGCACTCGGCCACGGACTGCAGGACGCGCAGAAGACCATGGGCGTGGTGGTGCTCGCGCTGACCATCGCCGACGTGCAGAAGCAGGGCGACGGCATTCCGGTCTGGGTGAAGATCGTCTGCGCCCTCATGCTGTCGCTCGGCACGTACGCGGGCGGCTGGCGCATCATGCGGACCCTGGGCCGCAAGATCATCGAACTGGACCCGCCGCAGGGCTTCGCCGCGGAGACCACGGCGGCGTCGATCCTCTACACCACGGCCTACATCTTCAAGGCGCCGATCTCCACGACCCATGTCATCACCTCCGCCATCATGGGCGTCGGTGCGACGAAGCGGCTCAACGCGGTCCGCTGGGGCGTCGCCAAGAACATCGTCGCCGGCTGGTTCATCACCATGCCGGCCGCCGCGCTGGTGGCCGCGGCCACCTACGGCGTCGTGCACTTCGCCTTCGCCTGAGCCCCCTTCCGCTCCGTCCCGCGCACGCAACAAGGGCCCGCCCCCCGTAGGGAGCGGGCCCTTCGCCTTGCGGTGGCACCGCCATGCAGCACCGCAGGACGGTTCTCGGGCTGCGGCCGGGTCGGCTCAGCCGAAGCGGCCGGAGATGTAGTCCTCGGTCGCCTGGACGGAGGGGTTGGAGAAGATGCGCTCGGTGTCGTCGATCTCGATGAGCTTGCCGGGCTGGCCGACCGCCGACAGGTTGAAGAAGGCGGTACGGTCCGAGACGCGCGCGGCCTGCTGCATGTTGTGGGTGACGATGACGATGGTGAAGCGCTCCTTGAGCTCACCGATCAGGTCCTCGATGGCGAGGGTGGAGATCGGGTCGAGCGCGGAGCACGGCTCGTCCATCAGCAGCACCTCGGGCTCGACCGCGATCGCGCGGGCGATGCACAGACGCTGCTGCTGACCGCCGGAGAGGCCGGAACCCGGCTTGTTCAGGCGGTCCTTGACCTCGTTCCACAGGTTGGCGCCGCGCAGCGACTTCTCGACGATGGTGTCGAGGTCGCCCTTGCGCTTGACGCCGTTGAGCTTGAGGCCCGCCGCGACGTTGTCGTAGACGGACATCGTCGGGAAGGGGTTCGGGCGCTGGAAGACCATGCCCACCGTGCGGCGCACGGAGACCGGGTCCACGCCCGCGCCGTACAGGTTCTCGTCGTCCAGCAGCACCTTGCCCTCGACGCGGCCACCGGGGGTGACCTCGTGCATGCGGTTCAGGGTGCGCAGGAAGGTGGACTTGCCGCAGCCGGAGGGGCCGATGAAGGCCGTCACCGTGCGCGGCTCGATGTTCATCGAGATGTCGTCGATCGCCTTGAATCCGCCGTAGAAGGCGGAGAGGCCGCTGACGTCGATTCGCTTGGCCATGGTGGTGTTGCTCTCAATCCTTGGAAGTCGCTGATGTAGGCCGCGTCAGCGACCGGTCTTCGGGGCCTTCCAGCGGGCGATGCCGCGGGCCACGATGTTCAGGATCATGATGAAGGCGATCAGCACGAGTGCCGCCGCCCACGCCCGGTCGTAGCTGGGCTCGTTGCCGTTCTGGTACTGCTGGAAGATGTAGAACGGGAGCGAGGCCTGCGGGCCGTTGAACGGGTCGTTGTTGATCAGGTTGTTTCCGAAGACCAACAGGGCGATGGGGGCGCTCTCACCGGCGATACGGGCGACGGCGAGCATGACGCCCGTCGTGATGCCGCCGATCGCGGTGGGGACGACCACCTTCACAATGGTGCGCCACTTCGGCACACCGAGGGCGAGGGAGGCCTCGCGCAGCTCGTTCGGGACGAGCTTGAGCATCTCCTCGGTGGACCGGACGACGACGGGCATCATCAGGATGGCGAGCGCCATGGAGCCGGCGAAGCCCGAGGGACCGAAGCCCAGCAGCAGGTTCCAGGTCGAGAGGATGAACAGACCGGCGACGATCGACGGGATGCCCGTCATGACGTCGACGAAGAAGGTGACGGCCGTGGCCAGGCGGCCCTTGCCGTACTCCACCAGGTAGATCGCGGTCAGCATGCCGATCGGGGCGGCGATGGCGGTGGCGATGCCGACCTGCTCCAGCGTGCCGATGATGGCGTGGTAGACGCCGCCGCCCTCACCGATGGTGAGGACGCCGTTCATCGAGTGCGACAGGAAGTCGCCGTCGAGGACCTTGACGCCCTTGCTGATCGTGGTCTCGAGCAGCGAGTACAGCGGAAGCGCGGCCACGATGAACGAGGCCCAGACCATGCTGGTCGCGACGCGGTCCTTGGCCTGGCGGCGGCCCTCGACCTGCGCGGCGATCGCATAGGTGCCCAGGATGAACAGCGCGACGGCGATCAGGCCCCACTGGATCTTGCTGTCCAGGCCGCCGACGACACCGATGAGGATGCCGAGGACCAGGGAGCCCACGGCGATGGCCGCGGGTGCCCAGCGGGGCAGCCGACGCTGGGCCAGGGAGCGGCGCGGCACGGAGGAGGCCGGTCGCTTGTCCGTGATTGCGTGGCTCATGCGTTGGCCCCCGAGTATTCCTTGCGCCGGGCGATGATGGCGCGGGCGGCGCCGTTGACCAGCAGGGTGATGACGAAGAGCACGAGACCGGAGGCGATCAGGGCGTCGCGGCCGAACTCGTTGGCCTCACCGAACTTGGCGACGATGTTCTGGGAGAACGTGCCGCCGACCGGGTCGAGGATGTGCAGCGACAGGATCGGGGCGGCGGACAGGACCGTGGCCACGGCCATGGTCTCGCCGAGCGCGCGGCCGAGGCCGAGCATCGAGGCGCTGATGATGCCGGAGCGCGCGAAGGGCAGCACCGACATCCGGATGGTCTCCCAGCGCGTGGCGCCGAGGGCCAGGGCGGCTTCCTCGTGCATCCGCGGGACCTGGCGGAAGACCTCGCGGCTGACGTTGGTGATGATCGGCAGGATCATGATCGCCAGCAGGATGCCGACGGTGAAGATCGAGCGGGCCGCGCCCTGCGGGTCCTCCTTCTCGAAGATCACCGTCCAGCCGAGGTACTTGCTCAGCCACATGTTCAGCCCGGTCAGGTGCGGCACCAGGAACAGGGCGCCCCACAGGCCGTAGATGATGCTGGGCACGGCGGCGAGCAGGTCGATGATGTACGAGACGGGCGAGGCGAGGCGGCGCGGCGCGTAGTGCGAGATGAACAGCGCGATGCCGACGGCGATCGGGACCGCGATGAGCATCGCGATGATCGAGCTGACGATCGTGCCGTAGGCCAGGACCGCGATGCCGAAGACCGGCGGGGTGGCGCTGGCGTTCCACTCGAAGGTGGTGAGGAAGTTGCCGTGGTCCTTGGAGATCGCGTTGATCGCACGGATCGTGAGGAAGATCGCGATCGCTGCCATGATCACCAGCAGCAGGATGCCGGAACCACGGGAGAGGCCCGAGAAGATCTTGTCACCAAGGCGCGTGACAGTGCCCCCGGCCTTCTTGGCTGCCGGTGGCGGAGTAGGGGTCTGTGCTGTTATGGCCATCGGTTATATCTCCGGTCTGGGTGGGGGATGGCTCCCCCGGCGGCGGTGCACCGGAAGTGCGGACAGGCCCCGCGACCGCGGTCACGGGGCCTGTCCGCGCGGGGATCAGGCGAGGGCGGCCACGGCGGAGCGGACCTTGGTGGCGATCTCGGCGGGCAGCGGCGCGTAGCCGGCGTCCGACAGGATGGCCTGGCCCTCCTCGCTGGCGGTGTAGCCCAGGAAGGACTTCACCAGCGGCAGCGTCTCGGCCTTGTTGCCCTTGTCACAGGCGATCTCGTAGGTCACCAGGACGATCGGGTAGGCGTTGTCGGCCTTGGTGACGTACGCGTTGCCCATGTCCAGGGACAGGTCGGCACCGGTGCCGACGACCTTCGCCTGCGCGATGCCGGCGGAGGCGTTGGCCGCGGTGGCCTCGACCGGAGCGGAGGCACCGGTGTTGATCTTGACCGTCTTGATGTCGCTGGCGGTCGCGTAGGAGAGCTCGAAGTAACCGATCGAGCCGTTGACCTGCTTGACCTGGGCGGCGACACCCGAGGACTTGGCGGCCGACTGGCCACCCTTGCCGGCCCACGCCTTGGCGTGCTCGTACGGCCACGAGTCCTTGGCGGCACCGTTGAAGTACTTGGTCAGGTTGTCCGTGGTGCCGGACTCGTCCTGGCGGTGGAAGGACTGGATCTTGGTGCTGGGGAGCTTGGCGTCGGGGTTGAGCGCCTTGATCGCCTTGTCGTCCCAGGTGGTGATCTTCGAGTCGAAGATCTTCGCCAGGGTGGGGGCGTCCAGGACCAGGTTGTCCACGCCGGCCAGGTTGTAACCGATGGCGATGGGGCCACCGACCATCGGGATGCTGATGCCCGTGCCGGTCTTGCAGACCTTCTTGGAGCCGTCGATCTCTTCCGGCTTCAGCGGCGAGTCGGAGCCGGCGAAGCTGTCCGTGCCGTTGTTGAAGTCGATGATGCCCTCACCGGAGGAGGACGCCTTGTAGTTGATCTGCGCGCCGCTGCAGGCCTGCATGTAGTTCTTGACCCAGGCGTCCATCGCGTTCTGCTGCGCCGAGGAGCCGGAAGCGAGGAGCTGGCCGCCGTTGTCGGCACACTTGATGCTGCTGGAGGACGACGCCCCGGCGGAGGCGCTGCTGCCGCTGCTGGCCGTGTCGTCGTTGTTGTTGTCCGAGCCGCACGCAGTGAGGACGAGGGCGCCCGAAACCGCGACCGCGCCGACGGCCAGGGCGCGGAGCCCGCTCTTACGCTGAAGCTTCACCTTCGGTGATTCCTTCCTGAAGCCCGCCGGTGGACGGCGAAGCAGAGGTATGGATTTCTGCATCCACCCGGCGGCTGTTCGCTCACCGGTACGGCCGAAATTAGGCAGATCAGATGACACGGCCGAAGGGGCAGAGTGAACGCAGGGTGAACCTCGCATATCAGTGCGGTATGCCCCTGTGACCGGGGACACGTCATGAACCGCGCCTATTGTCCGTCGGCCGGGCTCCGCAGGAAGGCGTCGACCACCGGGAGATCACGCTCATGAGTGAGGCGGTGACGTGCCGCGACCGGCGGCAGCCAGATCATCCGGTCCACCTCGCGATTCGGGACGAAGGCACCCGCGCCCGCCTCGGCGGCCCAGTAACGGACCACCTTGGGGCGCCCGTCCACGGCGTACATCGACGACGGCAGCGGCACCCCGAGCACGCAGTCGAGGCCCGTCTCCTCCTTGACCTCGCGGCGGGCGCCGTCCACCGCCGTCTCACCGCGCTTGAGCTTGCCCTTGGGGAGCGACCAGTCGTCGTACTTGGGCCGGTGCACCAGCGCGATCTCCAGGCCGCCGTCCACCGGGGAGCGGCGCCACAGGACGGCCCCCGCGGCCAGGATCGGCGTGTCGGCGGTGGCGGTCATGGCGGCGCTCCCTTCGTGCTGCGACGCGGCGCGAACGCGGGTCGTGGCTAACGGCTCCACAGGTGGGCGAAGGCGTAGCGGGCGGCCTCGACCTCCAGGCGCTGGTCGGCGTGGAGGACACCCAGCGCGTAGGCCGTCGCCGGGGCGATCCGCGGGGTGCGTGCCGCGGCCGTGACCGCCGCCGCCGCCTCCGCGGCCTCACGGTGCTGCTCCAGCACCCGGGCCGCCGCGGCGAACCGGGCGGTGGGGTCCGTGTCGTCGAACGGCAGGACCTCCTGCGCGTAGCGGCGCAGCCGCAGCAGCACACGGACCCGGTTCCAGGGTGCGTCCTGACGCTCCGACACCTGCTCGGTGGCCAGGGCGCCGTAGAGCGCGTCGGCGTTGTACGGGTGCCGGGCGCGCGCCAGCGCGAGATCCGCGGCCGCCTCGTTCAGCCGGGTGTGCGCCTGCTCGGCCAGCAACGGCAGGACGGCCTCGGCGGGTTCGTGCGCCGCGGGGGTCAGCGGCACCTCGGAGGCGAGCAGCGCCACCGCGTCGACCACGGCGTGGAAGCGGGAGGAACCCACCGCCTGGAGCGCGGCGGAGTGCGCCCGGGTCCGGGCCAGGGTGAGCTGCCGCTCCAGCAGGGCGCCGGCGCGGGCGGCGCCCACGGCCAGCGGGCCCGTGCCGGTCCCGCGTTCGGCGGCGGCGGGGGAGGGTGCGGGGGTGCGCCGCCCGGTGGTGGCGCGAGCCGCACCGGCCAGTGCCTCGGTGCCTTCGACGGCGCGTGCCGGGGTCTCGCGGAGTGCTTCCGCGGAGCCGGTGCCGTTCTTGCGGTCGGCGGGGGCCGACTCGGCCGCGGTCCCGGGGCGGTTCGCGGCGGGGCCCTCGCCCGGCGCCGGGAGCCACAGCCCCAGATCGTCGTCGGCCTGACCGGCCGCGCCCGCTGCCTCCTCGGCGGAGGCGAGCCGCTGCAGCGCGGTGATCAGCCGGGTCAGGCGTGCCGCGTACTGGTGCTCGCGGCCCAGGGTGCCGGACAGCCAGCCGAGTTCGGCCCGCAGCGGCTCCGACCAGGCCGGGTCGGTCAGCGTCCCGTACGTGTGCAGCGCGCCGGCGATGCGGCGCGCGGAGCGGCGCATGAGCCGGCCCGCCTCGGCGCTGTCGTCCTGAGGGCGGCCGGGCTCGCCCTCGCGTGCGGTCAGGGCGCGCAGGAAGCCGGTGGCCTGGTCGCGCAAGTACTGTTCGAGCACGGTGCCGGCGTCACGGCCGGGGAGCCCGTCGGCGGTGAGGCCGACGGGCGTCTCTGCCGCCGTGTCAGGGTGTCGCTGGGCCACGCCGGCGCCTCCGCGCGTCGATGAGCATCTCCTGGATATGGGGCAGCGGACGCCCTTCGGCGTCGGTGCTGTGCCGGGTCCACTCCCCGTCGGGGCCGAGCCACCAGGACGAGGTCTCGTCCGAGGTGCCGGTCTCCAGCAAGCGGTTCAGGGAGGCGCAGTGGGCGGCGTCGGAGACCCGGACCAGCGCCTCGATCCGGCGGTCGAGGTTGCGGTGCATCATGTCGGCGCTGCCGAGCCACACTTGCGGGTCGCCGCCGTTGGCGAAGATGAAGACCCGGGAGTGCTCGAGGAAGCGGCCGAGCACGCTGCGCACGCGGATGTTGTCCGACAGGCCCGGGACACCGGGGCGCAGCGCACAGATGCCGCGCACCCAGATGTCGACGGGCACGCCCGCCATGGAGGCCTGGTAGAGGGCGTCGATGACCGCCTCGTCGACCATCGAGTTGACCTTGATGCGGATGTAGGCCGGCCGGCCCTCGCGGTGCTTGGCGATCTCTCCGAGGATGCGCTCTATCAACCCGTCGCGCAGGCTGCGCGGCGCCACCAGCAGCCGGTTGTAGGACTCGCGGCGCGAGTAGCCGGACAGCCGGTTGAACAGGTGGGAGAGGTCCGCGCCGACCTGCGGGTCCGCGGTGAGCAGGCCCAGGTCCTCGTAGAGCCGCGCCGTCTTGGGGTGGTAGTTGCCGGTGCCGACGTGGCTGTAGCGCCGCAGGTTCTCGCCCTCCTGGCGGACCACCAGCGACAGCTTGCAGTGCGTCTTCAGGCCGACCAGGCCGTAGACGACGTGGCAGCCGGCCTCCTCCAGCTTGCGGGCCCACTTGATGTTGGCCTGCTCGTCGAAGCGCGCCTTGATCTCGACGAGCACCAGCACCTGCTTGCCGGCCTCGGCGGCGTCGATCAGGGCGTCCACGATCGGCGAGTCGCCGGAGGTGCGGTAGAGCGTCTGCTTGATCGCCAGCACGTCGGGGTCCTGGGCGGCCTGCTCCAGGAAGCGCTGCACGGAGGTGGAGAAGGAGTTGTACGGGTGGTGGAGCAGCACGTCGCGCTCGCGCAGCGCCGCGAAGACGTCGGTGGCGTGCGCGGACTCGACCTCCGCCAGGTCCGGGTGGGTGCCGCCGACGAACTTGGGGTACTTCAGCTCCGGCCGGTCCTGGCCCGCGACGGCGAACAGCCCGGTCAGGTCGAGCGGGCCGGGCAGCGGGTAGACCTCCGCGTCCGCGATGTTCAGCTCCTGGACCAGGGTGTCCAGCGCCTTGGTGGAGATCGACTCCTCGACCTCCAGGCGGACCGGCGGGCCGAAGCGGCGGCGCAGCAGTTCCTTCTCCAGGGCCTGGAGGAGGTTCTCGGTGTCGTCCTCCTCCACCTCCAGGTCCTCGTTCCGGGTCACCCGGAACATGTGGTGGTCGAGCACCTCCATGCCCGGGAACAGCTCCTCCAGATGCGCGGCGATGACGTCCTCGAGCGGGACGAAGCGCTGCGGGCCGGCCTCGAGGAAGCGGGACAGGATCGGCGGGACCTTGACACGGGCGAAGTGGTCGTGGCCGGAGACCGGGTTCCGCACGGTGACGGCCAGGTTCAGGGACAGGCCGGAGATGTACGGGAACGGGTGCGCCGGATCGACGGCCAGCGGGGTCAGCACCGGGAAGATCTTGTTGCGGAAGAGCGTGAACAGCCGGGCCTGCTCCTGCTCGGTGAGGTCGCTCCACCGGATGATGTGGATGTCCTCCGCGGCCAGCTGCGGGGCCACGTCGTTCTGGAAGCAGGCGGCGTGCCGGGCCATGAGCTCACGGGAGCGGGTCAGGATGTTGTCCAGCACCCGGCTCGGCGACAGGCCGGAGGCCGAGCGCTGGGCCACTCCGGTGGTGATGCGGCGCTTCAGCCCGGCGACCCGGACCATGAAGAACTCGTCCAGGTTGCTCGCGAAGATCGCGAGGAAGTTGGCGCGCTCCAGCAGCGGCGTCGCGGGGTCCTCGGCGAGCTCCAGCACCCGCTCGTTGAAGGCCAGCCAGCTCTGCTCGCGGTCCAGGAAGCGGTCCGCGGGAAGCTCGGGGCGCTCCGGCGCGGGTTTCTCCAGGACGGTCCCCACCCCGGGGGCCGTGCCGCTCTCGTCGGAGGTCCGCTGCCGGGCGTCCATGCGGGTGATCTCGGGGTGCAGCGGCGGCACCACGTGCGGCCGGCCGTACGCGGGAGAGGCGTCGGACTCGGAGGACGCGGGCGTGGCGCTCCCGGAACCGGACCGGTCGGTCCCCGCGTTGGTGGGGTGTTTCATCGAGGCCATGGATGCGAGCCCTCCTCCGGTTCCGGCACGTCGTTCACGTGGACGGCGGTGCACGGAACCCGACCGCCGGCCATGCCCCCATTGTCCCCGGACCTGGCGCATACCGGCAGGTCGGGGAGGGTACGGGAGGGTGCGGCGGGCGGCTGCATTCAGTGATGCTTGCAAGCGAGTCTGAATCACCGGTAACGGTCAGGTGGCGGTAAGGGAAGCGCCGTCCGTACCGGCCGTGACCGCGTCACCGTCCCCGAGGGGTGTGCGGGAGCCCGGCGGGGAGCCGGACGGGCGCCGCCGCGGTCCCGTCGGCACGAGCCGGGGGCCTGCCCCTTCGCCCCGCTTTGTCCTTCGCCCGTTCAGCTTTCCGTGCGGTACATCAGGTCGACCTCGTGGGTGGTGAAGCCGAGGCGCTCGTAGACGGCGACGGCGGGCGCGTTGTCGGCGTCCACGTAGAGCATCGCCGTGGGCAGCGCGCGGTCCCGCGCGAGGTGGCGGAGCCCGATCAGGGTGAGGGCGCGGCCGAGGCCACCGCCCTGCTCGTCGGGGTGGATGCCGAGGACGTAGACCTCGCCCAGGCCCTGCTGGGCGTGGACCTTGGTCCAGTGGAAGCCGGCGAGCCGGTCGCCGCGGAAGGCCAGGAAGAATCCGGCGGGGTCGAACCAGGGCTCGGCCTTGCGGTCGTCGAGGTCGCGCTGGGTGAGGCTGCCCTGTTCGGGGTGGTGGGCGAAGGCCGCGGCGTTGACCGCGAGCCACGCGGCGTCGTCCTGGCCGGGCACGAAGGGGCGCACGGTGACGCCCTCCGGCAGCACCGGCTCGGCCAGCGGCGGGCCGTCCGCGCCCTCCACGGCGCCGTCCAGCGGGCGGCGCATCTGACGCAGCTCACGGAAGAGGGAGAGGCCGAGCAGCCCGGCCAGGTGCCGCGCGGCGGGGTGGCCACCGTGCGCCCACACCCGCAGCCGTTTGCCGGAGGCGGCGAGCAGCGCGTGCCCGAGGGCGCGGCCGTGGCCCCGGAGCCGGTGGTCGGGGTGGATGACCATCTCGGCGGCGGGGGCCTCGACGGGGTCGGTGTCCTCCAGCTGCGCGTATCCGACCAGAGTGCCGTCGGCCTCGACGAGCAGGTGGCGGACGCCCTCGCGGGCGCCGCCGCGCAGGTGGATGCGGCCCTGCTCGGAGACCGCGGCCTGGCCGTCGGACTCCGCGGAGTCCTCGATCAGCGCCAGTACCGCGTCGGCCGTCTGCGGTGTCAGCTCGGTCACCGTGTCGATCCGGCGGGGGCCCACCGCGGTCTGCTGCGCTGCTGCGTCGGTCATGGAACTGAGCTTACGACCGCTCGCCTCCCCGGGGACTCCACCGGGACGACCATCGCCGCGCCGCACGCCACGGCCGCGGCGGCGGCCAGGGCGGGCCAGTAGCCGGTGGCGGAGATCACGGCCGCGCTCAGCGGCGGGACGACGGCGGCGGTGAGGTTCTGGCCGGTGTTGTGGACGCCGAGGGCGCGGCCGGACCAGGCGGGCCCGGCGCGTTCCGCGGTGGCGGTGAAGGACAGGCCGTTGGTGCTGGCGGTGATGCCGACCGCCAGCACCAGCGCGACGGCGGTCAGGGGCGAGGGGAAGGCCGCGGTGAACGCGGCGGCGGCGACCACGGCCGCGGTGGCCACGGCCAGTTGCCGCATCGGGCGCAGCCGGCTGCCGGCCCGGTCCGACCAGCGGCCCGCGGCGATGCGGGTGGCCGCGCCCAGCACCTGCGCGGCGGCGATCAGCCGGCCCGCGTCCACCGCGGTCCAGCCGCGGGTGTCGACGAGCAGGACGAGCGCGAAGGCGCCCGCCGTGAACTGCGGCACGACCAGCAGGGCGCCGGCGCCGTGGATCCGCCACAGCGCCGACGAGCCGCGGTAGGGGTTGGCGGCGGGTTCCGCCGTCGCGCCGGCCCCTTCCGGGCGCGCCGGGTCGGCGGCCAGGACGGCGACGGCCGTGGCGACGAGCGCGCACACCGCGGCCAGGAAGCCGAAGGCGCCGCGGATGCCGTACGCGGCGGCGAGGGGCGGCATGGTCAGCGCGGCCACGCCCATGCCGAGCGGGGTGGAGGTCTGCCGGATGCCCATGGCCAGGCCGCGTTCCCCGGCGGTGAACCAGCCCATGACCAGGCGCCCGCTCGCGGAGTACACCGAGGCGGCCGCCGCTCCGGCGAGGACGAGCAGCGCGCCGAGCGCGACGGTGCCGCCGCCGGCGGCCGTCACGGCGGAGGTGACCGCCAGCAGCACGCCGGCACCGCCCAGTCCGGTGGCGATGACGACGCGCTCGCCGTGGCGGTCGGCGAGGGCTCCCCAGGCGACGAGGGCGGCCACCAGGCCTACGGTGGGACAGGCGATGAGCAGGCCGACGCGGGGCAGCGACAGATGCCCGGAGTCGCGCAGCGCGGCGGCCAGATAGGGGATTCCGTAGACGAAAGCGCAGGCGGCGGTCTGTGCCGCGGTGCCCAGGGCCAGCATCAGCCAGCGGCGGCGCATGGCGTGCACCTCCTCGGTCGGTGGTGGACGCAACTATGCTCCTCGACTGAATGGTGAGACAGATGCTTTCGAAATGTGAGACGACATTGCCCACCGCGCGGCATGTCCCGGACAGTGGCAATCTCCTCGTAACCGCAAAGCCACTGACAACTACGCGCGTTGACCCTAGGCTGCGGCAGGTTCTCCCCTCTCTTTACCTTTCGCTTACGTCTAAGGGGACTCACCCATGTCTGCGAACCATCCCCGGCGCTTCGCCGCCCGCAAGGCCACGGCGGCGGCCGCGGGCCTGGTGGCGATCGGCGCGCTCGCCATCGCGATGCCGTCGGCCCAGGCCCACGAATCCCGGCACAGTGCGGAGCGCGACCGCACCGTGGACCTCCAGATGCTGGCCATCAACGACTTCCACGGCAACCTGGAGCCCCCGGCCGGCTCCTCCGGCCGGGTCACCGAGCTCCAGGCGGACGGCACCACCAAGACCATCGACGCCGGCGGCGTGGAGTACCTGGCCTCCAGCCTGCGCAGCGCCCGCGTGGGCCACAAGCGCACGGTGACCGTCGCGGCCGGTGACATCGTCGGCGCCAGCCCGCTGCTGTCGGGCCTGTTCCACGACGAGCCGACCATCGAGGCCATGAACAAGCTGGGCCTGGACGTCACGGGCGTGGGCAACCACGAGTTCGACGAGGGCAAGGACGAGCTGCTCCGCCTGCAGAAGGGCGGCTGCCACCCGAAGGACGGCTGCTACGAGAAGGGCCGCAAGTTCAAGGGCGCCGACTACCCGATCCTGTCGGCGAACGTCGTCAACGAGAAGACCGGCAAGCCGCTGCTCGCGCCGTACACCATCGAGCACATCAAGGGCATCAAGGTCGGCTTCATCGGCGTCACCCTGGAGAGCACGCCGGACATCGTCACCGCCGAGGGCGTCAAGGGCCTGAAGTTCCTCGACGAGGTCGAGACGATCAACAAGTACTCCAAGGAGCTCAAGTCCAAGGGCGTCAACGCGATCGTCGCCCTGGTGCACGAGGGCGGCTTCCCGGCCTCCGGCTCCTACAACTACGACTGCGACGCGGGCGGTGACGGCAAGGGCCTGTCCGGCCCGATCGTCGACATCGCCAGGAACACCTCGGCCGACGTCGACGCGCTGATCACGGGGCACACCCACAACGCGTACGTGTGCACCATCCCTGACCCCAAGGGCAACGACCGCCTGGTCACCAGCGCCGCCTCCTTCGGCCGGCTCTACACCGAGCTGAACATGAAGTTCGACAAGCGCACGGACGACATCGTCCGCGCCTCCGTCGTCGGCTCCAACCACGTCGTGAACCGCACCCAGAACAAGGCCGCGGACCTGACCCAGCTCGTCAGCCACTGGCAGACGCTGGCCGCCCCGGTCGCCAACCGGACCGTCGGCTGGATCTCCCAGGACATCACCCGCAACGGCAGCGAGTCGCCGCTCGGCGACCTCATCGCCGACGCGCAGCTGGCCTACGGCAGGACCCTGGACCCCGGCACCGACCTGGCCCTGATGAACCCCGGCGGCATCCGCACCGACCTGGTCCACAAGGCCTCCGGCTCCGAGGGCGACGGCGTGGTCACCTACGCCGAGGGCTTCGCCGTCCAGCCGTTCAGCAACACGGTCAACCTGAAGGACCTCACCGGCGCCCAGCTGATCACCGTGCTGCAGCAGCAGGTGAGCGGCGCCAACGCCGCCGCGCCGAAGATCCTGCAGATCTCCGCCGGCCTCACCTACACGCTGGACCTCACCAAGACCGGCGCCGACCGCGTCGTCGCCGGCTCGGTCAAGCTGGGCGGCGTCCCGATCGACCCGGCGGCCACCTACCGCGTCGCGATGAACAACTTCCTCGCGGGCGGCGGTGACGGCTTCGGCGAGCTGGCCAACGGCACCAACCAGGTCGTCGGCGGCGACGACCTGGCGGCCCTGAACGCCTACCTGACCGCCAACTCCACGGCCTCCGCGCCGCTGGCGGCCCCGGCGGCGAACCGGATCACGATCGTCCAGTAACCGGCAACGCACCGCAGCCGGTTCCCGCGAAGGGGCGGCCGTCCACCGGACGGCCGCCCCTTCTTGCGGGTGACACCGGGCGGGGCCCGGACCGCACCGGGGGACCGGCTTCCCGGCCCCGGCGCGTCCCGCGACGCCGACCCCGGTGGCCCGGGGACCGGCACATCTCCATACCCTGTGCGCATGACGACGACGGAGCGACGGCGGTTCAGGTCGGGGACGGTGATCCTCGGGGGCATGGGCGTGCTCGCCGCGGCACTGGCCGCCTGCGGCTCGGAGCCCGACAAGCGCTGCGTGGACCCGAACACGTACAAGACCCTGCCGGCGTCGCAGTGCGAGAACGGCGGCAGCGGGCACTACTACTACGGCGGCAGTGTCCGCGGCGGCAAGGCGCGGGGCGGCAGCTTCGACGAGTCGTCCGTGAAGACCGGCGGCTTCGGCGGCCACGGCTCGGGCCACCGCTCCGGCGGCGGCTGATGCGCCGCCGCACCGCCGAACCCCGCCCCGACTGGCAGCGGATCGTGGAGGACCAGGGCGTCGTCTACCCGCTGACCCGGCACCCCGACGGGACGCTCCGGCCCTACTGGGACGAGAGCGCCTACTACGAGTTCTCGCTGCCCGAGGTCGAGGAACTGGAGGCGGCCGTCGCGGAACTGCACGCGATGTGCCTGGCCGCCGCCGCGCACATCGTCGAGCGGGACCGCTTCGCCGACCTCGGCATCCACGACCCCCGGCTGGCCGCCCGGATCGCCGAGTCCTGGCACCGCAGGAGCGAACTGCCCAGCCTCTACGGACGCTTCGACCTGCGCCACGACGGCGCCGGAGGCCCGGCCAAACTGCTGGAGTACAACGCCGACACCCCCACCTCCCTGGTGGAGGCGGCCAGCGCCCAGTGGTTCTGGATGGAGGACCTGTTCCCCGGCGCCGACCAGTGGAACTCCCTGCACGAACGGCTGGTCGCCGCATGGAAGCGGCAGGCCCCCCTGCTGCCGCCCGGGCCCGTGCACTTCGCGCACTCCGAGGGCGACGAGCTCGGCGAGGACCTGATGACGGTGGCCTACCTGCGCGAGACCGCCGAGCAGGCCGGGCTGGAGACCCGCGCCCTGTCGGTGGAGGCGATCGGCTGGGACGGGCTGTCGCGGCGCTTCGTCGACGACCGGCTCGGCTTCATCCGCAGCTGCTTCAAGCTCTACCCCTGGGAGTGGCTGGCCGACGACCCGTTCGGCGGCCATGTCCTGGACACCCTCGACAACGGCGGCGGCACCGGCAGCACCTGCTGGATCGAGCCCGCCTGGAAGATGCTGCTGTCCAACAAGGCGCTGCTGGCCGTGCTGTGGGAGCTCTACCCCGGCCACCCCAACCTGCTTGCCGCGTACCTCGACGGCCCGCGCGACATGGCCGCCACGACCGGCTGGGTCGCCAAGCCGCTGCTGGGCCGCGAGGGCGCGGGCGTCACCGTGCACGGCGCCGGGGAGCCCCCGGCCGTACGGGACGACGAGCCCTGCTGCTACCAGGAACTGGCCCCGCTGCCCGTCTTCGACGGCAACCATGTCGTGCTGGGCGCCTGGGTCGTGGACGGCGAGCCCGCCGGGCTCGGCATCCGCGAGTCGGCGGGCCCGGTCACCGACGAGTACGCCCGCTTCCTGCCGCATGTCATCAACTGACGGGGACGCTGAGACGGTGACCGGAACACCCCGCGCCGATGTGTGGCTGCTGCTCGGCCACGGCGTCGAGGAGAGCCCGGTGGCCGCGCGGCTGCGGGCCGCCCTCGCCGAGGAGTTCGGCCCGCGCTGCGCCGTCGTCCGCACCGCCGACCTGCTGCTCGGCGTCCGAACCGGCCGGCTGACGCTGCACGCCCTCGACGGCACGCCCGTCGCGGCCCCCCGGGTCGTCCTGGCCCGCATGATGTCCCCGGGCCTGGGCGCCGACCGCGAGATCACGCTGCTGCGCCACCTGGAGGCCCTGGGCGCGGTCCTGGTCAACCCCATCGACTCCGTCATGGCCTGCGTCAACAAGGTCTGGCAGCTCCAGCAACTCGCCCTCGCCGGGCTGCCGGTGCCGGACACGCTCAGCTACGCCGACGCCCCGCTGGAGGCGGTGATCGACGCCCCGGGCATGGTGCCGGAACCGTGTGTGGTCAAGGCGGTGCGCGGGCACCGCGGACGGCGGGTCTTCCTCGCCCCGGACACCGCGATGCTGCGGGACGTCCAGGGCAGCCTGCGCCACGAGACGCCGTACCTCTTCCAGGAGTACGTCGCCCACTCGCACGGCCGAGACCTGCGCGTGGTGGTCGTCGACGGGCGGGCCGTGGCGGCCCAGACCCGTACCGGCGACGGCACCGGTCTCACCTCCAACCTCGCCCGGGGCGGCACCGCGACGCAAGTCCTCGGCCGCCACCCCCGGGCCGAGGCGCTGGCCGTGCGCGCGGCCGAGGTGCTCGGGCTCGCCGTCGCGGGAGTGGACCTGCTCTTCCTGCCGGACGGGGACTTCGTGCTGTGCGAGGTCAACGCCAACGTGGGCTGGACGGAGGCGATGGCGGAGGTGGCGCCGGCCGTCACCGCCGCGTGCGCCGCGCGGCTGACGCGCGGGACGCCGAGCACAGGGTGACGCCCCGGCAGCGGTGGGTACGGGATTTCCCGTCCGCCCTTCCCGCGGCGGGTGGTTACCACCGGAAACACTTTCCTCGGCAGTAACTTGTGGCGCACCATGGGCACCCCCGTCCCTCCAGGCCCATCAATGCGTCCGGGTGGTCATCCGTGTCCCAACCGCACAAGGCGCCCGTCTACGACGAGTTGTCCGACGCCGCGCTCACCGAGCGCGTGCGGGCCGGCGCGCCGACCGCCTACCCGGCGACCGAGGAACTGCGCCGCCGTCACCTTCCCGCGGTACTCCACTACGCCAGGCTGTGCGCCCGCGACGAGGAGTCCGCCGGTCAACTGGCGGCCCAGGCCTTCGCGTTGGCCTGGCAGGAGGTGCACCGCGGGGTCGACCCGCGCGGCGCGTGGCGGCACCGGCTGCTCATGCTCGTCCACCAGGCGGGCGCGGTCTGGGCCGCGGGCAGCCGGCGGGTCCGGCTGGACCGGGAGTACGCCGCCTTCATCGACGTGATCCGCACCCGCGACACCGCGGCCGCCCCGCCCGGCCTGCCCGGCGTCCCCGTCCACCCGCGGCACCGGCTGGCCGAGGGCTCCGCGCTGTTCGGCGCCTTCGCCGCGCTGCGGCAGAGCACGCAGGGCATCCTCTGGCACACCGTCGTCGAACGGACACCGGAGGCCGACGCGGCGCTGTGGACCGGGGAGCGCCGCTCCGAACTGGCCGACCTCGCGGTCCGGGCGCTGGACGCCTACCGCGAGTCCTACCTGCGCACCTACCTGGAGCGCGCCGAGGACCCCGCGTGCCGCGGCTACGGCCGCATCCTGGACGCCGCCGCCCGCCGCGACGACGCGCGGCAGAACGAGGACCTGGAGCGGCACCTCGCCGGGTGCGCGGACTGCGCCAAGGCCCTGGAGTTCCTCATCGTGCTGGAGCGCGAACCGCGGCCGCTGCTCGGCACGGCCCTGGTCGCGTGGGCGGGTCCCGCCTACCTCGCGGCGCTCGCCGCGCCCGCGCCGCCCTCCGCCCCGCCGGCCGCGCCCGCGCCGCTCTCCCGCCGCAAGCCGCGGCCGGGCCCCGTCACCGTGCTGGTCCGCCTCGTGCGGCCGGGGCGGGCCTCCCGCCGCAAGCCGCGACCGGGTCCGCTGACCCGGTTGACCCGGTTGACCCGGCTGACACGGTTGACCCGGCCCGAACTGCTCCGCGCCCACTACCCGGCGGCGCTGATCACGCTCCTGCTGGCAGGCGCCGCCGTCGCGGCCGTCACCGGCCTGGTGTACGCCGCCGGCGACGACACCCCGGCGGGCGGCCAGGCCCTTCCACCGCCGTCGGCCTTCCCGTCGGCCTCCGTCACCGTGACGCAGACCGCGACGGCCACGGCGACCGCGACCGCCACGGTCACCGGCCCGCCCGCGAGCGGTGCGGCCGGGACCTCGGTGCCCTCGGCGCCGGGGACGCCGAGCGGCACGGCGACGTACCGCGTCCCGGCGGCGCACACCTCGGCCCCCGCACCGAAGCCGCCCGGCAGCAGCTTCGCCCAGGTCGTCAACAGCGACTCCGGCCTGTGCCTGGACGTGCGCGACGAGGACTTCTCCAACGGCTCGGACGTCATCCTCGCCGGCTGCGACCCCGATTCCGCCACCCAGCGGTGGCGGGTGGAGTCCCAGGGCGTGCTGCGCAACGCCGGCGACGACGACTACTGCCTCGACTCCCGCGGCGACACCGACCGGGGTCTCGGCGTCTGGCGCTGCTCGTCCGCCGACGGCCGGCACGCCGAGAACCTGTTCTTCCTCGTCGACAGCCTCGGCCGCATCCGCCCGCAGATCGACCTCGGGGTCGCCGCGGTCCCCGACGGCGGCACACCGGGCGCGACACTCTCGTTCATGCCGGTGAGCGCCGCCACCGACCAGCGCTGGCAGGCCGGTTAGGGCCGACGCGGTGGTGAGGACCGGTCAGGTCCCGTCCACAGCCGGCGGGATCGGCCCGCCCGGGAGGTAGACCACCGCCGTGGTGCCGCCACCGCTCGCGGGCCGGAGGCGAACGGTGCCGTCCGACTGCTCCACGGTGCGGGCCACGATGGACAGGCCGAGCCCCGAGCCCGGCAGGCTGCGCGCGGACGTGGAGCGCCAGAAGCGCTCGAAGACGTGCGGCAGGTCC
Organism: Streptomyces sp. NPDC046977; assembly: GCF_040644455.1. Taxonomy (NCBI): domain Bacteria; kingdom Bacillati; phylum Actinomycetota; class Actinomycetes; order Kitasatosporales; family Streptomycetaceae; genus Streptomyces; species Streptomyces sp. NPDC046977. The sequence goes on from NZ_JBEYWO010000019.1 coordinate 33,465, forward strand.
TCGGGCGGCACGCCGGGGCCGTGGTCGCGGACGGTCAGCTCACCGCCGTGCAGGGCCACTTCGACCGTCCCGGCCGGCGGGCTGAACTTCACCGCGTTGTCGAGCAGGTTGATCACGGCCCGCTCCAGGGCGCCGGGCTCCGCGCGGACGTACCACGGCGCCAGTTCGGCCGTGATCTTCAGGTCCGGGCCGGTGCGCAGCCGGGCCCGCTCCAGGGCGGCCTCCACCTCCTCGTGGAACGCCACCGTCTGCAGCGGCCCGCCGCCCTGCACCACCTGCGGGCGGGACAGCTCCTGGAGGTCCCCGATGAGCGCCGCCAGCTCGCCCATCTGGGCCTTCACCGAACTCAGCAGCTCCCGCCGGTCCTGCGGCGGCAGCGCCCTGCCGGTCATCTCGCTGCGTTCCAGCAGCTCGATGTTGGTGCGCAGCGAGGTCAGCGGGGTGCGCAGTTCGTGGCCGGCGTCGGCGATCAGCTGCTGCTGCAGCTCCTGGGAGGAGGACAGCGCGGCCGTCATCGCGTTGAAGGAGGCCGACAGGCGCGCGATCTCGTCGTCACCGTGCACGGGGATGCGGACGCTCAGGTCCTCGGTGCGCGCGATGTGCTCGACGGTACGGGTGAGCCGGTCCACCGGCTTCAGCCCCGCGCGGGCGACCGCGAGGCCGGCGACACTGGCGCCGATCACCCCCAGGCCGCCGACGGCCAGCAGTACCAGGCCCAGGGTGTTCAGCGACTCGTTGACCTCGCTCAGCGGGCGGGCCACCGTGTAGGCCCCGTCGGTGTTGAGCAGCGGCAGCGTCACGGCGCGGTACTGGTTGCCGTCGGAGCCGGTCACCGTGTGCAGGGCCTCCCGCAGCGTCCCCTTGGCCACATCGGTGTCCGCCCCGGTGACGTGCAGCGACTGGGAGCCCTGGATGACGCAGCTGGCGCCGGTCCGCGAGACGACCTGGACGGTGGAGTTGAACGGGTTGGGCGCCTGGTCGTCGGAGGCGGGCGGTTCGGTCGTGCACCGTCCCGCGCGCAGCTGGTCGACGACGCGCTGCGGGGGCATCCGGTTGTCGCGCAGCGAGTTGTCCAGCGAGTTCATGAGGGTGCCGCGGACGAAGAACCAGCACAGCAGCGCGCTGGCGGTGACCGCCGCCGCGACCGCCACCGCCGTCAGGATCGCCAGCCGTGACCGCAGCGGCAGGGAGCGGAAGCGCACCACGTGGCGCATCAGCCCTTGCCCTCCGCGTTGCGCAGCACGTAGCCCACGCCCCGGACGGTGTGGACGAGCCGGGGGAGGCCGCCGGCCTCGGTCTTGCGGCGCAGGTACATGACGTACACGTCCAGGGAGTTGGAGCTCGGCTCGAAGTCGAAGCCCCACACGGCCTTGAGGATCTGCTCCCGGGTGAGCACCTGGCGCGGGTGCGCGAGGAACATCTCCAGCAGCGTGTACTCGGTGCGGGTCAGCTCCACCGGCTGCCCGGCCCGGGTGACCTCGCGGGTGGCGGTGTCCATGCGCAGGTCCCCGAAGGTCAGCGCGCTCTCCTCGGCGCCGGCGCCGCCGGACGTGCCGGAGGCGTACGAGCTGCGCCGCAGCAGCGCCCGCAGGCGGGCGAGGAGTTCGTCGAGCTCGAAGGGCTTGACGAGGTAGTCGTCGGCCCCGGCGTCGAGGCCGGTGACGCGGTCGCCGACGGTGTCGCGGGCGGTGAGCATGAGGATCGGGGTGGTGGTGCCGGTGGACCGCAGGCGGCGGGCGGTGGTGAGGCCGTCCATCCGCGGCATCAGCACGTCCAGGACGATGGCGTCCGGCCGGCAGAGGTCCACCTGGTCGAGTGCCGCCAGGCCGTCCTCGGCGAGTGCGGTCTCGTAGCCCTCGAAGGCGAGGCTCCGCTTCAGTGCCTCACGGACCGCGGGCTCGTCGTCCACGATCAGGATGCGGGCCGGGGCCTCGCCGTTCTCGCCGGGGCTCATGCGTCTTCCACCTCGTGCAGGGAGTGGTCCGGGACCGGGGTGCGGTGCCTGTGGTGCGGGTGCTCGTGCGGTGCTGCCGCCTTTGTGTGCCTTTCCTAGCCTTGCACGAGGGCCAGACGGTGTGCGGCACGCGAGCGGCGCGCGTACCGGCGGGCGTACCGGCGGTTGGCGGCGATCTCGGGCTCCCGCGGCGCCGGGGCCGGGAAGTGGATCAGCGCGAGGTCCGCGGGGCCGGCGGGGATGCCGGCGGGGTGCAGGGCGGTGCTGAGGATGACGTTCATGACGGTCCGTCCCTTCGGGAGGGAGCGGTCAGCTGTCGCTGCCGCCGTTGCGCAGGGTGTCGAGGTCGGCCTTGACGGTGTTGACGGGGATCGCGAACCCGAGGCCGATGCTGCCGGCAGTGCTGTCGCCGGCCGAGGACGAACTGGACGAGTACATCGCCGAGTTGATGCCGATGATCTCGCCGTTCATGTTGATCAGGGCGCCACCGGAATTGCCGGGGTTCAGCGAGGCGTCGGTCTGGATCGCCTTGTACGTGGTGGTGGACGAGCCGACGTCGCCGTTGTACCGGCCGCCGCCGAACTCGAACGGCCACCGGCTGTCGCCGTCGTCGCCGTTGCTGCTGCCGAAGCCGCGGCGCTGCCGCTGGCTCTGCCCCTGGCCCTCGTCGGCGGCGACCGTGACATCGCGGTCCAGCGCGGAGACGATGCCGCTGGTGACCGTGCCGGTCAGGCCCTCGGGGGAACCGATGGCCACGACCTCGTCGCCCACCGCGACCTGCCGGGAGTCGCCCAGCGCCGCCGGGGTCAGACCGCTGACGTCCTCGGCCTCCAGCAGGGCCAGGTCCTTGGAGCTGTCGGTGCCGACCACCTTCGCGGTGGCGGACTTCCCGGAGCTGAAGGTGACCTTGACGGCGTCCGCGCCCGCGATGACGTGGTTGTTGGTGATGATCTCGCCGCCGCTGGTGACGATCACCCCCGAGCCGGTCGACTCACCGGAGCCCGAGGTGGCGCTGACCTCCACGATGCTGGGGCTCACGGCCGCGGCGACGGAGGCGACGCTGCTGGTGCCCGTCGCGCTCGTGCCGACGACGCGGGTCGAGGTCGTCGCGGTCTGCGAGGCGGTGGCGTTCCCGATCAGGACCGCCGTCCCCCCGCCGACCAGCGCCGAGACCAGCGCCACGGTGGCCACCAGCGGTACCGTCCGCCGGGGCCGCCGGGCCGCGGGCCCCGCCGGGGCGGGGGCGCCGTACGGGTACGTCCCGAACGCGGACGCCTGCGGCTCGTAGGGCGGGGGCGGCGGGAAGGCCGCGGGACCGTTCCGGTGCTCGTCTGCGCCGCTGTCGGGCGAGGAGTTCTCGTTCATGACAACGACTGTGCGCCCTGAAGATGAGAGCTCCCTGAGCGTGCCCTGAGAACCGGGGCAGAGTTCCGTATGCCCGATATAAGAAAGGAACGCGCAGGTCAGCGCGGTGCGCTCGGAGGGGCGGCCGCGCCCCCGCCGACCTGCGGGAACGCGGTGAACGCGTCCTAGGGCCTGTTTCGAAAGTAGCGTCGGCCGCCCGGAGGGCGGGTCCCGCGGCTCCCCCAGCTACCGCTGGGGGTACCCCCAGGTGCGGTGCATCGCAAGGCGGAGAGTCGTCCTCGTAGTGGGCTACTCGGACGATTCGACAACGCAGCGAGGTGCCGTGCCAGGCGTCGCGGGATGGGGGCACCTCCCAGCGGTAGCTGGGGGAGGGACTTTCGAAACAGGCCCTAGTGGCAGCCGCAGCTGCGCCGCACGACCAGCCGGGACGGGAACTGCCGCAGCCGCTCCCGCCGCGAACCGGCGACCCGCAGCCCGTCGTCCAGCACCAGGTCCACCGCCGCGCGCGCCATCGCCTCGCGGTCCGAGGCGACCGTGGTCAGCGGCGGATCGGTCAGACCCGCCTCCTTGACGTCGTCGAACCCGGCCACGGCCAGCTCTCCCGGCACGTCGATCCGCAGCTCGCGCGCGGCCCGCAGCAGCCCGATGGCCTGGTCGTCCGTCGCGCAGATGATCGCCGTCGGGCGGCCGGGCCGGGCCAGCAGCTCCAGGCCGACCTTGTAGGCGTCGTAGCGGTTGTACGGGGCGGAGAACAGGCGGCCCTCGACGCTCCGCCCGGCCTCCTGCATCGCCCGCCGCCAGCCCTCGACGTGGTCGGTGACGGGGTCGCCGGACTTCGGGGTGATCTCGGTACCGCCGAGGCAGGCGACGTACTCGTGCCCGTGCTCCAGCAGGTGCCGCGTCGCCAGCTGCGCACCGCCGACGTCGTCCGTCACGACCGCGACGTCGTCGATCGCCTCCGGCCGGCGGTGCAGCAGCACGACCTTCGCGTCCCAGGCGTCTATCTCGATGGCGGCGTGCTCGCTCGGGCCCTGCGAGATGAGGATCAGCCCGGACACCCGCATGCCGAGGAAGGCCCGCAGGTAGTGGACCTCGCGCTCGTCGAGGTAGTCGGAGTTGCCGACCAGCACCATCTTGCCGCGCTCGGCCGCCGCCCGTTCCACGGCGTGCGCCATCTCCGCGAAGAAGGGCTGCCGCGCGTCCGGCACGATGAGTCCTATCAGGTCCGTCCGGCGGCTGGCCATCGCCTGGGCCACCCGGTCCGGGCGGTAACCGAGCTGCTTGATGGCCGCCTGCACGCGTTCCCGCGTCGCCGGTGCCACCGGCCGTGGTCCGTTGTTGATGACGTAGCTGACGACCGCGGTCGACGTCCCCGCAAGCCTGGCCACATCGTCCCGCGTCACCTTTGCCACGGGGCAACTCTACGCGGGTCCACCCGCGCCTCCCACTGTCTGCTCACAGCCGTGACCCGGGTGTGATCAGGTGTTGCGCGCGGACAGGGCGGCGGCCTCCGCGGACGCGTGTTCCTGCCCCTGTGCGGACTCCCCGTCCTGCGACCGGTCGCCCTTCTCGGGGGTGACGAAGCGGTAGCCGACGTTGCGGACCGTGCCGATCAGCGAGTCGTGCTCGGGGCCGAGCTTGGCCCGCAGCCGCCGGACGTGGACGTCGACCGTGCGCGTGCCGCCGAAGTAGTCGTAGCCCCAGACCTCCTGCAGCAGCTGGGCCCGGGTGAAGACCCGGCCGGGGTGCTGGGCCAGGTACTTCAGCAGCTCGAACTCCTTGAAGGTCAGGTCCAGGACCCTGCCCTTGAGCTTGGCGCTGTACGTCGCCTCGTCCACCGACAGGTCGCCGTTGCGGATCTCCGCCGGGCCGTCGTCGACGGTGATCTGCTGCCGGCCCATCGCCAGCCGCAGCCGGGCCTCGACCTCGGCGGGGCCCGCGGTGTCCAGCAGCACGTCGTCGATGCCCCAGTCGGCGGTGACGGCGGCCAGTCCGCCCTCGGTGACCACCAGGACCAGCGGGCAGCCCGGCCCGGTGGAGCGCAGCAGCTGGCACAGCGAGCGGACCTGCGGCAGGTCGCGCCGGCCGTCGATCAGGATCACGTCGGCGCCCGGCGTGTCCACCAGCGCCGGCCCCTCGGCGGGGGCGACCCGGACGCTGTGCAGCAGCAGCCCGAGTGCCGGGAGCACCTCGGTGCTCGGCTGGAGTGCGTTGGTCAGCAGAAGAAGTGAGCTCACCGGCCGCTCCCGTCGTTCATCGTCCGGTCATGCGTGTTCCGCTTCCCCATTGCGAACCCTCCTCGGTCCCGGCGAGGACGTCTGCGTGCACCGACGTGCGCCCTCCGGGACGGCCCGGAAAGCACGAAAGGACCCGGGGGCGACGCTGCCCGGATCCTCTTGACCTAAGAGAATAGCCCACATGGAGTCGGTGAGTGAGTCCCGCGCTGAGCGTTCGTGTGTCCCGCCGTTCGCCCACGGTGGCCGGCGAGCGGTGCTGTTGACCGAGGACGGGGTCCGTATCGACGCCGCCTACGCGCCCGGAGGGACCGCGGACGGCTTCGCGGTCGTCGTCGCGCACGGCTTCACCGGCGCCCTGGAACGGCCCGCGGTGCGGCGCGCGGCGGAGATCTTCGGGCAGGTGGACGGCGTCGGCGGGGTGGTCACCTTCTCCTTCCGCGGCCACGGGCGGTCCGGCGGGCGCTCGACGGTGGGCGACCGGGAAGTGCTCGACCTCGACGCGGCGGTCCGCTGGGCGCGGCGCGCGGGGCACCGGCGCGTGGTGTCCGTCGGCTTCTCCATGGGCGGTTCCGTGGTGCTGCGGCACGCGGGGCGCACAACGGCGCACGAAGGGGCGCACGTTGATGCCGTCATCTCCGTGAGCTCGCCCGCGCGCTGGTACTACCGCGGCACGGCGCCCATGCGACGGGTGCACTGGGCCATCACCCGGCCCGCCGGACGCCTGCTCTCCCGCGGCCTGCTCGGCACCCGCATCCACGACCGGGACTGGAACCCCGTCCCCGTCCCCCCGGTGGAGGCCGTCCCCTTCATCCGGCCCACCCCGCTGCTCCTCGTCCACGGCGACCAGGACGGCTACTTCCCGCTCGACCACCCCCTCTCCCTGGCGGAGGCGGCCGGCGACGCGGCCGAACTGTGGATCGAACCCGGCTTCGGCCACGCCGAGAACGCCGCCCCGGAGGAGCTCCTGCGCCGCATCGCGGCCTGGGCGGCGGCCCGCGTGCCGTAGCGGGCGACCCGCGGCGCCGGCGCCGCGCGGCGCTGCGTCATCATGGACGGCGGCAGGACCCGCGAGGGCAAGGGGAAGGAGCCGCCATGGCGGCACACGGCACGATCCGGTACTGGGCCGCGGCCAAGGCCGCCGCCGGCGCCGCCGAGGAGCCGTACGCCGAGGGCACGCTCGCCGAGGCGCTGACCGCCGCGCGCGAGCGCCACGCGGCGCGCCCGGAGTTCGCCCGGGTGTTGTCCAACTGTTCGTTCCTCGTCGACGGGAACCCCGTCGGCACCCGGGATCATTCCGGTATCGAGCTGGCCGACGGCGGCACGGTCGAGGTGCTCCCGCCGTTCGCGGGAGGATGAGCGCGTGACCGACAACCACGACTGGTACGCCCCGGGCCCAGGCCCCATGCCGGCGCACACCACGCACGACAGCACGGCCGTCCTCCCGCCCGTCGGCGGCGAGGGCACCGCGGCCCCCGCGCCCGCCCCCGGCGGCCGGGCCGCCCGGCGCCGTCAGGCCGGCCGTACGCCCGTGGACCGCACCGGGTCCCCCATCATCGCGCCCGGCATGCAGCCCGCCGCCCTGACCGCGGTCTTCGCGCTGCTGCTGGCCGGCGGCGCCCTGCTCGGCCGCCCCGCGCTGGCCGCCGCGGCCGTGCTGCTCCAGGCGGTGACCGCGGCCGGCTGGTTCCGCCTCAACGGCATGTGGCCCGCCCGGCAGGGCATCGCGCTGGCGTTCCTGGCGGGAGTCACGGCCGAGGTCGCGGTGCTGGTGGACGGGGCCGACAACGCGCCGGCCGTCATCATCGGCACGCTCGGCGTGTGGCTGCTGTTCGTGCTCGTCATGCACCTGCGCCACCACGGGACGCCCGAGGAGCGGCTGTCCTCGCTCACCGCCACCGCCGCCTCCACGCTGATCACCGTGCTGGCCACGGGCTTCCTGGCGGCCACAGCCGTCCCGGCGGGCGAGGACGCGGTCGTGACCGCCGTCGTCGCCGTGGGCGTGGCGACCCTGGCGCGCGCGCTGCCGCTGCCGGGTGTGGTGTCGGTGCTGGTCGCCCTCGCCGCCGCCACGGGCAGCGGGATCGCCCTCGCACGCCTGGAGACGCCGGACGGGGCGCTGATCGCGCTGGTCGCCGGGGTGTGCGCGCTGATCGGCCTGCGGGTGGCCAGCTACGACTTCCCGTCCCGGTTCGTGCACTTCACGGCGGGTGTCGCCCTGCCGCTCACCGCGGCAGCCCCCGCCGTCTACGTGATGGCCAGGGCACTGCTGGGCTGACCCGTTAGGGTCGTGCGGCGGCACCGGCGGTGTTTGTTGCCGGACCGGACTCACGGACACGTACACATCACTGCGGGGGACCCCTCATGCGTGCACTGCGGATTCTGCTCGTCGTCGTCGTGATACTCGGCGCCCTCTTCGTCGCGGCCGACCGCGTCGCGGTGCACTTCGCGGAGTCCGAGGCCGCCGACCGCGCCCAGCAGACCCAGGGCCTGACCTCGACGCCCGACGTCGACATCAAGGGCTTCCCGTTCCTGACCCAGGTGCTCGGCAAGAAGCTCGACGAGGTGGTGGTGACGGCGACCGGCATCCAGACGACCGGCACCGGCGGCGAGACGCTGCGGGTCGACCGCTTCCAGGCCGATCTGCACGGCGTGCGCATGTCGAACGGCTTCTCCAGCGCGGTGGCCGACACCGCGACCGGCTCCGCCACCGTCAGCTACGAGAACCTGAGCAAGGGCGCGCCGAGCGGGGTGAAGGTCAGCTACGGCGGCACCTCCTCCGACGGCAAGGGCCAGGTGAAGGTCGGCGTCGACATCTCCACGCCGATCGGCGACGTACAGCGCAGCGTGGTGAGCGAGATCGGCGTCGTCGACGGCAAGAACAGCATCAAGCTGACCGCCGGCCAGATCCCCGGCCTGGACGCCCTGCCCTCGGAGGTGGGGGACCTGATCCGGGAGCGGATCGACTTCACGCGGGCGCTGAGCGGGCTGCCGGAGGGCATCGAGCTGAAGTCGGTCACCGCCACGCCCGAGGGCATCACCGTCGAGGCGACCGGCACGAAGGTCGTTCTCGCCAACTGAGACGACGGCGTCCGCTCCGCAGTCCCTCGCGCCAGGCGCCCGGTCCCGGCTCCGCCCGGGATGCCGGGCATCTCCTTACCGTCCCGCCATGTGGACAATCTCATCTCGTGATGCGGACCGGCGGTGACATCCGCCCGATCCCTTCCCTACGATCGAGCACATGAAGCGACAGGCGGATCTCACGAAGCGGCGGGCAGTCGACCTGTGCCGTGTCGCCGCCATGCTCTGTCGCATCCCGTAGGGGCTTCCGCGCCGTCGTCCGGCGCCGTCTCCCGCCCCGCCCCCCCCGCCCCGCGCATTGCCGCGACGCGCCCCGTCCGGCGCTGCCCGGCCCCCCTGCGCACCCGTCCGTGTGCCGAGACATCCGCTACTGCCCCGGAGGAGATCAGCAATGAGCCGCAGTGACGTCCTGGTGGACGCCGACTGGGTCCAGGCCCACATCGACGACCCGAAGGTGGTCATCGTCGAGGTCGACGAGGACACGTCGGCCTACGACAAGAACCACATCAAGAACGCCGTCCGCATCGACTGGAAGAAGGACCTCCAGGACCCGGTGCGCCGCGACTTCGTCGACCAGGCCGGCTTCGAGGAGCTGCTGTCGGCCAAGGGCATCGCCAACGACGACACCGTCGTCCTCTACGGCGGAAACAACAACTGGTTCGCGGCGTACGCCTACTGGTACTTCAAGCTCTACGGCCACGAGGGCGTCAAGCTGCTCGACGGCGGCCGCAAGAAGTGGGAACTGGACTCCCGCGACCTGGTCGACGGCTCCGAGGTCCCGGCCCGCCCGGCCACCGAGTACCGGGCCAAGGCCCAGGACAGCTCGATCCGCGCCTTCCGCGACGAGGTCGTCGCCGCGATCGGCAACCTCAACCTGGTCGACGTCCGCTCGCCCGACGAGTTCTCCGGCAAGCTGCTCGCCCCGGCCCACCTCCCGCAGGAGCAGTCGCAGAAGCCGGGCCACATCCCGACCTCCCGCAACATCCCGTGGTCGAAGAACGCCAACGACGACGGCACCTTCAAGTCCGACGAGGAGCTCACGGCCCTCTACGAGGACGAGGGCGTCGACCTCGCCAAGGACACCATCGCGCTCTGCCGCATCGGTGAGCGCTCCTCGCTCACCTGGTTCGTCCTGCACGAGCTGCTCGACCAGCCGAACGTCAAGAACTACGACGGCTCCTGGACCGAGTACGGCTCGCTCGTCGGCGTGCCGATCGAGCTCGGCCCGGCCAAGTAACCCCCGACCCACGACCCGCCCGACCCCCGACCCGAAGGAAGACACCATGTGCGGAGCGAAGGCCGGCGGCCCCGATCTGGCCGGCGTCGACGTGGCGAAGGAAACGATCATCCAGGGTTCCGTGACCCGCGACGGCGAGCCCGTCGCCGGCTACGTGCGGCTGCTGGACGGCGGCGGCGAGTTCACCGCGGAGGTCCCCACCTCCGCGACCGGGCAGTTCCGCTTCTTCGCGGCCCCGGGCTCGTGGACGCTGCGCGCCCTCGTGCCGGGCGCGACCGTGGACCGCTCCGTCGTCGCGCAGCAGGGCAACCTCACCGAGGTGGCCATCGCCGTCTGACCGGCGCAACGAACCGATGAAGGGCCGCACCGCCACCCGAGTGGGGGTGCGGCCCTTCGCGACGTACTTTGGAAGGGTGTCCACAAGGCGTCGGCGCCGCTGGTACTTCGCCATGATGAGCGGGTGCGTCCTGCTCTTCGTCCTGGCGTGGAGCGTGGTGCGCCTGTGGTCGGTGCCGGTCGCCGTCGGCATGTGCGTCGTCGCGATGCTGATCCCGCCGGTCGCGGCCATCGTGGCCAACCGCAGGGGCCCGGACGAGCACTGGTGGGACGAGACCGGTGACCCCAAGTCCGACGAGTGGTGGCGCGAGCTCGACCGCCGCGACGACCACCGCGACCAGCGCTGAGGCGCCGAAGGCGCCGGATCAGTAGACGAGCGCCTGCACGCCGTCGGCCATCACCTCCTGGACGAAGACCTGCGACCCGGCGATCCGCACCCCCTCCAGCACGTCCTTCTCGCCGATGTCCCGGCGGGCCGCGCACTGCGTGCACAGGGTGATCCGGCCGCCGGCCATGATCCCCTCGATCAGGTCGGGCAGCGGCGCGGCGTGCGGCAGCTCGAACTCCGCGGCCTTCCCCGGCAGCGCGAACCACGCCGACTCACCGGTCAGCCACAGCGAGACCTCCACGCCGCTGGCCACGGCCACCGCCGCCACCGTGAACGCCTGCGAGCACCGTTCGGGCGCGTCGGCGCCCGCCGTCACCTTGATCACCAGCTTCTTCGCCATGGCCCACACCCTAAGGTGGCAGGCCTCACAGCGAAAAAAGTGTGAAGCGCTTTCCGAAGATCGACATAATGTGATCCGCCTCGCTGCACACATCGCGCGAGCGCTGTGTGTCTGCCCGGGGGGGCTTGTGGAAGCGCGTACGAACGCACGGACCGGTGCGACGATCGCCGTGGTCATCGGACTCGTCGTCCTGGCGACGCTCACGGCGGGTGCCGTGGTCGCCATCGGGTCATCGTCCTCGGACTCCGCGGTGACGGCCGCGCCATCGGCATCCCCGACGACGCCGACAACGCCGACAACGGCCCCGCCGTCCTCTCCGTCGCCGGACCCCACGCGGACCGCCGGGCAGAGCGCCTCCCCGTCCAGCACCGTCACCGGCGCCGTCCACGACGGCGCGCACAGCGGGGACCTGCGCTTCTTCCTGCTCACCCCGCCCAAGGACGCCGAGATCTACGGCGACGAGACGGGCACCGCCGTCACCCGCGACGAGGTCGGCGTCAGCGCCGACATCAAGCGGGGCCTGAGCCGCTACGGCTTCAAGAAGGGCGCCCAGCGCACCTACCTGACCGGCGACGGCGCCTACGAGATCTCCGTCGAACTGCTGCGCTTCGGCTCGACGGCCGGCGCCACCGGCTACTACGACGACTTCTCCCTGGACTCGCCGGCCCTGGCGATCGACAGCACCCACCCCGTCAAGGCCTACCGGCTGTCCTCCGGCTCCGCCGAGAGCACCGACGCCGTGGCCGCGCTGTCCCATCAGGGCGACGTGCACATCAGCATCACCGTGACCGGGGAGAAGCTGCCCGGCCGCGACCTGCTCAAGCGGCTGCTCGACCAGCAGTACCAGCGCCTCGCGACCGGCCGCTGAGCCCTCGACGCCTTTTGTGGAGAACCCCTTGTCCCAGGACACCCCTGTCCCGGATCAGGCATCCCCTGCTCCGGAAACACCCCCCGAGGCCGCCGCGGAGCCGCTTCCCGCGGCCCGCCCACCCCGCCGCCGCGGTCGTACCACCCTGCTGATCCTCGCGGCGGCCGTGCTCGGCGTCGCCGCGGGCGCCGGTACCGGCTACAAGATCCAGTACGACCGCCCCGAGACCCCGCTCCCCCCGCTCAGCCAGCCGGAACTCGTGCAGCCCAAGGGCGCCGCGCCGCCGGCGAAGCCGCTCACCGCGGCCGAGGACGCCCTCGTGAAGTACGACGGCGACCTGCGCAAGCTGCTGCTGAAGCGCCCCAAGGGCGCGAAGGACGGGAATTCGCCGCCCGGCGTCGACGGCTGGCTGCCGATCGCCGAGTACGCCGAGAACTTCGATGACCCGAAGGCAGGCTTCACCGACCTGCTGGATTCCGGCTTCCGCCGCGCGGCCACCACCACCTGGAGGACCGGCGACATCTCCGTGGAGATCCGGCTCGTCCAGTACCGCGACCTGGAGTACGCCGGCACGGAAGGCGACGTGCTGGACCAACTCCAGTTCACACGCGGCCAGGACGAGGCGGGCAACGACGGACGGGCGATTCCCGGCTCCGTCGACGGCAAGGTGTTCTCCTACTCCCGACCGACCCGCAGGGCGGGCTACCTCCCCTACTACAAGTCGGCGGCGGTCGCGCGGCAGGCGAACATCGAGATGCTGATCTGGGTCACTTCGTCCCACCCGGTCCCCCAGTCGACGATCATGTCCGTGGCCAAGCGTCAGTGGGAGCGGCTGTGAGCGACGAGAAGACGACCCCGACCCCCGCCGAGGAGCCCGCGGTGGAGCCGGGCCGGCAGGAGCCGGCGTCCCAGGCCGCCGCCCCGGAGCCCGGCCTTGAGACGGCTGCTCCGGAGTCCGCTCCCGAGGCCGTGGCTCCGGAATCCGCTCCCGAGGCCGTTGTCCCGGAGTCCGGCCCCGAGGCCCCGCTGCGCAGGAGCCGCAAGGGACTCGCCCTCGGGATCGCGGCCGCGATCGTGGCCGTCGTCGCGGGCGGAGGCATCGGGTTCGCGGTGCTCCGGCACCAGGGGAACGACGGCACCCAGGCCGCGGCGAAGCCGTGGAAGGCCCCGAGACCGGAGAAGACGGGCACCTACGGTGTCCAGTCCGGAGGCAGCCACTACGGCGCGTTGGGCACACTGCTGCTGCCCATGCCCAGCGGCTACGGTTCCGGTCCCGACATGGCGCCGTACGGCAACGACGTCGAGCTGTCCGGCAAGCAGGCGGTGACCGCCATGACGCAGGGATACCACGACCTGCCGAAGAAGACCCGGGACGCCGCGCTCAAGGCCGTGGACCGGCTGCGCATCCAGGGCATCGGCATGCGGAGCTACGCCGCCGAGGACGGCGAGACGCTCATCGAGATGCGGATCGTCCAGATGCAGAACAAGCAGGCCGCGCGGGCCGGTACCGAGTTCTTCAGCGACTTCACCAAGGCACTCGGCGTCTTCCGCAACGGTCCCGGGATCGCGGGCCACGACAAGGCGCGCTGCGTCCTGCCGCCCAAGAAGCCGGGTGCCGACCTGGACTTCATGCAGTGCCAGGCCACCGAGGGCGACCTCCTGGTGACGATGTCGGTCTCCGGGGTGTCCCCCCTCGACAAGAAGGCCGCGGCCGACGTGCTGGCCGATCAGCTCGACCGCGTCCAGGACCCCGGAGAGGCAGCATGAGCATCAGTGACCAGCCGGCGGTGCGATCCGCCGTCGCGGGCGAGCCCGAAGCCACTGTGCCCTCCCCGCCCGAGGCTGTCCCCGAGCCCGCTGCCGCCCTGGAGACCCTGGCGGTCGTCGTGGACCCCGTGTCCGCGGCGGATGCCGGCACGCCCCTGCCCGACCCGGTTCCGCGCCCGCGCGACCGGCGCCGGTTGCGGGCGGTGCTGCGCTGGACCTCGGCCGTGCTGGTCTTCGCCGCGCTCGGCGGGGCCACCGCGTACGCGGTCAGCCAGCCGCGGCGCACCGACGTCCCCGGCCTGCAGACCCCGGACGACGGGCGCTGGACGTACCCCGCCCTCGCACTGCCGAAGCTGCCCGCGGGCAAGCCGAGGGTGTTCGACGAGGAGCGCAACCCCGGCGGCGCCCACTACGCCGACCTGCACGCGCTGCTGCTGCCCGCCGCCCGCGGGGCGAAGGCCGACAGGACCTTCGACGGCAAGGACGGCTGGCTGCCCGATGCGCGCTTCGCCGAGCTCTTCGAGAAGGCCGGCCGGACGCGGCTGATGGAGCGCCTGGACCAGAACGGCCTGCGCCACATCGCCGCCCGCGCCTGGGACATGCCGGACGGCACGAGGACGGAGATCTACCTCGTGCAGTTCATCAGCGCCCCGTACGCGGAGAAGGGCCGCCTCCAGATGATGACCGTCGCGGGCCTCGCCGACTCGCCGAGCAAGGTCCTGGACCCGGCGTGGCAGGACGCGCTCTCCTTCCCGGAGGACGTGAACCTCTCCACGTTCGACGAGAACAAGCCGTTCGGCGGCGAGCGGGCACGGTCCGCGTTCATCGGTGCCGGTGACACCGTCGCCGTCATCAGCATGCGCAAGGCCGGCGACCAGCCCGCCGTCCCGTTCCACCAGGCCGTACTGCTGCAGTCGCAGCTGCTCGGCTGACCGGGTTGCGCCCGGTACGGGCGCGATGCGCGGGGGGCCACCTCAGCGCATCGCGCCCGTACCGGCCGACTAGACTCGGCAAACGGCCCCACTGGGCCGCCGACCGTCCGCGCCTGCCCGAGGAGCACGCTCGTGAGCGCCATTGAGATCTTCTTCGACGTCATGCTTGTCCTGGTCTGCCTTGGCGTCCTCGCGTTCTCCGTTCTGGCGGTGAAGAAGCTCTACCAGGGACAGCGCTGAACATGATCGAAATCCCCTCAGACCTCCACCCGGAGCTCGTACCGCTCGCCTTCCTCCTGGGCACCTGGGAGGGCGCGGGCGTCTTCGACTTCCCGGGCGCGGAGAAGTGCAACTTCGGCCAGGAAGTGGTCTTCACCCACGACGGCCGCCCGTTCCTGGAGTACACCTCCAAGACCTGGGTGCTGGACGCCGAGGGCAAGCCGGAGAAGCCGCTGGAGAGCGAGTCCGGTTTCTGGCGGATCGACAAGGACCGCAAGGTCGAGATCACGATGACCCGCGACAACGGCGTCATCGAGATCTGGTACGGCGAGCTCGCCGAGGGCAAGCCGCAGATCGACCTGGTCACGGACGCCGTGGCCCGGCTGGCCGACGCGCCGGCCTACAGCGGCGGCAAGCGCCTGTACGGCTACGTCAAGAGCGACCTGATGTGGGTCGGCGAGAAGGCCACCCCGGAGGTGGCGCTGCGCCCGTACATGTCGGCGCACCTGAAGAAGGTCGTCAACCCCAGCGAGTGGGCCAAGGACCTCAAGGACCTGCCCGACGACGGCATCGCCTTCTTCCGCTGAGGTCCCCGCGGGCGGCCCCGCGAAGTCGCGCCGGGCCGCCGACGGCGCCCTTCCGCCTAGACTGTCCCTGTGGTGACCACGGACTGGAAGAGCGATCTGAGGCAACGCGGCTACCGGCTCACGCCGCAGCGACAGCTTGTCCTGGAGGCGGTCGACGTCCTGGAGCACGCGACTCCGGACGAGATCCTCACCGAGGTGCGCAGGACCGCCTCCGGGGTGAACATCTCCACCGTCTACCGCACGCTGGAGCTGCTGGAGGAGCTGGGCCTGGTCAGCCATGCCCATCTCGGCCACGGCGCCCCCACGTACCACCTCGCCGACCGGCACCACCACATGCACCTGGTGTGCCGCGACTGCGAGTCGGTCACCGAGGCCGACATCTCCGAGGCCGCGCCGCTGACCGACCGGCTGCGCGCGACCTACGGCTTCGAGACGGACATGAAGCACTTCGCGATCTTCGGCCGGTGCGCGGACTGCGCACGGAAGGCCCGAACGACTGAGGGTTCAACTACCGCGACGTAGGCTGGTTCCATGCAGCGACAAACACTGACCAGTCCCCTGCTGTCGCTCCCCGGCGCCGTCCCCGCAGAAGGCCCTGACGAGGGAGTCGCCGCGCACTACGGGGACCTGTTCCGCGAGCAACGGGCCCTCGCGGACGGCAAGGGCTTCGTCGACCTGTCCCACCGCGGTGTCGTCGCCGTCACCGGTCAGGACCGGCTCGCCTGGCTCCACCTCCTGCTCACCCAGCACGTCAGCGACCTGCCGCCCGGGCAGGCCACCGAGGCGCTGATCCTCTCCGCGCACGGCCACATCGAGCACGCGCTGTACCTCGTCGACGACGGCACCACCACCTGGATGCACGTCGAGCCGGGCACGCAGGGCGACATCGTGGCCTACCTGGAGAGCATGAAGTTCTTCTACCAGGTCGAGGTCGCCGACGTGACCGGCGACCACGCCGTCGTCCACCTCCCGGCGGGCAGCATCGTCGCGGTTCCGGAGGAGTGGCCGGTGCGCGAGGTCCCGTACGGCCGCGACGTCCTCGTGCCGCGCGCCGAACTGGAGGCCTTCGCCCACCCGTCGCCCGCCACCACCCTTTCAGGGAGCTGCGCACGCTTCTTCTCCGAGGCCGGCGCCCCGGTCGGCGTGCTGGCCCTGGAGGCCCTGCGCATCGAGGCCCACCGCCCGCGGCTCGGCCTGGAGACCGACCACCGCACCATCCCGCACGAGCTGGGCTGGCTCGGCACGGCCGTCCACCTCGACAAGGGCTGCTACCGCGGCCAGGAGACCGTCGCCCGGGTGCACAACCTCGGCCGGCCGCCGCGCCGGCTGGTCTTCCTGCACCTCGACGGCAGCGAGGTCAAGCTGCCCGGCCACGGCACGCCCGTGCACCTCGCCGCCGACGGGCCGGACGGCCGCCAGATCGGCACCGTCACCTCGTCGGCCCGGCACTGGGAGCTCGGCCCGATCGCCCTCGCGGTGATCAAGCGCAACACCCCCGCGGACGTGCCGCTGCTGGCGGACGGGACGGCCGCGAACCAGGAGACCGTCGTCGAGCCCTGAGGGCCCTAGAGATCGAGCACGACCGTGAACGGGCCGTCGTTCGTGAGCGAGACCTTCATGTCCGTTCCGAAGCGGCCCGTCGCCACGTCCGCGCCCAGTGCGCGCAGCTGCGCGACGACCTCGTCCACGAGCGGTTCGGCGACCGGACCCGGCGCCGCGGCGTTCCAGGTCGGCCGGCGCCCCTTGCGGGCGTCACCGTAGAGAGTGAACTGCGAGATCACCAGCAGCGGCCCGCCGATGTCGGAACAGGACTTCTCCTCCGGCAGGATCCGCAGACTCCACAGCTTGCGGGCGAGCTGCGCCGCCTTCTCCTTCGTGTCGTCGTGCGTGACCCCCACCAGCACGCACAGCCCCGGACCGGCGATCTCGCCGACCGTCTCGCCGTCCACCACGACCTTCGCTTCGCTCACCCGCTGGGCCACCGCTCGCATGCCCCCCATTCTCCCGGGCGTGAGGGGGCGCGCGGCACGGGGGCCGTACGCCCGCTTGGGCTCACGTACAACTGTCCGGCGCGGCCGTTCGGGTGCAGGTGCCTGCGGGACACAGGTACTCGGTGGCACGATCGAGATCTGCCCGACGCGGGGGACGAGGGGACGGACAGACATGAAGCACACCGGTACGACACGTACCACCGGGACGGCGGAAGGCGAACGCATGCTCAAGGCACCGGGCCCGCGCTCCCCGTTCTCCGACGCGCCGCAGCCCGACTTCGCGGGGCTCACCCTCGCCGGCCTGCGCACCGCCCGCCGTGAGGCACAACTGGAGGAGGCCGACCTGTCCTACCTCCGGCGGCTGCTGCAGGGCCGCATCGACATCCTGCGCGCCGAACTCGCCCGCCGCACGGCCCCCGACGCGCCCGTGCTGGACCGGCTCTCGGAGATCCTCACCGACACCCCGTCCCGGCACCGCACCTCCGCCCGGCACGTCACCCTGCGCACCCCGCGCAGCGAGCGCTACCGGCAGCTCGCCGAGGAGATGCTCGCCGAGGTCGAGCTCTCCGACCTGGAGGCCCGCACCGACCAGGAACTGCACGACGCGATGGGGCGGCTGGTCCGCCACGAGCAGCAGGTCTCGCGCTGCCGGCAGTCCCTGCAGCGCACCGTCGACGGGTGCAGCACCGAGATCGCCCGGCGCTACCGCGCGGGCGAGGCACGGGTCGAGGACCTGCTGTCGGGGGACTGAGGGCCCGCGGGGGAAGGCCCGCGGGAAAGCCGCGGGAAACTGTGCGAAAAGGGGATGCGCGCAGGCGTGACCGGCGCTTACCGTGCGGGACATGAGCCTTGAGGTCCGCACGCTCGAAGCATCCGACTTCGCCGGCTGGCTGCGCGCCACCCGACTCGGTTTCCACCGTCCCGCGACCGTCGGCGACGAGGAGATCGAGCTCCGGCGGCCGTACACGGATCTCGCCCGCACGCAGGGCGCGTTCGACGACGGCCGGTGCGTGGCCACCTTCCGCAGCATGCCGCGCGACCTCACCGTGCCCGGCGGCGCCGTACTGCCCGCCAGCGCGATCACCCACGTCACCGTCTCCGCCACGCACCGCCGCCGCGGCGTCGCCTCGCGCATGATGGCCAACGAACTGGCCGCCACCGCCGAACGCGGAGAACCGCTCGCGATCCTCATCGCCGCCGAGTACCCGATCTACGGCCGCTTCGGCTTCGGCCCCGCGGCCGGCGTCACCGAGTGGCACGTCGACACCGCCCGCGCCGGCCTGCGCCCGCCCGGCGACGACGAGGACGGCCGCGTCGAACTCGTCGACCCCGCCGACGTCCTCAAGTCCGGCCCGGAACTCCACGAGCGGGTACGGGTGCAGGTCCCCGGCTCGATCAACCGCAACGACCGCTGGTGGGAGCTGTTCACCGGCAAGGTCCGGATGTCGGCCGACGAGCCCTGGAAGGAACCGATCTTCGCCTTCTACCGGGACTCCTCCGGCCGCGTCGACGGCCTGGCCGCGTACACCGTCGCCGACGAATGGCACGGCATGTACCCGCAAGCCCCCCTGGAGATCAAGAACTTGATCGCCGCCACCCCGGCCGCCGAACGGGCCCTGTGGCGCTACCTGCTCTCCATCGACTGGGTCACCACCGTGCGCACGGGCTTCCGCGCCCACGACGACGTCATGCCGCTGCTCCTCGCGGACCGGCGCGCCGCCAGGGTCGACAACAGCTCCGACTTCCTGTGGCTGCGCTTCGTCGACGTGCCCCGCTCGCTGGCCGCCCGTACCTACGCCGCCCCGGGCACCGTCGTCCTCGATGTCCTCGACCCGTACGGCTACGCCGCCGGCCGCTTCCGCCTCGAGGTTTCCCCGGGCGGCACCGCCACCGCCGAGGCGGCCCCCTCCGCTGCCCCGGACCTGACCCTCACCGCCGCCGACCTCGCCGCCCTCTACCTCGGCGACGAGTCCGCGGTCCGCCTCGCCACCATCGGCCAGGTCACCGAATCCCGCCCGGGCACGGCGGCCCAGGTGGACGCGCTGTTCCGTACGTCGCGCAAGCCGTGGGCGATCGACGGGTTCTGACGCCGACAGCCAGCTGCGGGTCGCCGAGCTTGTCGCGTGAGTGGCGACATCGGAAGCGACGTCGGCCCGTGCTCGGACTTACGCTCCTCAGGGGAATATCGTGGGCGGAGCCGACTGGTGCTGATCGACCCCGGGAGTCGCGTGAACGCCGACCGCAGAGCCCTCTCGTCAGTTCTGGACGCCGCCGACTGTGTGCTGTTCGATTTTGACGGACCTATTTGTCATCTCTTTGAGAAACACCCGGCCGATGTCATTGCCGGGACTGTCAGCGCCTTGTTGTCAAAGCAAAAGGACTTGCTGCCTCAGCGACTGGAAGGGTCCACCGACCCCCATAAGATTCTCCGCGAGACTGCACTGGCTGCTCGTGCCAAGGGCGACGGCCTTCCACAGCTCTTGGTGGACGCGGAACAGCACGTGTCCGAGCAGGAGATGGAGGCGGCACGGGTAGCAGGTGAACCCACGCGGCACGTTAGAGAATTGATCAAGTTTCTTGTGTGCCGCGGAAAGCACCTCGCGGTGACGAGCAACAACTCCCCCGAAGCGGTGCGCTGTTACTTGGAGAACCATGAACTGCCCGCCTTCGGCAATATGATCTTCGGTCGTGATCCGGATCCAGCCTTGATGAAACCCCATCCCCACTGCGTGGACCAAGCCCTTGCCGCCGTGGGAGTGCCTGGTTCCAGGGCCCTCCTCATCGGAGACTCGGAATCTGATCTTCGGGCGGCGCAGGCTTCGGGCGTGGCCTTCTTGGGTTTTGACCCCAACGCACGCAAGTTCAAAGGGGTGCTCGCAGTGACTGCCCTGTCCGAGCTTCTGACGGCCTTCAGTGACGCTACTTGATCGATGTCGTGCGTGCGGCTTGTCGAGGTACGCGGTACCGCGGCATCATGGTGGTCTTGTCCAGCTGAGCGGGGGGCCACGGCGATGACGTCACTCAGTGCACCTGGCGCAGGCGGCGGAAGCGGACCGCTTCGTAAAGTCAAGGAGTCCATATCGGCGGCGAAGCCTCGGGTTGTGAGGTACTCGCTGGCTGTGATCTGCGTATTAGGCGTCGTGGCGCAATTGGTCCCCGCCGTCGGCGATGTTTTAGCGCGCCAGACTTTCATTGGTGGTTCATTCGCGGCCTTTATAGCCTATGTGCTTTTCGACGCGATTACTACTGAGAAGCCACTCGCTTCGTCAGGGATGCGTGTCCTGAGGTCGATTGACGAGCTGCGAGAGTGCGCATCGCGTGCATTTGATCATCGAGACGTCAGCGTCGACTTTTATGGCTTCACGTCGGAAACGCTTCTCCAAATTACTCGAACGCCGATGCAACGCCTGGCGGACGAGGCGCGTGGTCACTACCGTGTGAGGATCAGGGTACTTACACCGGACCTGCAGGCTCCCATGAATCTCCCGTGCCGCCTAGTCCCGGACGGGGGGCCCGATGTGCAGGGTCATCAGCACTACAACGTCGTAGATGATCTTGCATTCCGAGAGCAGATGCAGGCGAAAATCGACGAGTCGAAGCGCATTTTCGCGGAACTAAAGGCGGCCATAGAATCTTCGATTCCGGGAGCGCGGGTTGAAATACTGTTCCGGGTTGCATCGTATCTCTCGCCGCAGTCAAAACTCTTGCTTTTCAACGATGACGAGGCCTGCCAAGGCTCTTACCCGGTCGAGGTTGAATCGATTGCCGGGGTGGAGTCGGCCCGAAGGCTGAACCCCAAGGGCTTTACTGTGGGCGGTATGGTTCTTGTATCCAAACGCGGTGGCCCCACAGCTCGCGACCTGTTCGAGCAGCACCGGCGTTGGTTCGAGCACCACTGGGCCCTTGCCGAAAGGGTGCACTGATTCATTCGGGGCGCCACGTTGTCGATATCTCGGAGGCTCAAGTGCGTCATGCGCGAGCGGGTGGTGGGGCCAGGCGCGAATGGGAGCGTGTGGCCGATTCGCTGCGTCACCGGATCGAGGCCGGCGAGATCCCGGTTGACGGGCAACTCCCCACCCAGGCTGAGCTGGCGGAGACGTTCGACGTAGACCGCGCCACGGTCCAGAGGGCACTCAAGGAGCTCCAGGACGAAGGTTACGTAGAGTCAATCCAAGGCAAGGGAGTCTTCGCCCGAAATTGGCGCAACCCGACACCGGCGCACGCCAACGGTGTGGCCCATCGGACAGATCAGGCCAGCGTCGAGCTGGAGGACGCCATCGCGGAGGCGTTCGAGGCGGAGCACATCACGATCGATGTCTACTGTCTAACGAGTGAGTCGCTGAACGCCGCCCTCAGCCGTCCGGTGGGCCGGATCCTGCGTGGTGAGCTGAGTCCGTCTTCGATCAAGGTCCGGCTCCTGCTGCCCAGCCCCGACGCCCTGCTGGCCATCCCGCGCAACGTCTCGGATCCGAAGGATGCTCGCCCACGGCACCGTCTGGCAGGTTTGATAGATCTCCAGACTCGCGTTCTGCGCAACCTGCTGGGGGACCTGCACACGCGCGGGTTGACCGGCTCGGTGGTGATCGAGACCAGGACGGTTCCGATCACACCCATGACCAAGATCTACCTGCTGAACGGCGAGCAAGCTCTGACGGGCTACTACTCGGTCGTGCCCAACAACGTCCTCCTGGAGGATGGCTCAGTTGTTGGCATCTTCGACGTCCTGGGAGTCGGAGCGAAGCTGTACCCGCAAGGGCTTCTCCAGCTTGAGGAGTGTCAGCAGTGGTTCGACTCGCTGTGGACCACAATCGCCGAATCGATGTGACACTCACTGAATGGCTTCGACAGATCCTGAGCGGCTCCTGAACCGACTGCGAGGCGTCAAGGTCGTCCTGTTCGACTTTGATGGTCCGCTTTGCGACTTGTTCGTCGGCCGCAGTGCCGAGACGGTGGCCGAACACATGAAGGGCTTCCTGGCGGACAGGGGCTGGTTGCTGCCGAAATTCGAGCCGTACACGGACACGCATCAACTGCTTCACGATGTCTCGGCTGCCGGTGTCCCGGAGGGGATAGTCAGAGGTCTCGATGACGTTCTGGTCGATGCGGAACGTAAGGCGGCAATGGTGGCGCATCCGGTCGAGGGGGCGGCCGATCTCATACGGGGGTTGGCTGTGATGGATCGGCCAATGGCGATCACGACCAACAATTCTCCGGCCTCGGTCCAGGTTTACTTGAAGGAACACGGACTGGAGCGGGAGTTCAGCGGAAGAATCTTTGGTCGCGGTGATGTGCCAGAGAAAATGAAGCCCGATCCGGCGTGTCTACGCGCGGCAATGAGGGAGCTGGGGCGGGAATCTACCCCGGGCAATTGCCTCATGATCGGCGATTCGGTGCGGGACCTCCGGGCCGCACGTGCGGCCCATGTGAAATTTCTGGCATATGCCGGTCTCGGTGACCGTTACCAGCAGCGGGTGGACGCTCTTCTGGAGGCGAGAGCGGATTTGCTCGTCAGGAACATGGTGGAGTTGGTGGAAGCTTTCTCCACCGTGGGTCTCAGCCGCAGACGTGCTCCCGTCGAGTAGCCGTACGAAATTCGATAGCCGCACTTAGGGTTTCGATGTGCGTCTTTGGGGAAAAGCGCGTAGGCTCGCGGGCACATCACGCGTCATCAGATGGTGATGCCATATTGGCGAGCGCTCATCGGTCGGTGCAACGTGACGGATACGGTTGTGGCCACGGCTGCCCCGGGTGGCGCTGCCACGCCTACGCGGCCTGATTCCGCCGACACGCGTGACGACGATCCCTCGGAGCCATATGGTCGATGCGAGGGGAGGAGCGAGAGGCCAAGTCTGGCACGCGCACCCATGTATGGACGGCTGCACGAGTCCTTCGTCAGGTGGCACTGCGCATGGCGGAAGTACCACCCGGACTCGCTCGTCCTGTCAGGACATCACAACTCCAACCATGTGGTGCCGATGGGCCGGGGGCTCGCGTGGTTGATGCCCACCCCGTCGGAGGGGACGGCGCAGGTCAAGCTGAGGGTCCCCCTCGATACCCCCATGGTCGTGATGCGTACGTGGCTGGACGAAGCATCGGTGCTGGCCGCGCTTGAGCAGCTGACTCCCGAACCCGTATTTGTTACTCCCCGCTGCCTGGTCACCTTCGAAGGCGCGTCTCTGCACAAATTCGAGCCGGGCAGCGCACTGTCGCAGGTCTCGGAGCCCGGCGAGGCGCTGGGTGAGGACATGCTCCGGAAGTTGGCGGAGGTCTTCGCACGCACAGCCGTCGTCGGACCGGATCAACTGCCGCCCCTGCCTCACGACTGGCCGACCGACCACAAGAACAGCGACGCCTTCCTCGATCATGTCGTCCGCTACGCCGAGAACGAGGTGCACCAGCGTCACCGTCCCGACTTCGGGCAACTGTTCGACGCGCTCGGTGTTCCCGTCGACGCCCTGGACCGCTTTCGCCTGAGGGTGCGCCGTCGTACACCGGAGATGCAACGTCGGCCGTACGCGCTGCTGCACACCGATCTCCATCGGGACAACGTCGTGCTGCTCGACGACGGAGGCCTGTTCATCCTGGACTGGGAGCTCGCTACGTACGGTGATCCCCTGCACGACCTGGCCACACACCTGGTGCGGATGCAGTACACCAGCGACGAGCGCAATGCCATGCAGGACATCTGGGAGGAGACGCTCATCCGACGCGGCTGCTCGGCGATGACCGCGGGGATGTGGACCGATCTGCAGGCCTACTTGGATTTCGAGTACGCGCAGTCGGTGTTCGCCGATGTCGTCCGGGCCGCGGTCCGTCTCGGGAAAGGCTCTGTCGAACCGGACTTCGGGCGGTCCGTCGCGATGGTCAGCCGTGCGCTGGGCCTGGCGAAGGACGCGATCGGGATGGACGGGCTGCCCACAGAGCAGGAGATCAAGGCCGCACTGGCTGAGTGGCACGCCAAGCTCCCTCCAGAGCCTCGCCGCCGGCGGTCGGTAATCACGGGGCGGGCCGCACGCAGCTCAGTCCGTGCCGGCTGACACGACGGGCCGGGATTCGGACGAAAGCCTGCGGGCGGCGTTCAGCCAGGCGGCCTGCGTTCTGTTCGACTTCGACGGCCCGCTCGCGGACCTGTTCGCCCACCGTCCGGCGTTCCGGGTGGCGGAGACACTCGGGCACAGGGCGCAGACGTTGGGGGGTGCCCGTCGAGGCGCTCCAGGATGTGCGTGACCCTTTGCTGGTGCTGCGGAGGGCAGCATAGGACGGCAGTGCCGACGTCCTGCGCGAACTGCAGGAACTCCTGGTCGACGAGGAAACGAAGGCGGCAGGGTCGGCGTACCCGACTCCGCACGCGGACAGCTTGGTGGTACTTCTGGTCGCCAGTGGGCGGCAGGTGGCGATCACCACGAACAATTCGGCACGGGCGGCAACTGCCTTCCTGAAACGGGCAGGCCCTGCTACGCGCGGGCGCCGCACAAGGAAGCGGCGCTGCGTGATGCGGGTGCGGTCCATGTAGTGGAGTCCCTGCAGGTCCTGGTGGAGCTGGTCTGGACTCGAAATTCGGAGTATGTCCTGTGCGCCAGCGGTGACGCGGTGGGTGTCCTGCCCGGGTAGGGGCGCGTGCAGCGCCATCGTGCAGCGCTGCTAACTCGTGGGGTGAAGGACATTTAACTGGACCTTGACGGTCGATCGGTCCACGCTCGTTCCATGGGGATTCACGTACCGCTGATCACGCCCTTCGCCGTCGACGGCAGTGTGGACGCCGGTGCCCTGGAGCGGCTGGCGCACGACGTGCTCGACGGTGGGGCCGAAGGGCTGGTCGCGCTGGGGACGACCGGGGAGCCGGCCGCGCTCGACGAGGGGGAGAAGGCGCTCGTCCGCGAGGTCGTCGGGCGGGTCTGCCGCGGGCGGGGGGCGCGGTTCACGGTCGGGGCCGGTGGGGCCGACACGCGGCGGGCCGCGGAGGAACTGCGCGGGCTGGCGGCGGATGCCGCCCTCGTGACCGTGCCGGCGTTCGTGCGGCCCTCCGAGGACGGCGTGGTCGCGCACTTCGAGGCGCTGGCGCGGGCCTCCGCCGTGCCCTTGCTCGTCTACAACATCCCGTACCGCACCGGACGCACCCTGAGCGCCGACACCGTGCGCCGGATCGCCGCCATCGACGGGGTCCACGGTTTCAAGCACGCCGTCGGCGGCATCGACCAGGACACCGTCCTCCTGGTGCGGGAGGTGCCGCTCTACGCCGGGGACGACGTCTTCGCCCCCGCCCTGCTGGCCCTGGGCGCGGCCGGCGCCGTCCTGGCCTCCGCGCACCTGGCCACCGCGCAGTGGGTGGAGCTGGCCCGTTCCCACGACGCCGAGCGCGGGCACGCGCTCGCGCGGCTCGCCGCCGCCTGCTTCACCGAGCCGAACCCCACGGTGACCAAGGCGGTCCTGCACGTCCAGGGCCGCATTCCCACCCCCGCGGTCCGGCTGCCCCTGCTGCCCGCCGGGCGGCCGGCAGTCGAGACGGCCCTCCGGGCACTCGCCGAGGCGGGGGATACTCGGGACCGTACGTACGCACTGATCGGAGAGACCGGATGAGGATCGGAATCGTCGGAGCCACCGGCCAGGTCGGCGGCGTCATGCTCAAGGTATTGGCCGAGCGTGACTTCCCGGTGGAGCGGCTGCGGCTGTTCGCGTCGGCCCGTTCCGCGGGGCGGACGCTGCCGTGGAAGGACGGCGAGATCACCATCGAGGACGCGGCGACCGCCGACTACGCGGGTCTCGACATCGTCCTGTTCTCCGCGGGCGGCGCCACCTCCAAGGCGCTCGCCCCCAAGGTGGCCGCCGCGGGCGCGGTCGTGATCGACAACTCCTCGGCCTGGCGCATGGACCCCGAGGTCCCGCTCGTGGTGTCCGAGGTCAATCCGCACGCGATCGCCGACCGCCCCAAGGGCATCATCGCCAACCCGAACTGCACCACGATGGCCGCGATGCCGGTGCTGCGCCCGCTGCACGAGGAGGCGGGGCTGACCGCGCTGGTCGCCACCACCTACCAGGCGGTCTCCGGTTCTGGCCTGGCCGGTGTCGCGGAGCTCGACGGGCAGATCCGCAAGGTCGCCGACGACGCGACCGGGCTGACCTTCGACGGCGCGGCCGTGGAGTTCCCCGAGCCCGCGGTCTACCGGCGGCCGATCGCCTTCAACGTCGTCCCGCTGGCCGGGAAGATCGTCGACGACGGCCGCTTCGAGACCGACGAGGAGCAGAAGCTCCGCAACGAGTCCCGCAAGATCCTGGAGATCCCGGAGCTGAAGGTGTCCGGCACCTGTGTGCGCGTGCCGGTCTTCTCCGGGCACTCGCTGCAGCTCAACGCCCGCTTCGCGCGCCCGATCAGCGTTGAGCGCGCCTACGAGCTGCTGGCCGCGGCCCCCGGCGTGGAGCTGTCGGAGATCCCCACCCCGCAGCAGGCCGCGGGCAGCGACCCTTCCTACGTGGGCCGGATCCGTGCCGACGAGACCGTCGAGCACGGCCTCGCCCTCTTCCTGTCCAACGACAACCTCCGCAAGGGCGCGGCGCTCAACGCCGTGCAGCTCGCCGAGCTGGTCGCGGCGGAGCTGCGGGGCTGACGTACCCGCTCCCCTCGGTGCCCGATGCCCCGGCCGTTCGGCCGGGGCATCGGCGTTCGTCCCGGCCCCGCTTGACCCTCACACCGTGTGAGGCCCTGCACTGGGAGACGTCATGTTCGGCATCGGAGACTTCGCCAGGCACGGCCGCGTGTCGGTCCGCATGCTGCGTCACTACGACGCGGTCGGACTGCTGCGCCCGGACCGTGTCGACCCCGCCAGCGGCTACCGCTCGTACGCCGCCGGGCAGCTCGCCCGGCTCAACCGGATCATCGCGCTCAAGGATCTCGGCTTCACCCTGGAACAGGTGCGGTCGATCCTCGACGAGGAGGTCGGCGCCGACGAGCTGCGCGGCATGCTGCGGCTGCGCCGCGCCGAGCTCGCGGCGGGCATGGCCGCGGACGCGGCACGGCTGGCCGGGGTCGAGGCGAGGCTGCGCACCATCGAGAGCGAGGGACGGATGGATTCCGACGACGTGGTCGTCAAGCGGGTGCCTGCCGTGCGGCTGGCCGAACTCACCGCCACGGCAGCCGGGTTCGAGCCGGCGCAGATCGGCCCGGTGATCCAGCCGCTGTACGGCGAGCTGTGCCGCCGGCTGGAGGCGGCGGGGGTGCGGCCGGTGGGGCCGAGTGTCGCCCATTACGAGGAGGCGCCCGGCGGCGAGGGCGCGGTCGTGGTGCACGCGGGGCTCCAGGTGGACGTGGAGCCGGACGCCGGGTACGACTTCGCGGTCGTGGACCTGCCGGCGATCGGGAGCGCCGCGACGATCGTGCACCGCGGGTCCATGGACGACGTGCTGCGCACCGAGCAGACGCTCGCCCGCTGGATCGACGCCCACGGCCACCGCTCCACCGGCTACCCGCGCGAGCTGTACCTGGAGGCCGGCGGCCACCCCGACACCTGGGTGACGGAACTGCAGCAGCCGCTGGCCCCCGGGGACTGATCCGCCGGCCGGTCAGCCCATCGGGCGGCCCTCGCGGGCCGCGAGGTCGACCAGTTCGAAGGCCGTCCGGCCGTCCAGGGACTCGCGGACGATGTCCGCGTGCCCGGCGTGCCGGGCGGTCTCCTCGATGAGGTGGAGCAGGATCCAGCGGGCGCTGACCTTCATGCCCGGGGGGTTCCACGGCGCGTCCGGCAGGGCGACCGTTCCCTCGAGGTCGGGGAGGGCCAGGACGGCGGCCTCGGTCTCGCGGGCGATCGCCGTCCAGGCGTCGAGCCAGCCGGCGAGGGTCTCGCCCTCCAGCAGGCGGAAGCCGTTGACGTAGTCCTCGCGGTTGCCCGCCTTCTCCGCGCGGCCGAGCAGCAGGCCCTGCACCCAGGTCTCCTCGGTGCGGGCGACGTGCTTGACCAGCCCGGCGAGGTTCAGCTCGCTCGCGCTCGGCCGGGACGTGGCCTGCGCGTCGTCCAGACCCAGCACCGCCCGGCGCACACCGGCGCGCTGCGACTCCAGGTAGGCCAGCAGCGCGTCCCGCTCGTCCGTCTCGTTGCGAACCACCGTCGGCATCGTGCACCCCTTGTCCGTCGTTCGCCGGTGTTCCCGGCATCCCTTACGTCTTCGACGGTACGGAGCATTGCGGTCAGTTCCGGTCCGCAATGCCGAAGGCGCCGCCGGACAGCAGGGGAACGGCGTCGGAGGCGTCGATCTCGGTGGCGACGGCGACGTCCTCCGGGAAGCCGCCCTCGGCCAGTTCCCGGCCCGAGGCGCACGCGGCGACCGCCGCGGCCGGGTCGGGGGTGGCGGTCCACAGCGCCGCGGCCGCGCCCGCTTCCGGGGACGGTGTGGCCCACGGTGCCCGGGCGCACAGCGCGGCGGCGACCGCCCCGGCCCCGAGCAGGTCCTCCAGCGCCGGGCGCAGGCTTCCGTCCGGCCACCGCTCACCGGCGGGGACCACCGCGACCGGCCGTTCGGGGGTCCCGTATCCCTGCCGTGCGAGCCAGGTGCCGACCGCCGCGGCGTTGCGCAGGCAGCCCGCGATCAACGTCGAGCCCTCACCGGCCGCCGCGGCGATGGCCGAACCGTTCGGCGACGGCAGCACCAGCTGTCCCGTGTGCGGCGCCCTCCGCAGCGCGGCCGGGGAGAGCGACCACGGCTGTTCCGCGGTCACCTCCCGCCGCCCGACCGCCAGGCGGGCGCCCAAGCGGTCCGCGTACTCCCGCGCCGACGCGTCCCGCCAGGCGTACGGATGCACCCGGGTCCCGCCCTCCACGGCCACCGACACCGCGGTCGTGAACGACAGCACGTCCACCACGACCAGGCCCGCGACCTCGGGTCCCAGCCGCCGCGCGCCCTCGGGCCCCCACTCCAGCCGGACCCCGTGCCCGGACTGGAGCCGCCAGGAAGCGGCGGTCACGGCGCGGTCGGGCGGTCCGCCGGGGCGGGGGCGAGGCCTGCGGCGACGAGGCCGGCGAAGACGGCCTTGCCGAGGGTCTGCACGGCGGACTGGGGGCGGACCATGACGGTGAACTCCTTGATGCGGCCGGTGTCGTCGAAGTGGAGGAGGTCGATGCCGTGGATGTCCTTGCCGTCGACGCCGGCGCGGAAGAGCAGGATCTCCGAGGGCGCCTCGTCGCCGTCGCCGCTGGTGGCCGAGGTGCCGTCGAAGCGGCCGATGTAGTGGAAGCCCTCGAACGTGCGCAGCAGGACGCCGAAGAGGCCGAGCACCATCGCCTTGCCCTCGAAGGGGGTGAAGGTCACCGGGCTGTAGAACCGGATGTCGTCGGTGAAGAGGTCGTCGAGGACGGCCAGGTCACCGGTCTCCACGGCGGTGCGGAAGCGGTCCGTGGTGGTGGTCGTCATGGGCCTGCCGCCTTCCGGGGCCCGGGCCCCAGTCATGAGGTTGATCAGTCAATTCCATGACTATCACGCCTGCGGCGCCGCCGGACAGATCCCGTGCGGCCCGGCCTGCGACGGCCGTCACATCCCCTTAACGAGACTTTTGCAAGCACTCTGCTTGCAAAAGTTAGCACCGCGGGGCATGCTCGAAGACATGGCTTCACTGAACGTCGGCAACCTCGGTGAGTATCTGCGGGAGCAGCGCCGCAACGCGAAGCTCTCGCTGCGCCAGCTCGCCGACGCCGCGGGGGTGTCCAACCCGTACCTCAGCCAGATCGAGCGCGGGCTGCGCAAGCCCAGTGCCGACATCCTGCAGCAACTGGCGAAGGCGCTGCGCATCTCCGCCGAGACCCTGTACGTGCAGGCGGGGATCCTCGACGAGCGGGACCAGGGCGACGGCCGGGAGGTCCGTACCGCCATCCTGGCCGACACGGCGATCAACGAGAAGCAGAAGCAGGTCCTGCTGCAGATCTACGAGTCGTTCCGCAGGGAGAGCGCCGTGGTGGAGGAAGCTCAGGACGAGCAGTCCGCCGCGCCGCACGAGCGCGCGGCGAAGGAGGCGGCGCACAAGGCTGCCGCCGTACTGAAGCCGAAGGCGACCGCCGGACCGGACGACGGGGGCGGCGGCGACGACGCCGCGGCCGCCGAGTGACCGGCGGACTCAACAGACGTACACGCCAGACGTACACGCCACCACCTCATACGGGAGAAACCCTCATGGCGATCACCGACGACCTCGTCAAGACCCTCAAGGACCCGACCCCGCTGTACGCGCTGGCCGGCACCGCCGACCTCGCCGCCGAGAAGCTGAAGGAGGTCCCGCCGCTGATCGAGAGGATCCGCAGCGAGGCCCCCGACCGGATCGAGAAGATCCGCGGCACCGACGCCAAGGCCGTGCAGGAGAAGGTGACGGCGCAGGCCAAGGGCGCGCAGAACCGGGCGCAGGCCAAGGTCAACGAGCTCTTCGGCAGCATTGACACCGACCTGCGCAAGCTGCGCGACTCCGCCCAGGACTTCGCGCTCCAGCAGGTGGGCCGCGCCGCCGAGTACGCGGTCCGCGCCAAGGAGACCTACGACGGCCTGGCCGAGCGCGGCAAGGACGCGGTCGCGACCTGGCGCGGCGACGCCGCCGACCAGGTCGAGGACATCGCGGTCGCGATCGAGGGCGAGCCGCAGCCGCGTCCGGCCGCGCAGCCCGCCCCCGCGCCGGCGCCGGCCCCCGTGCAGAACAACTCCGTGCCCGCGCCTGCGCCGGCCCCGGCCGACGACCGGTCCGCCTCCGCGAAGAAGGCCCCGACCGCCAAGAAGCCGGCCCCGGCCGCCCGCAAGAGCGCCCCGGGCAAGCCGGCCTCCTGAGGCCCGCACACCCGCGCGGACCCGCGCATCCGGAGGGCCGGGCACGCATCGCGTGCCCGGCCCTCTTCATGACCCCGTGGCGCTTCGCACAGGGGGGCGCCCCCGCCCTGCCCGGCCGGGTACGGTGGGAGCCGACGACGGAGGTGGACGGCGATGCTGGTTACAGGTTTTCTGGGCGTGCTGGGACTACTGTCCTGGGCGCTCTTCCTGCTCGCGCTCTTCGCGCTGGTCGACGCCGCGATTCATCGCCAGGACGCCTACCGCGCCGCCGACAAGAAGACGAAGGCGTTCTGGCTGATCGTCCTCGGGCTCGCCGCGGTGGTGATGAAGATCTTCTCGATCCTGTCGTTCCTGCCGGTCTTCGGTCTGATCGCGGTGATCGTCTACATGGTGGACGTGCGGCCGAAGCTCCGCGAAGTCGCGGGCAAGGGCGGCCCCCGGCGCCGTGGCGGCAGCAGCAGCGACGGTCCGTACGGGCCCTTCAACCGCTGAGCCCACTGAGCCCACTGAGCCCACTGAGCCCACCGAGCCAGGCCGACCCGCTGAGTCCGGTGCTGGATCAGGCGCCGGACTCCAGCAGCAGCAGCGCCACGTCGTCCGTCAGCTCCTCGCCGTTGAGCTCCCGCACCTCGGTGACTGCGGCGTCCAGCAGTTCCTCGCCGGTGAGCCCGGCGGCCAGCTGCCGCCCGATGAGTTCGACCATGCCCTCCTGGCCGAGGCGCTGCGGGCCCCGGCCGACGCGGCCCTCGATGAGCCCGTCCGTGTAGAGCATCAGGCTCCACGCCTCGCCGAGCTCGATCCGCGCGCGCTCCCAGCCCGACGCGCCGGGCAGCAGGCCGAGCGCCGGGCCGCCGTGCTCGTACGGCAGCAGTTGCGGGGCCATCCCGGACAGCGACACCAGCGGGGCGGGGTGGCCGGCCAGATAGAGGTCGGCGGAGCGGCCGTCCGCGGCGATGTCGACCTGGCAGAGGGTCGCGAAGATCTCCTCGTCGGGCCGCTCGTGCTCCAGCACCTGCTGGAGCGTGCGGAGCAGCGCGTCGCCGCAGAGCCCGGCGAAGGTCAGCGCGCGCCACGCGATCCGCAGTTCCACGCCGAGGGCGGCCTCGTCGGGGCCGTGGCCGCAGACGTCGCCGATCATGGCGTGCACGGTGCCGTCGGGGGTGCGCACGGTGTCGTAGAAGTCGCCGCCGAGCAGGGCACGGCTGCGGCCGGGCCGGTAGTGGGCCGCGAAGCGCAGGTCGGCGCCGTGCAGCAGCGGGGTCGGCAGCAGGCCGCGCTCCAGGCGGGAGTTCTCCTGCGCGAGCAGCCGGGTCTCGGTGAGCTGGCGCTGCGCGACGTCGGCACGCTTGCGTTCCACCGCGTAGCGGATGGCCCGGGTCAGGTGGGAGGGCTCCAGGTCGGCGGGGGTGAGCTGGTCCTGGGCGCCGACGCGGACCGCCTCGGCGGCGCGCTCGGCGTCGGTGTCGGTGCCCGTGGTGAGGACGAGCACGGCGGTGTGCGGGGCCAGCCGCAGCAGCTGTCGCAGCCCGTCGAGACCGGCGGTGGCGTGGGGGCCGAGGTCCAGCAGGATGCAGTTGACGTCGTCGCGGAGCAGCCGCTCGGCCTCGGTCAGGTTGCGGGCGCGGCGGATGCGGACGCGGGTTCCCGAGACGTCCAGCAGGTCGGGGACGGTGAAGGTGCCGGAGGGGTCCTCACCGATGACGAGCAGCGTCAGGGCAGGGGAGGTCCGGCCCTCGGCGGGCAGCACTTCCTGGCGCGGCCCCGGCACGGTGACGAACCGGTCGGCCCGCCGTTCGGTCGCGGGCATCTCCGACATCGGGCAATTCCTTCCCTCCCCCCGAGGGCAACGTCCCGGAACGGCGGTGCCACCGCCTGTTCCGGGCTCACTGAAGGGCGACCATAGCGGTACCGCATGTCCGCGGGGGAGGGCCTGCCGGTAAACCGCCCGTGTCATATGCGCCTGCGAGCTGGGGATTTCGGCGTTCGGAGGGCGAAACGGACATGAGCAACGTCACGTCCCGGCGGGCGCCGAGTGGTCCCCGTCACGTCGGCGGGGCCGTGCGCCGCAGGTCACCCGCCGTTCGGCAGTCCGCCTCCGACCTGGGGCCCCGCGATCAGCCGGACCCGGGGGCCAGCGCCTCCCAGCGCACGGTCACCTCGCCCTGCCGCCAGCGCGCCGCCGTGTCCGTCACCGGCCAGCCGCCCGGGCCGGCCAGGCTCCCGACCGTACGGATCCAGCGCTGCCGCGCGCCCAGTGACGCGAAGGGCGCGGCCGCCGCCCAGGCCCGGTCGAAATCCGTGAGGAAGGCGTGCACCGGCTCGCCCGGCACATTGCGGTGGATCAGCACCTTCGGGAGGCGTTCGGCCAGGTCGGAGGGGCGTTCCAGGGAACCCAGGCGGGTCGCGAACGTCACCGTGCGCGGGCCCTCCGGGCCGATCGCCACCCACACGTGGCGGCGGCCGATCTCGTCGCAGGTGCCCTCCACCAGCAGCCCGTCCGGGGCGAGCCGGGAACGCAGCCGGTCCCACACCTCCGCGACCCGCGTCTCGTCGTACTGCCGCAGCACGTTCGCCGCCCTGATCAGCGCGGGCCTGCGGTCACCGGGCAGCGGCACCTCGAAGCCGCCGTGCGCGAAGGAGAGCCCCTCGCGGGTATAGCGGGCCGCGGCCTCGACGCGCGCGGGGTCGATCTCGATGCCGACGACCTCCGCGTCCCCGCGGACCGCGCGCAACCGCCGCATCAGCTCCAGCGCCGTCCACGGCGCCGCGCCGTAGCCCAGGTCCACGGCGAGCGGGTCCTCCGCACGCCGCAGCGCGGCCCCGTGCGCCGCCACGATCCACCGGTCCATGCGGCGCAGGCGGTTCGGATTGGTCGTCCCCCGCGTCACTTCCCCGACCGGCCGCCTCGCTCGCATACGCCGAGCCTATGCGAGCCCCGGTGAGCCCCCGACGGCGCGGACGCGTGCGACGGCTCAGGCCGGGCAGCGGCTCTGGAGGGGTTCCCGGGGCGGGCGGTGCGCTCGTGCCGTGCCGGGCCGGCCGCCAGTGTCACGCTTTGGCAAAGCGGAAATGGATCTCGGCTACTGACCGGTTGTACAGGTTCGGGGCCGGACCGCGCGCGAGCGGCGGCCCGCCCTGTGGACAACAAGGAGGCACGGCGACGTGAGCCAGTACGTGGCGAGGGTCCTGGGCGGTGGTGCGACCCGCCGGCTGCGCAGGCACGGCGTCGGCGGGCGCCGTCCGCGGCGCGTGGCGATGCTCAGCGTGCACACGTCTCCGCTCCACCAGCCGGGCACCGGCGACGCGGGCGGGATGAACGTCTACATCGTGGAGCTGGCCAAGCGGCTCGCCGAGGGCTCCGGCATCGAGGTGGAGATCTTCACCCGGGCCACCACGGCCGCGCTGCCGCCCTGCGTGGAGCTCGCCCCGGGCGTCCTGGTCCGGCATGTCGACGCCGGTCCCTACGAGGGCCTGGCCAAGGAGGACCTGCCGGCCCAGCTGTGCGCCTTCACGCACGGCGTGATGCAGGCCGAGGCCAGCCACCGCCAGGGCCACTACGACCTCGTGCACTCCCACTACTGGCTGTCCGGGCACGTCGGCTGGCTCGCCGCCGAGCGCTGGGGCGTGCCCCTGGTGCACGCGATGCACACGATGGCGAAGGTCAAGAACGCCTGCCTGGCCGAGGGCGACACGCCCGAGCCCGCGGCCCGGGTCATCGGCGAGACGCAGATCGTCACCGCGGCCGACCGGCTCATCGCCAACACCGCCGAGGAGTCCCGCGAACTCGTCCGGCACTACGACGCCGATCCCGGCAAGGTCGCCGTCGTCCACCCCGGCGTCAACCTGGACCGCTTCCGCCCCGACCCGCTCGGCGGCTCCGGCGGGCGGGCCGCCGCGCGGGCCCGGCTGGGACTGCCGCAGGACGCGCTGATCCCGCTGTTCGCCGGGCGGATACAGCCGCTCAAGGCGCCGGACGTCCTGCTGCGGGCGGTGGCGATCCTGCTCGGCGAGGACCCGTCGCTGCGCGAGCGGCTGGTGGTCCCGGTCGTCGGCGGCCCGAGCGGCAGCGGTCTGGCGAAGCCGGAGCGGCTGCACAAGCTGGCGGCCCGGCTCGGCATCTCCGACCTCGTACGGTTCCAGCCGCCGGTCGGCCAGGACCGGCTCGCCGACTGGTACCGGGCCGCGTCGGTGCTGGTCATGCCCTCGTACAGCGAATCGTTCGGACTGGTCGCCATCGAGGCGCAGGCCTGCGGCACGCCGGTGGTGGCGGCGCGGGTCGGCGGCCTGCCGGTCGCCGTGAAGGACGAGGAGACCGGCTTCCTCGTGCCCGGCCACGAACCGGGCGACTACGCCCGCGCGCTGCGCCGCTTCGTCGACCACCCGCACCTCGTCGACTCGATGGGCGAGGCCGCGGCGCGCCACGCCGAGTGCTTCGGCTGGGGCGCGGCGGCCGGGAGGACCGCCGAGGTCTACGCGGGTGCGATGGCCGAACGGCGGCGTCGCCTACGATCGCCGCATGGGTGAGCGGGAGCAGGCGGCGGCACGGTCGGCGGTCGAGCAGGCACTGAGGGAGGCCGAACTCGACTGGGAGACCGGCGCGTCCGGTGAGTACGTCGTCAAACTGCCCGGCACGCGCAAGCTGTCCACCACCGTCGCCCTGGCCGTCGGCCGGCACACCCTCTCCGTCAACGCCTTCGTCGTGCGCCGCCCCGACGAGAACCACGAGGCGTTCTACCGCTGGCTGCTGGAGCGCAACGCCCGCATGTACGGGGTGAGTTACGCCATCGACGGGCTCGGCGACGTCTATCTCGCGGGCCGGCTGCCGCTCGTCGCGGCCGTCCCCGAGGAGATCGACCGGCTGCTCGGCGCGGTCGTGGAGCACGCGGACGGCAGCTTCAACACCCTTCTGGAGCTGGGCTTCGCGACGGCGATCCGCAAGGAGTACGCGTGGCGGACCGCACGCGGGGAGTCGACGCGCAACCTGGAGGCCTTCGCCCACCTCACCGGCAAGGCCGACTCCTGAGGGTGTGACACACCCCTTTCACGCGGTCCTGAGCGGTGCGGCACAATCACGGTCGACGGAGCGGGCAACGGCGGGGGTGGGAACGTGGGGCGTTTCGGCTTGCGAGGCCGGCGCGAGGGCATACCGGACGAGCCGGCGCTCCTGGCCGCGGCTGCCGAGAATCCCGGTGGCAGCGTCTCCGAGATCGACACGACGTACATCGACGACCCTGACGGCTACGTCCCTCCCGAAGCGATCCGCGGCGCGTGGCTGGTGGACGGCAACGGGAAACTGACGGGTGAGTACCGGAAGAATCCCCGTCACGGCATGCCGCAGGACGACTTCGGCGAACTCACCGACCCTGATCACTGGATCGGCTGGCTCGGCGACGATCCCGCGGCGGTCGTCCGGAAGGGCATCGAGGAGTCGCTGCGTTCCCAGGCGGCGGACGCGGTGGTCGAGTGGGTCAAGATCCTGGAGAAGCCCCGGTTCCTCACGGCCGGACGTCGGCATCCCGAGGACGAAGGCCGCATCCTGGTCACCCGCGCGGCACTCGCCGTGCCCTTCGCGCTGTCCGTGCGCGCGACGCAGCACGGGCGCTCCGTCCTCCTGGGAGTGTTCTCCTGGGCGGCGGTGAACCTCGCACAGCCCGAAGCACGCAAGGACCGGCACTGGTTCGACCTGGGCGTCGGGCTGGACTGGGCCGGCGAACGGCTTCAGGAGCGGATCCACGAGGTCGACGGTGAGGGCGGCGCCGCCGAACGGTAGAGCCGCGCAGGCACCTGGCCGGCCCGGGCTAGTGGTCGGCCGTCGGTCCCGGCACGCGGTCCAGGGCCGGCGCCACCGCGCCGACGGGCTCGGGCTGCTGCGTGCGCTCCCGCAGCAGCAGCCAGTACCCGGCGCCCGCCACCGTGCCGACCACCGCGCACGCCCCCCATGCCACGCCGCCGCCCCAGCGGTCCAGCGCCACGCCGCCCAGCAGCGGTCCGGCGAAGGCCGCGGCCGGCCAGGCGATGGAGTACATGCCCTGGTAGCGGCCGCGGGCGTGCGTCGGGGAGAGGTCGGCGACCAGCGACATCGAGGCGGGCGCGTGCAGGATCTCGCCGATCGTCCACACCGCCACGGTGAAGGCGTAGAAGGCCACCGACCCGGCGAAGGCGGTGAGCCCGAAGCCCCAGCCCATCAGCACGGTGCCCGCGGTGAGCAGCGCCGCCCGGCTGCGGCCCTCGACCATGCGGGTCAGCGGGATCTGCAGCAGCACGATCAGCAGCCCGTTGAGGCCGATCACCAGGCCGTACTGGCCCGCGCTGAAGCCCTGGCGGCCCATGTCGACCGACAGCGTGGTCGAGCCCTGCTGGGTGACCGTGCCGAGCAGGAACGTCAGCGCGACGAACGCCATGAAGCGCCGGTCGCGCAGCACGATGCCGAGGCCGACGCGCGACGTCCCGGCGGCGGCGACCGAGGCGGTGTCGTCACCGCTGGCGGGCATGGTCTCCGGGACCTTCGCCCAGATCACCAGGGCGCACAGCAGTGTCATCACGGCGCCGCCGAGGAACAGCCAGAAGTAGCCCTGCGACGCGATGAGCCCGGCCGCCGCGGAGGACACGCCGAAGCCGATGTTGATCGCCCAGTAGTTGAGGGAGAAGGCCCGCACGCGGTCCTTCGCGGGCACCATGTCGGCCATCATCGCCTGCACCGCGGGCCGCGAGGCGCTGCTCGCCACGCCGAGCACGGTCGCCACGGCCGCGATCGCCACCTGCCCGTTGACGTACGCCAGCGCTGCTGTGCCCGCCGCGGCGCCGAGCTGCGCCAGCAGCATCGTCGACCGCCGCCCGACCCGGTCGGTCAGCACGCCGCCGACGACCGCGCCGACGGCGCCGCCCAGGCCGTACAGCGAGGCCACCAGGCCCGCGTAGGTCGCGGAGTAGCCGCGGTCCAAGGTCAGGTAGAGCGCCAGGAAGGTCACCACGAAGGCGCCGAGCCGGTTGATCAGCGTGCTGGTCCACAGCCACCAGAAGGCCCGGGGAAGCCCCGACACGGTCTCCCGTACGGCTCGTACGACAGCGGGCACGGCGGCGACTCCTCGCGGTGGTGGGCGTAATAGGCCAAGGTGGCTTGCGCAGCTTACCGGTGCCCTCCGCGGGGGGCCAAGGGGTTTTCTCCTAGACTCCAGGCATGGCTGATGCTCCGTACAAGCTGATCCTCCTCCGCCACGGCGAGAGCGAATGGAACGCGAAGAACCTCTTCACCGGATGGGTTGACGTCAACCTCAACGAGAAGGGCGAGAAGGAGGCGGTCCGGGGCGGCGAGCTGCTGCAGGACGCCGGTCTGCTCCCCGACGTCGTCCACACCTCCCTCCAGAAGCGCGCGATCCGCACCGCGCAGCTGGCCCTCGAGGCCGCCGACCGGCACTGGATCCCCGTCCACCGCAGCTGGCGCCTCAACGAGCGCCACTACGGCGCCCTCCAGGGCAAGGACAAGGCGCAGACCCTCGCCGAGTTCGGCGAGGAGCAGTTCATGCTCTGGCGCCGCTCCTACGACACCCCGCCGCCGCCGATCGCCGATGACAGCGAGTTCTCGCAGGCCGACGACGCGCGCTACGCCTCCATCCCCCCGGAGCTGCGCCCGCGCACGGAGTGCCTCAAGGACGTCGTCCAGCGCATGCTGCCGTACTGGTACGACGGCATCGTCCCGGACCTCCTCGCCGGCCGCACCGTGCTCGTCGCCGCCCACGGCAACAGCCTGCGCGCCCTCGTGAAGCACCTCGACGGCATCTCCGACGCCGACATCGCGGGCCTGAACATCCCCACCGGCATCCCGCTCGCCTACGAGCTCGACGCCGACTTCCGCCCCGTCACCCCGGGCGGCCGCTACCTCGACCCCGAGGCGGCCGCGGCGGCGATCGAGGCCGTGAAGAACCAGGGCAAGAAGAAGTAACCCCGACCGGTCAAGCCCCCTACCTGCGGATCCTCCGCGGGGAGGGGGCTTGTTGCTGCCCCGGGGCCGTCCGTGGGCCGGAGTCGTCTGGCCGGGCCGTCCGGAGAGGGGGTTCCGGCTGCCGCCTCAATGGTTGACCTCCCGGATTGCGTAGGGCGGGGATCGCGCGTTGCCGAGCTGAGAGTGCGCAGCAGTGCCGCCGTCGACCTTCGCCCCCTGGAGCGTGGTACTGGCGCCAATAATCCTTCCGATCTTGCCGGTTTTGTTGTGGTTGGTGGTGTAGTCAGAACCTGGCCCGCGCGGGAGCATGGGCCACCCAGCGGCCGAGGGGGGCGCGGAAACCGGGGGGAGCACAAGGCATGGGGTTAGGCAGGGAGCTCGGCAAAGACGCGGACAGCTCATCAGTCATCGGTACTCCGTTGATCAACGCGCCCGCAATACCGCTGGGTGGCGTCGACAGCACATACGCCCAGGCGTCGCAGCAGACGGAAACGACACGGCTACTGGGTGCGGCGGCGTACTTGCGGCCTGACTCGCCTGCGGAGTTCCGTACATGGCGAAAGAAGGAGTGGACCAGGTTCAAAAGGAGTGTGACGCCCGTCTTCGTCAAGGAGCGGCTGGACAAGAAGCGGGAGGCGGACAAGGACGCTGGCGCGGATGAGATACCCGAGAAACCGCAGCCGAAGGTACTCATCGGACCCGACTTTGTTCGCTGGGTGCGTGACCGCGTCGCTACCGGTCACCCTGTTCCGTCCTTCGGATTCGAACTCACTCCGGTCATTGAGCGCTGCGCCGCCGCCGAGCATCTGCTGTATCTGCGGCGGGCCGTCATGGCCATTGCCCTGCTGGCGGGCTTCGCCTGCCTGTTCACCGCAGGTCCCGAGATGGCGCCAGCCGTGGCGATTGCAGGCTATTGGGCTGCCTTCTACCTCGATCGGCTCCTCGCCCATCGCCGCCTGGTGGGGATGGGCGGAGACCCTATTGCAAGGGGCGTCCAGGCGCGCGGCCTCACCCGGAAGAGCCGTCGCGCTCTGGAAGCAGTCCGAAAGCTGAAATTCGGTACGGTCGTTCCGTATGTCACCGAAATCCGTACAGGCGGCCCCAGATACCATTTTGTCGGAGCGGGAAAGGTCTGGTACGAGGCCCAGATCGGCATCGATGTCCTGCCTGCTCAGCCAAGGCCCAAGAGAGACGGTACATCTGGCTCCGCCATCCTGAGTCCCCGATTAGAAGACCTCTTCACCCCGACTGAGCCAGAGTCGGTCCGTGTCAAGCACTTCACGCCGGACGACCTGCTCACCCATGTCATACGTTGGCTCAAGCGCGGTAACGCGCCCGATCCAAACTTCCACCCGGACAACCGGCTTGAAGCGTACGGCGTCGCCGCGATCTCAGCAGAGCGTTGGAAAGACATCAATTCGGAACAATGGACGTCACTGCACGTCCTGGCCGAACACGGGCCCGTGGCTGTCGGTGCGGGACGTACTCCTAAGGTGGCCCGCCGGTTCCTGTGCGCCCGGGTCATTTCCTGGGATGGTGAACTGGTGGCTTCGGTCTTCGTTGGCTTCGCTTATGAGAACAACTACCTGCGGGTCACGATCCGGCCCCACGTGATCAACCCTCTCCACCCCACGCTGCGTGCCGCCGACGGCGAGGCTGCTAGGTCCGGCTGGTCCTGGCATCGCCGCGCCTGGTTCGCCTCGGCAGTAGACGTGGTGCTGCTGCTCGCGCGGCTGTTCAATCCTGGTAAGGAGCGCCGGCACCCCGAACTCGACAAGCGGAAGGGGCCTGTGAGCCTGCGCGAGGCATACTCCACGCGGTACATGGACGACATGCTCCAGTACGACGACGCTCGCCGCTACATCGAAATGATGCAACGACGCATCTTCGATTCGGTCGATCAATTTCTCGTCGATCACAACGTCGACATCGGCACCTATCGAGAGCAGACCACGGTCATTCTCCAGAACTCCGGCGTGATCAACTACGGCGAAATGGGATCGGTGCAGAACCAACCCGGAGCCGTCGGCTCCCAGATGAACGCACGGCCCCCAACGGTAGGAGGAATAGCGTGATCCGCAGGAACAATCAACCCTCGGGCGACAACTCCGGCGTCGTGAACTATGGGGCCATGGGAAATGTCCAAAACCAGCCTGGTGCCACCAACTCCCGCCAGGGCCAGACCAACACCCAACCAGGACCGGATCAGCTGAAGGAATTCACCACCCTGCTGGACCGCATTCGACAGCAACTGGCTGTCGAGCAAGGCCGAGTCAACGACTACCAGCAGTGTGTTGTCCTCCTAGACATCACCGCGCAGCAACGCCTCGACGATTCGGGCGGCCGCTCCCTGGCCAGCGAAATGCTGGGACAGATCCTCACCAAATGCGATGGTGTACCCGGACTCGTATCTCTCTTGACCTCAGCGCTCTCCCTGATAGCCACCTTCGCCTGACATCCGGGGCGCGAGAAGAAGAAACCCCGACCGGTCAAGCCCCCTGCCTGCGGATCCTTCGCGGGGAGGGGGCTTGGCGCTGGGCCGGCACGAGACCGCCGGAGCCACGGCCGGTGTCGGCGGGTGCTGGTAGAACGCGCGTATGACGTTCAGATTCGAAGCACGCATCGTCTGCGGGCTCGACGATCCCGAGCAGGACGGCACCTTGATCGCAGGGTTGGCCGAGTCCGACGAGGAGGAGGACTTCTCGCTCACGTTCATGTGCCGCTTCGACGAGCCCGACGAACAGGACGTGCGGCTCGGCTTCGACTCGCACTGCGTCGTCACGCCCGACCAGAACACCGCGTACGGGTGTGTACGCCGGGCCGAACTGGACGGGGACGTCCTGCGGATCACGCTGGACCCCGAGTCCGTGGACGCGCTCGCACTGGACGGCCCGATCGTCGAAGCCGTCCTGCGTGCGCCGGCCGCGGACGTGGCCCGCATGCTCGGCGTCCTCGCGCGCGTCCTGGCCTACGGGCGGCCCGATGCCCGTCCGCCGGTGGTCTCCCTTTAGGAGGCGGCCAACAAGCGCCGCGGCACGCGCATTTGGGCCCGCCTCGGCGCCGTGACTGCCTAGACTCGGCAAATGACCTTGGAATGGGAACAGGTAATCGTCCACTCCGTGGACCCCGTGGCGCTCGGGCAGTGGTGGGCCGAGGCCCTCGGGTGGGTCGTGGTGCACTCCTCCGACGACGAGTTCGAGATCCGCCCGACGGCGGACCGCACGCCGGGGCTGGACTTCGTCCGGCTCGCGGAGGCCAAGCAGGCCAAGAGCCGGCTGCACCTCGACTTCCGGCCGGACGACCAGGCCGCCGAGGTGGCGCGGCTGGAGGCGCACGGCGCGAAGCGGGTCGACATCGGCCAGGGCGACCAGTCGTGGGTGGTCATGGCGGACCCCGAGGGCAACGAGTTCTGCATCCTCGGCAGCCGGCCGCAAAGCGGTTGACGCCCGGGGCGGGGCGCCGGTTTGCTGCCGGGATGCCTCAGCTTCGGATCGAGCAGCCGCACGGCGACGACGCGCTCAGGGACTGGCAGCGCGTGCACAACGAGATCATCCCGACCGCCGTGCTGTCCCTGGACGACGTGCGGGAGCGGGCCGGCCGCAACCACCTGGAGGTGGCATACCTCGGGGACGACGCCGTGGGGTGCACGACGGTGCGGCCCCCGGAGGGGGACGAGGCCACGGCCACGGTGATCGCGCGGGTGCTGCCCGCGCACCGCGGGCGCGGCTTCGGGGCGCAGCTGTACGAA
The DNA here is from genome assembly GCF_040644455.1 of Streptomyces sp. NPDC046977. Taxonomy (NCBI): domain Bacteria; kingdom Bacillati; phylum Actinomycetota; class Actinomycetes; order Kitasatosporales; family Streptomycetaceae; genus Streptomyces; species Streptomyces sp. NPDC046977. The sequence continues at coordinate 76,239 of NZ_JBEYWO010000019.1, forward strand.
CGGGGCCTGGGCGCGGCGCGGGGGATGGGTGCCGGGGTGGTCGAGACGGTGGTGCTGGCCTCGAACGAGGCCGGGCTGCGCTTCGCCGAGCGGCACGGTTTCGTGGAGGTCGAGCGGTACGTGCTGCCGGGGGACACGATTCCGTTCGTGACGCTGCGGCTGCCCTGACCCGCACGCGGCGGGCACGCGACCGATGAGTTCGCGCGGTACGGGCGGTCGGTAGGTGTGACAGTGCTCACGCGCGCTCCGCGCCAGGGAGGTACCGATGACCACCGAGGGTTTCACCACGTGCCTGTGGTTCGACGGGCAGGCCGAGGAGGCGGCGAACTACTACGTCTCGGTCTTCAGGAATTCCGCGATCGGCACGATCGGCCGCTACAACGAGGCGGGGCCCGGCCCCGCGGGCTCGGTGCTGGCGGTGGAGTTCACGGCCAACGGCCAGAAGTTCGTCGCGCTCAACGGCGGGCCGCAGTTCACCTTCGACGAGGCGATCTCGTTCCAGATCCGCTGCGCCGACCAGGCGGAGGTGGACCACTACTGGGACACGCTCACCGAGGGCGGCGAGGAGGGCCCCTGCGGGTGGCTGAAGGACCGGTTCGGGGTCTCCTGGCAGGTCTTCCCTCAGGAGCTGCTGGGCATGATCGCCGACCCGGACCCGGAGAAGGCCCGCAGGGCGACCGAGGCGATGCTGTCCATGAAGAAGATGGACCTCGCGGCGCTGCGGCGGGCGTACGCCGGGGAGTGAGCGCGGATACGCCGAGGGCCCGTCCGGGACGACCGGACGGGCCCTCGGCCACGGGGAGTACCCACGGGTGGGGTCAGCAGCTGCACCCGCCGCAGCGGCAGGGCGCTCCGGACTGGCAGCCGCACCCGCAGCCCGCGCCGCAGCCGCACGCTCCGAGAAGCGGCAGCTCGCGGACACCGGGGGAGTGCGGGGTTCCCTCCGCGGACGACTGGTCGCGGGCGGTGGACGTTGTGGGGGATTCGGGCATCGGTACCCTCCTGGTCCGGTGAACGGCGACGTGCATGCCTCCCACCAGTGAAGGGCGTCTCCCACAGGCGCATCAACGGCGCGCGGAAGCGTTTCGGCGCTTCCGGCACATGCCCCGACCGCGCTGCGGGCCCAGCTAGTCCGCCGGCATCGGGATGGGCGGCGGGGTGAGCTCGTCGGGGTGCTCGCCCGTGACGAGGTAGACCACGCGCTTGGCCACCGAGACCGCGTGGTCCGCGAAGCGCTCGTAGTAGCGGCCGACCAGGGTCACGTCGACCGCGGTCTCTATGCCGTGCGACCAGCGGTCGTCCAGCAGGTGCTGGAAGAGGGTGCGGTGCAGCTCGTCCATGCGGTCGTCGTCCTGCTCCAGCTGGAGCGCCTCGTCGACGTCCTTGGTGACGATGACCTCGGCGGCCTTGGCCATCAGGCGCTGTGCCAGCTGGCCCATCTCCAGGATGGTGCTGTGCAGGTCGCTGGGGACCGCGCTCTCCGGGAAGCGCAGGCGTGCGAGCTTCGCCACATGCCGCGCCAGGTCGCCGGAGCGCTCCAGGTCGGCGCTCATGCGCAGCGACGTGACGACGATCCGCAGGTCGGTGGCGACCGGCTGCTGGCGGGCGAGCAGCGTGATCGCGCGGTTCTCCAGCTCGCGCTGCAGGTCGTCTATCTTCTCGTCGGCGGCGATCACGCTCTCCGCCAGCTTGAGGTCGGCGTCGAGCAACGCCGTGGTCGCCCGGCCGATCGCCGAGCCGGCCAGCCGTGCCATCTCGACCAGGCCGTCACCGATCGAGTCGAGTTCCTCGTGGTATGCGTCGCGCATCGCGTTCCTTCCGTTCCCGATCAAACACAGAGGATTGTCCTCCACGCCGGCACGCCGCCACGCTCGCCCCCGCACGCGTATCGCTCGAGCCCCGGGAATGAATCGACCCTGACACCACGGTGAACTCTTGGCAACGCACGTTCGAGAAGAAGCTCCGACCGCTGTAGGTCACTCATTCCGTCCGCCTAACCTGGGTGTATGGACGTGAACGCGGCAGTTGCCGCAGCCAGTGCGATCGCCGGTCTTTGCACCGGTGTGATCGCTGTGCTCGCGTTCCGCTGGAGCGAGCGGGAACAGGCCCGCCCCACGCGCACATCCCTGCGGCAGGACGCCGCAGCCGTACTTCCGCCGGGCGTGGACACGGTGCTGTCCGTGCTGCGCTCGTCGGCCGTCGTCCTCGACGAGGGCGACACGGTGGTCAAGGCCAGCTCGGCGGCTTACGCGCTGGGGCTGGTCCGGGGCGGCAGGCTCGCCGTCGACCAGATGCTGCAGATGGCCCGTGAGACCCGGCGGGACGGCGAAATACGGCAGGTGGAACTGGACCTGCCACGCCGCGGTGCCGGACGGGGGGAAGGCCTCGCGGTGTCCGCGCGGGTGGCACCGCTGGGCTCGCGCCTGGTGCTGCTGCTCGTCGAGGACCTCACCGAGGCCCGGCGGATCGAGGCGGTGCGCCGCGACTTCGTCGCGAACGTCAGCCATGAGCTGAAGACGCCGGTCGGCGCGCTGTCGCTGCTCTCCGAAGCGGTGATGGACGCCAGCGACGAGCCGGAGGCGGTGCAGCGCTTCGCGGGCCGGATGCAGATCGAGGCCGCCCGGCTGACCAGCCTGGTCCAGGAGATCATCGACCTCTCCCGGGTGCAGGACGACAACCCCCTCGACGACGCGGAGTCCGTGGCCGTCGACGACCTCGTGGCCGAGGCGGTGGACCGCTGCCGGCACCCCGCCAACGCCAAGCAGATCACCATGGCCACCGGTGGCGCCCCCGACCTGTTCATCTGGGGCAACCGCAGCCAGCTGGCGGCCGCGCTCGGCAACCTTGTCGAGAACGCGGTCAACTACAGCCCGGCCCGCACCCGCGTGGGCATCGCGGGCCGCCGGATCCCCGCCTCCGGCGGGGACCTGATCGAGATCTCCGTGACCGACCAGGGAATCGGCCTCTCAGAAAAGGACCGGGACCGCGTCTTCGAGCGGTTCTACCGGGTGGACCCGGCGCGTTCGCGCGCGACCGGCGGCACCGGGCTCGGTCTGTCCATTGTCAAGCACGTGGCCGCCTCGCACGGCGGGGAGGTCACGGTGTGGAGCGCTGAAGGCCAGGGCTCCACCTTCACCCTACGGCTGCCGGAGGCCGCGACATCCCGGGAGTCCCGGGACCGCTCCGCCGCCGCCGTGCCGTCGGAGGACTCCGCAACCTCCTCCGCTCTCTACGAGACGTTCCCTGATCACATCCCCGCTCCGGAGGTCCTCCCGTGACCCGAGTACTCGTCGTCGAGGACGAAGAGTCCTTCAGTGATGCCCTGTCGTACATGCTCCGCAAGGAGGGCTTCGAGGTCGCCATCTCGGCGACCGGCCCCGACGCGCTGGACGAGTTCGAGCGCAACGGCGCCGACCTGGTCCTGCTCGACCTGATGCTGCCGGGTCTGCCCGGCACCGAGGTCTGCCGCCAGCTGCGGCTGAAGTCCAATGTCCCGGTGATCATGGTGACCGCCAAGGACAGTGAGATCGACAAGGTTGTCGGCCTCGAGATAGGAGCCGACGACTACGTCACCAAGCCCTTCTCGTCCCGCGAGCTGGTGGCGCGGATCCGCGCCGTCCTGCGCCGCCGCGGCGAGCCGGAGGAGATCTCCCCCTCCGCGCTGGAGGCCGGCCCGGTCCGCATGGACGTCGACCGCCATGTCGTCACCGTCGGCGGCGGCAAGGTCGACCTGCCGCTCAAGGAGTTCGACCTCCTGGAGATGCTGCTGCGCAACGCGGGCCGCGTGCTGACGCGCATGCAGCTGATCGACCGGGTCTGGGGCGCCGACTACGTCGGTGACACCAAGACCCTCGACGTCCACGTCAAGCGCCTGCGCGCGAAGATCGAGCCGGACCCGGGCGCGCCGCGCTACCTGGTGACGGTGCGCGGCCTCGGCTACAAGTTCGAGCCGTAAACCGCGGGGACGCCGTACCGCGCGGACGTCCGCACCGCATGCGGAAGGGGCCCCGGGAGCACATGCTCCCGGGGCCCCTTCGCGCTGTCAGGGGGTCACGGCGTCGAGGTCCCCGTGGGGGACTCGCTGACGCCGGAGGACGGGCTGCCGGAGGGCTTCCCGGTGGCGCCGGCGGTCCCGGTGGGGCTCGCGGCGGCCTCGGAGGGTCCGAACGAGGCGTAGTAGCCCGTCGCCGGCAGCGCGAGGGTCTGCAGGCTGACCTCGCCGGTCTTGCTGAAGTCGAAGACGACCTTCTGGAAGTCGCCGTTGTTCTTGCTCTCCGTGCCGCCCGCGATGGTGGCGGACGGGTTGCCGTCGCCGCCGATCAGGACGGAGCCGTGGCCGGGGACCGTGATCGGGCCGGACAGTTGTGCCTGCTGGTCGCCGACGGTCACGGACTCGAGGGTCTGCTCGTCCTTCCCGGTGTTGAACACCTTGGCGGAGATCGCGGACGAGCCGGTCGACCCGGTGGCCTGGGTCAGCACGACGGCGTTCTGGATCTTGATCTCGCCCACGCTGGTGGCCGCGTGGTCGGGCCGGATCTGCAGCGTGTCGGCGTGGTTGCCGGCGGCGCAGGCGGTGAGCGGGACCAGCGACAGCGCGAGGACGCCGGCGAGGGCGCCACGTCGAAGCCAGGGGGCGCCCCCGGCCGGAGGTTGGGGGAGGCTCACGGCGGCGGCATCTCCTAGGGCAGGGTACGGAGTACAGGTGTACGGACGTACGGGACTGACGACTTACCAAGTGCGCGCTCAGGTTACCGAGCCCGCCTCCCAGGCCTGCACCCGGCCACCCTTCCGCGGGGCCGCCTCACCCTCCCGGGTGCCCCCGCGGGCCCGTGAGTGCCCCGCCGGCCCGACCGGCCGTACTCCCGCGGAATCCATTCCGGCATTACGCCGAACGATTCCCGCCGTCCCGGCATGATCGATTTACCGTTGATCCCCCGGACCGAAATCCGGCGGGGCGCAAAAATGGATCACCGCACTCCGTGGCGGCCGAACGGAGTAGCGCCGGACCCCCCGCAAGGGAGGGACAAACCAGGATGTTACGTCCCATGATCGGGGTCTGTGTGTGGTGTGACAGGCGTGTTTCGGCCTCCCCTGATACCCGCTCCGACCTGCGAATACCGCCCTCCGCCCGCCTTCCGCAGCACGTCCCGGGCGCCCTTGTCAAGCCCCGAGATATGCCCTGACCTGCGAAAACGCCATTCAGAACCGGCCGTTTCCGTGTTACCCTGGATAGCCACGGAAGGGGTACCTGTCACATGACGTTCAAGGTTGGCGACACCGTGGTCTATCCCCATCACGGGGCCGCGCTGATCGAGGCCATCGAAACTCGCCAGATCAAAGGCGTGGACAAGACCTACTTGGTGCTCAAGGTCGCCCAGGGCGACTTGACGGTACGCGTGCCCGCGGACAATGCGGAGTTCGTCGGCGTGCGCGACGTGGTCGGTCAGGAAGGGCTGGACCGGGTCTTCGAGGTGCTCCGGGCACCGTACACCGAGGAGCCGACCAACTGGTCCCGCCGCTACAAGGCAAATCTGGAGAAGCTCGCCTCCGGCGACGTCATCAAGGTCGCGGAAGTCGTGCGCGACCTGTGGCGGCGCGAGCGGGAGCGGGGACTGTCGGCCGGTGAGAAGCGCATGCTCGCCAAGGCCCGTCAGATCCTGGTGAGTGAGCTCGCGCTCGCGGAGAACACCAACGAGGACAAGGCCGAGACCCTGCTCGACGAGGTTCTCGCGTCCTGACGCGGACGACTGCGGTGCCCGGCGCGTCCCGTACGCCGGGCGCTGTGGCGTACCCGAAGGCCCTTCGAGGTCCCGTCGCCTGAGGGCCGGCCGTCCGGTGGGACGGCACGCCTGCAGGGCCGGGTGACCCGTGAAACGGGGTGCGGGATGGTTCCCCCGTGCCGCGCGCGGGCCCGGTACGGACACCGCGCGGCGCGTCCTGCGTTCCTCAGCGTTCGCTCGTGCGTCGACTCCCCCTGCATACTGAGTGCCGGGCCCGGGCAGTTGGCCCTGTCGGTGTCACGGAAGGGTCCGACAGGGGCTTCGTGCCCGGCACGTTGAGGCGATACCCATTTCGGCCAAGGACACAAACCTGACTACCGCCGCAGTCATTCCCGCCGCCGGACGCGGAGTCCGGCTCGGCCCCGGTGCACCCAAGGCATTGCGCACCCTGGGCGGCGTCCCGATCCTCGTGCACGCCGTGCGTGCCATGACCCGGGCCCGCGCGGTGTCGCTGGTCGTCGTCGTGGCGCCCCCGGACGGCGTCGCCGAGGTCAGGGCGCTGCTGGACAGCCACGGGCTGCCCGAGGCCACGGACATAAGGATCGTCGCCGGCGGCGACACCCGGCAGGAATCCGTACGGCTGGGGCTGGCCGCCCTCCCGGACGAGGTCGAGGTCGTGCTGGTGCACGACGCGGCCCGTCCGCTGGTGCCGGTCGACATGGTCGAGGCCGTGGCCGCCGCCGTCCGCGAGGGTGCCGCGGCCGTGGTGCCGGGGCTGCCGCTCGCCGACACGGTCAAGCAGATCGATCCCGCCACCGGTGTCGTCGTCGGCACCCCCGAGCGCGCGCTGCTGCGTGCCGTGCAGACCCCGCAGGGCTTCGACCGCCTCACGCTGGCCAAGGCGCACGCCACGGTCACCGGCGAGGTCACGGACGACGCCTCCATGGTCGAGCGCCTCGGCGTCCCGGTGCAGGTCGTCCCCGGGCACGAAGAGGCGTTCAAGGTCACGCGCCCGCTGGACCTGGTGCTCGCCGAGGCGGTTCTGGCACGGCGGAGGGCGTCCGATGAGTACTGACCGGGTTCCCGGGCTGATCCCCCAGGTCGGCATCGGCACCGATATCCACGCCTTCGAGGCGGGCCGCGAACTGTGGGTCGCCGGACTGCTGTGGGAGGGCGAGGGCGACGGGCTGGCGGGCCACTCCGACGCCGACGTCGTCGCCCACGCCGCGTGCAACGCGCTCTTCTCCGCCGCGGGCCTCGGCGACCTCGGTGCGCACTTCGGCACCGGGCGCCCGCAGTGGTCGGGAGCCTCGGGTGTGACCTTGCTCACGGAGGCGGCCCGGATCGTCCGCGAGGCCGGCTTCGGCATCGGCAATGTCGCCGTCCAGGTGATCGGCCCGCGGCCCAAGGTCGGCAAGCGCCGCGCCGAGGCCGAGGCGATCCTGTCCCGCGCGGCGGGCGCGCCGGTGTCGGTGTCGGGGGCCACCACCGACGGCCTCGGCTTCACCGGCCGCGGCGAGGGACTGGCCGCGGTCGCCACCGCGCTGGTCTACCGCGTGTAGCACGGCGCGGCACACGTACGGGTGACGCCCGGTGTCACAACCCCGTGAAGCCGGTGCCGGGCCGTCCACCCGAGGGGCCCCGGGCCACTACCCTTGATGCGTGACTATTCGCCTGTACGACACCAACGCGCGCCAGGTCCGTGACTTCACCCCGCTCACGCCGGGCTGCGTCTCGATCTACCTGTGCGGCGCGACCGTGCAGGCCGCCCCGCACATCGGCCACATCCGGTCGGGGCTCAACTTCGACATCATGCGGCGGTGGTTCGCGCACCGCGGCTACGACGTGACGTTCGTCCGGAACGTCACGGACATCGACGACAAGATCATCACCAAGTCGGCCGTGGAGAACCGCCCCTGGTGGGCGATCGGTTACGACAACGAGCGGGCGTTCAACGCCGGTTACGACGCGCTCGGCTGCCTGCCGCCCACGTACGAGCCGCGCGCCACCGGGCACATCCCCGAGATGATCGAGATGATGCGCGGCCTCATCGAGCGCGGCCACGCCTACGCCGCCGAGGGCAACGTCTACTTCGACGTGCGCTCCTTCCCCGGCTACCTCGGGCTGTCCAACCAGGAACTGGACAACCTGCGCCAGCCCGAGGGCGAGGGCGAGACCGGCAAGCGGGACCCGCGCGACTTCGCGATGTGGAAGGCCGTCAAGCCCGGCGAGCCGTCCTGGGAGACGCCGTGGGGCCGCGGCCGTCCCGGCTGGCACCTGGAGTGCTCCGCGATGGCCCACAAGTACCTCGGGCGCGCCTTCGACATCCACGGCGGCGGCATCGACCTGATCTTCCCGCACCACGAGAACGAGATCGCCCAGTCCCAGGCGTACGGCGACGACTTCGCGGCCTACTGGGTGCACAACGCCTGGGTCACCATGAGCGGCGAGAAGATGAGCAAGTCGCTCGGCAACTCGGTGCTCGTGAGCGAGATGACCAAGCGCTGGCGGCCCATCGTGCTGCGCTACTACCTCGGCACCCCGCACTACCGCTCGATGATCGAGTACAGCGAGGAGTCGCTGCGCGAGGCCGAGTCGGCGTTCGCGCGGATCGAGGGCTTCGTGCAGCGCGTGGTGGAGATGGCGGGCCCCGTGGAGCCGGCCGCCGAGGTGCCCCCGGCGTTCGCCGAGGCGATGGACGACGACCTGGGCGTGCCCCAGGCGCTGGCGATCGTCCACACCACCGTCCGCCAGGGCAACTCGGCACTGACCGCGGACGACAAGGAGACCGCGGTCGCCCGCCTCGCCGAGGTCCGTGCGATGCTGGGCGTTCTCGGTCTGGACCCGCTCGACGAGCACTGGTCCGGCGGCGAGCGCAGCGAGGACCTGCACGGGGTCGTGGACTCCCTGGTCCGCCTGGTGCTGGAGCAGCGGCAGGGAGCGCGGGACCGCAAGGACTACGCGACCGCCGACGCCATCCGCGACCAGCTCCAGCAGTCCGGTCTGGAGATCGAGGACACGCCCTCCGGCCCGCGCTGGTCGCTCGGCTCGCGGTAGGCGCCGTGCCCGGTCCCCGGGCCATCATTGATACGTACGTTCACGCAGGAGCAGCCGTACGCGGCTGTGGAGCAGGAAACAGGTGACCCATGGCCGGCAACAGCCAGCGCAGGAACCGCCGTACCGCCAACAAGAAGGGCGCGACGGTCGGCAGCGGCGGGCAGCGGCGCAGGGGCCTGGAGGGCAAGGGCCCCACGCCGCCCGCCGAGGCGCGCAAGGGGCACGCCAAACAGCGTGCCGCCAACGCGAAGGTGAAGCGCGCCGCCTCCGCGCAGTCGCGCCGTCCCTCGGGGCGCGGCGCGAAGTCCACCTCCGAACTGGTCGCGGGGCGCAACCCGGTGGTCGAGGCGCTGCGCGCCGACATCCCGGCCACGGCGGTCTACGTCCAGCAGTTCATCGACAACGACGAGCGGGTGCGTGAGGCCGTCAAGCTCGCCACCGAGCGCGGCGTCCCGCTGATGGAGGCGCCCCGCCCGGAGCTGGACCGCATCACCAACGGCCTGAACCACCAGGGCCTGGTGCTGCAGATCCCGCCGTACGAGTACGCGCACCCCGAGGACCTGGCGGCCGAGGCCTTCGACGCGGGCGAGGACCCGCTGATCGTGGCGCTGGACGGGGTCACCGACCCGCGCAACCTCGGTGCGGTCGTGCGTTCCGTGGCCGCCTTCGGCGGGCACGGTGTCGTCGTCCCCGAGCGCCGCGCCGCCGGTATGACCGCCGGCGCCTGGAAGACCTCGGCCGGCACCGCCGCCCGGGTCTCGGTCGCCCGCGCGACCAATCTGACCCGCACCCTGGAGGCGTACCAGAAGGCCGGGCTGACGGTCGTGGGCCTGGCCGCCGACGGGGAGGTCGAGCTGCACGAACTGGAGCTGCTCTCCGGCCCGGTCGTCATCGTCGCCGGGTCCGAGGGCAAGGGGCTGTCGCGGCTGGTGGGCGAGACCTGCGACGTGCGGGTGCGCATCCCGATGCCCGGTGGCGCGGAGTCGCTGAACGCGGGTGTCGCGGCGGGCATCGTGCTCTACGAGGCGGCGCGCCGCAGGGCCTGACCGTTCCGATGCGGGACAAAACCGCTGGTTGACGGGCCTCGGACAGAAGAGGCCCGTCACACAGTGTCCTTATCGGGTGTCACTCGGTTAGATGAGTGTGGACACCAGAACACCCCGCACTCCTCCGGGGGGACGGGCCGCGGCACCCGACGAGCCCGTGCTCACCATGCACAGGATCGCGTCCGACCCGGCCCAGGTCATCGTCAATCACGCGAGCTTCCGCGTGCAGCTCGGCGCGTCGTCCGCGCGTGCGATGGCGAGGACCGCGCGCGTCCCGGTCATTCCCACGTCCGTACGTCCCTCCGCCGCCGCGCAGCGCCGCGGCGCGCCGCTGGTGTGGTCCGGGCGCAGCCGTCCCGGCGACGCGGCCGCCACGCAACTGCTCTCCGCCGTGAGGCAGAGCAACTCCGACAGCCTCGACGCCGGCGCCACGACCCAGGTGCTGCCGCGGATCGAGGAGCACCCGCAGCCCCTCGTCGGCGCGCCCCGCCGCCCCCAGGCGCCCGACGAGATGCTCGGCGGCCTGCGCCCCGCGCGCGGCGCCTTCGACGACCGCGACGACTCCGAGGACTCCGGCGAGTTCGCGTACCCGGGGCACTACGACCTCGACGACGACGCGGAGTTCGGCCCGGACGACGACCAGGGCTACGACGAGGGCTACGACCAGGGCCCCGGCCGCACGCACCGCGCCGACCGGGGCGAGCCGATCCGGCACGCCTACTACCCCGGCCGCCGGATGAACCTCGGCATCGTGCTGCTGCCGCTCCGGATCTTCCTGGGCTTCATCTCCATCTACGCCGGCATGGGCAAGCTCTGCGACCCCGTCTACTTCGACGGCGGCAAGCGCGGCTCGATGGTCACCTGGCTCGACTCGCTGCACCCGTGGGCGGCCGCGGAACCGCTGCGCGACCTCGCGCTCGCACACCCCATCGGGGCCGGGCTGACGGTGGCCTTCCTCCAGGTCATCGCGGGTGTGCTGACGGTCTTCGGGCTCTGGCAGCGGTTCGCGGCGTCGATCGGCGCCCTGCTGTCGGCCGCGCTGCTGGTCACGGTGAGCTGGCGGACCGTCCCGGCGTACGACGCGCCCGACATCGTCTACCTCGCCGCCTGGAGCCCGCTGGTCATCGCGGGCGCGCCGGTCTACTCGGCCGACGGGCGGCTGGCCTCCGAGGCCTGGCGCCGGCTCGGCCCGCGGGCCCCGCTGTGGGAGCTGCGGCGCCGCGTGCTGCGGCGCGGCGCGATGCTCGCCACGGTGCTGGTCGGCGTCGCGCTGGTGGTCGGTGCCACGCTGGGCACCGCCGTACGGTCGGCGTCGCCGCAGTCCCGGCTGCCCGGCCCGACCGACGTGCCGACCAACAACCTCAACGGCTCCCCGCTGCCCGAGGTGCCCGGTGAGGGCTCGGCCAAGCCGTCCGCGGCCCCCTCGGCCTCGCGGCCCGGCAAGGCCTCGCCCTCGCCGTCGAGTTCGCCCTCCACGCCGAGCGCTCCTTCGTCGGCGCCGACAGTCAGCCGCACCACCTCCGGGTCGACCGGCACGGGCTCGGCGGGCGGCGGCAGCGGCAGCAGCCCGACGCACTCCACCCCGTCGACCCAGCCGCGGCCGACCCAGCCCAGCAACCCGCCGACCTCCACCGGCGGAGGTTCGAGCAGCGGCGGTGGCAGCGGCGGCGGTTCCTCCGACAGCGGCGGCGCCCTGGGCGGCCTGCTCGGCAGCGGGGAGACCTCCGGCTGGCTGCTCGGCGCCCCGGCGCACCCCGCGGGGGCAGGAAAGGTGGCATAGGCCGCACAACGGCCTGAACGCCCACGAGGCGGCCGCAGGAGCAACGCTGCTCCTCCGGCCGCCTCGTCGTTGTGCGGGGCGCTCTCAGGGCCGGGAGGCGAGCTCCTTGGCGGCCTCGGTGAGGTCCTTCTCGGTGTCGATGGCCCGCCAGTAGGCGCCCTGGGGCAGCGAGAAGCCCGCCAGCCGCCGTTCCCGGGCGAGTTGGGGGAAGGTCGTGCGCTCGTGGTCCCCGCGGTCCGGCAGCAGCGCCGTGAAGCCGGGGGAGAAGACGTACACGCCCGCGTTGATGAGGAAGGGCGAGGGCGGCGACTCGACGAAGTCCAGGACGTGGCCGAACTCGTCGGTCTCCACGGCGCCCCACGGAATGCGGGGGCGGGCGAGGGCGAGGGTGGCGGCCGCGGCGCGCTCGACGTGGAAGTCGGCCATCTCGCGCAGCGAGAACCGGGTCCAGATGTCGCCGTTCGTGGCGTACCAGGCCTCGTCGGGGCGCGGGAGGGAGGCGGCGGCGAACTTCAGGGCGCCACCGCGCCCGAGGGGCTCGCGCTCGACCACGGTCGTGATGCGCAGCGGCAGATCGGCCGCCGCGCCGGCGAGCCAGTCCTGGAGGACCTCAGCGAGGTGGCCGCACGAGATCACGGCGTCGGTGACGCCCTCGGCGGCCAGCCAGGCGAGTTGATGGCCGATGATCGGTGTCCCGGTCCCCGGGATCTCGATCATCGGCTTCGGACGGGTGTCGGTGTACGGGCGCAGGCGGGAGCCCTGTCCTCCGGCGAGGAGGACGGCCTGGGTCACCACCTGGGAGGTCGTGGGCGCGCCGGTCATGCACGCACCCTACGGGACCGGGGCGTCGGGTCATCCGACGGAGGCGACGCCCGTGGCGAAGGCGGTGTCGCAGACCGGCCGCGACCAGGACTGCGCGCGCTGCACGGAGCCGTACTTGGCCACCGCGGCACGTCCCAGCGACTTGGCGAGCGAGCCGCAGTACTGGGCCAGCGACGGGCGGGCCGCCATCTCGCGCTGCAGCGAGGTGAGGGCGACACCCGGGTTCTTCGCCTGGAGCTCCGACAGGAGCTTGCGGCGCAGCACCTCCTGCGGGGCCGACCGGCCGGCCGAGACGGCCTCCTTGTCGTGCGAGGCGGTGAGGATCTGCGCCTCGGAGGCCGAAGTGGCCCACGGGACACGGGTGACCGCGAGGGTGCCGGACAGTACGAGGACGACCGGGAGGACGAGGGCGAGTGACTTGCCGATACGGCGGGCTACCTGGTTCACGGCAGTGATGGTAGCGAGGAGTAATGATTTGGCGACATTTAGCCACTCTGACGAGTGATGAATGCCTCTTGATCGACTACGGAGGCATTGACGAACATGCTCGAAACGCGGGTGTGTGCCCGCAAATGGTGTGCTCTTCCGGGGCACCTGCGACGGGTGGGAACGGGGGCCGGAGCGAGCGGGAAACGGCCGTGGCCCGGCCCCCCTTGCGCGGGGGCCGGGCCACGGTGCGTACCGCTCGCGCGTCAGGCGCGTCAGGTGCGCCGGACGTGCGCGTCGCCTCAGTCGCTGAGGCGCTCACCGGTGGAGGTGGAGAAGACGTGCGTCTCGCCGGCGCGCGGCACGACGCGGAGAACGGAGCCCTTCTCGGGCACGCTGCGACCGCCGACGCGGATGACCACGTCCTTGTGCTCGTCGCCGACCTGGGCCGAGCCGTAGACGAAACCGTCCGCGCCCAGCTCCTCGACGACGTTCACCGTGACGGCCAGACCGGCCGGCTCGTCCTTCGAGAGTGCCGAGCTGTCGCCGTCGACGATGTCGAAGTGCTCCGGGCGGACGCCGACGGTGACCGTGCGGTCGCCCTTGTCGGCGGCGGCCTGCAGCGCGTCGCGCTCGACCGGCACCACGGAGTTGCCGAACTTCACGCCGCCGTCGTGGATCGGCACCTCGACCAGGTTCATCGCCGGGGAGCCGATGAAGCCCGCGACGAAGAGGTTGGCCGGCCGGTCGTACATGTGACGCGGGGTGTCGACCTGCTGGAGCAGACCGTCCTTGAGGACCGCGACGCGGTCGCCCATGGTCATGGCCTCGGTCTGGTCGTGGGTGACGTAGACCGTGGTGGTGCCCAGGCGGCGCTGCAGCGAGGCGATCTGCGTACGGGTCTGGACACGCAGCTTGGCGTCCAGGTTGGACAGCGGCTCGTCCATGAGGAAGACCTGCGGCTCACGCACGATCGCGCGGCCCATCGCCACACGCTGGCGCTGACCGCCCGAGAGCGCCTTGGGCTTGCGGCCCAGGTACTCGGTGAGGTCCAGGATCTTGGCGGCCTCTTCGACCCGCTTGCGGATGTCCGCCTTGTTGACGCCGGCGATCTTCAGGGCGAAGCCCATGTTGTCCGCGACGGTCATGTGCGGGTACAGCGCGTAGTTCTGGAACACCATGGCGATGTCCCGGTCCTTGGGCGGCAGGTGGGTGACGTCCCGGTCGCCGATCCGGATGGCGCCGTCGTTGACGTCCTCCAGGCCGGCCAGCATGCGCAGCGAGGTCGACTTGCCGCAGCCCGAGGGGCCGACGAGGACGAGGAATTCGCCGTCTGCGATGTCGATCTGCAGCGCGTCGACAGCGGGGCGCTCGGACCCGGGGTAGATCCGGGTCGCCTTGTCAAAAGTGACAGTGGCCATGGTGCACTGGTCCCTTCACCGGCAGGAACGTGCCGGACGATCCGAGTAAAGGAGATGAGGTCTAGTCCACGTACTGTGGACTTTCCGTGACGCTACCCCCCGCGCCCGGCTTTGTCAGCACCCTCCCGCCTCCCAATTCCCCGACCCTCCCCCCTCGCCGCCTGGGTACACTTCTCCCTGACCCCACCCACCGGTCACCACGGCGGGCGCGGGGGCGCCGTGCCGCCTTAGCTCAGCTGGTAGAGCACCGCTCTTGTAAAGCGAAGGTCGTCGGTTCGAACCCGACAGGCGGCTCAACTAAGGCCCAGCTCAGGGTCTATGAAGCCCGGTGAGTGATCTACTCGCCGGGCTTCTGCGTGAGCGATGCGTGAGCGCCGGTGTCAACGGCGGGCTTCCGGGCCCTCGGTACGGCCGCGGCCGCCTTCTCCGTCAACTCGTCCTCGTACTCCTCGAAAAGCTCCATGTACGTGTTGGACGTGAGCACGATCGTGGAGTGCCGGAGCTTCTTCTTCGCGTCGTGCAGATCGCCGCCGCCGGCCTTCACCAGAGCGGCCGCCCCGTGACGAAGGTCACGCAGGTTGATGGGCGGCAGGTCGGCCTCCTCGACGATCTCCCGGAACGCGTCCGATACCGAGTCCGGGTGCAGCCAGGTGCCGTCCTCCTGGACGAAGACCTTGCCCGTGTCCGTCCACGGCAGCCCGTCCGCAAGCCGCCCGGCACGCTCCGCGGCCTGCCGCTCCTGGTGCGCCCGCAGCGCCTCCACGGTGGCACGGTCGACCTTCACGTCCGCCGCTGAGCCCTCGGTCTTCGGGGCCGTCTCCACGGGCTTCCAGCCGTCGACGACGATCTCCCGCGCCACGCCGATCGTCCGCGCCTTGAAGTTGATGTTCACCCAGTCCAGGCCGACCGCCTCGCCGCGGCGCAGGCCGTGGTGAGCGATGACGTGGAACAGGCAGTACAAGCGGTGCGACTCGGCCGCGTCGAGGAACTGGCCGAGCAGGACGGGCGACCAGACCATGACCGGGCTCGGCTTCTCGCCCGTCTCCATCCAATGGGCCACCCGCTCCTCGGTCCACAGCACGCCCTTCGCGCGGCGCACGGTGCCAACCTCGACGAACGCGGCCGGGTTGAAGGTGATGTACTGCCGGCGGATCGCGAAGTTCAGGGCGGAGCGCAGCGTGTTGCGGATCTCCAGCTTCGTTGCCGGGCCGGTGAGCTTCCGATGCGGGGGCATCGCGTCGAGCTTGGCCCGCTCTGCGGCCAGGCGCTCGCGCTCGGCGGCCGGCGGGCGGGAGCGCTTGCCCCACGTGGCCCGGGCCTCCTGCTCGCGGCGGGCGGTGTTCTCCGCGGCGATGACCTCGTTGGCGTCGTCGATGCCGTCGAAGTAGGTCTGGCAGTGGCCGACGTTCAGGCGGTCCAGGCGGTGGTGCCCGAGCGCGGGGCGCAGGTGGTACTCCACCCGCGAGGCGTAGTTGTTGACGGTGGTCACCGCGCGGGACTTCCGCTTGGCCTCCAGCCACTCGTCGAGCAGGTCGCCGACCGTCATGGTCGACGTCAGCTTCTGCCCGTGGACCAGGCGGCGCCGGGTCTCGGCGAGGTCGGGCAGGGGCGCGTTCTTGTCCTTCGAGACCGTCTCGAGCAGGTCGCCGATGCGGACCTGGGTCTCGGCGTCGTCGCTGTCCGGGATGTCGAGGAGGGCACGGACCTTGTCGAGGACGTCCTGCGCGTCCTTCGCCGCGGTGTAGCCGGCGCGGGAGAAGGAGCGGCGAGTGCCGTCCTCGCGCGGGGGCAGCTCCTGGCGTACCGCCCAAGTGCCGTGCCTCTTGCTGGTCAGCTTCGGGCAGCCCTTGCCGAACGGCTTGCCGTCCTCGTCGCGGCAGTAGCACCGGCGGTACGTCGAACCCTTCACGGTCCATGCCTCCTTCGGTGAGATATCGCACCTTTATACTTCGTCGCCACCTGAGGCAGTTCCTGCAGACAGGCCCTGACCCGAAGAAGCTTCGATTCCCCTTGATTTAGCCAGAAAATCACTCGTTGCCGCATCATATCGTTTCAGAATATCCCGCGGATCGAGTCCAACAGAGAGCGAATAGACCCTCAAGGGCCTGCGCGTATTTGCGAAGTTTGCCGTGGCAACATACTCGGACTCTTCGAGGCTGACGATTTGCCATTCCTTGAGTCCGGAGATTTCCACGACATCCTGAATAGAGAGACTGTTGCCCAATCGGGCGTCTTTAAGTTCGACGCCGATCTGTCGAAGAAGGGATACGGCTCGCAGATCCTTTTGGAACTCCGACCCTGCTGCGAGGTTTCGAGCCGCCGCCTGGGTGTCTCGGGCGATTCGATACTGGCGTTGGTACCAGTTGTACAACTCCTCAACATCGCCCCAGTAGGGTGCCATCTGATCGAGCACCGATTGGACGACGGGCCACTTGGCGGCAGCCTCGGCCGCCAGTTCGGCGATCAAGTCGCGCGTGACGTGACCCCGCGCGCTCTGGAGGGACCTCGCGGTTGAATGCTTCCCAAGCTCAGCCCTCGCGTCCCGTTCCGCCCCAGCTGAGCGCCCCCAAAGTCCCCACGAGAAGACCATTACGTGGTGCCATGTAGCTACCTGCCCGTCCGGCAGTTCCAGCCTGGCGGCAATTTTCGTGGTCAATTCCATCTCGACTGCCGTTTGTCGGCCTGCCTCGTCGTAGTCGATGAACGGGTATGTCAGCGCGCAGATGTGCCTCCAGGCCGCATCTTCGGCGGCAAGCCGAGCGGAAGAAAGTCCATCGTCGACGGCTGGTGGTTGGATGGGTGCGCTTTCGGCATGAGAATATTGCTCGCCTAGCATTCTCTGTACGCGAAGTGGTGCAGTAGAACCCTTGCCCCCGATCGGCTCCAATAGCATCGCCAGCGATGTAGCCATACCGCTTGGGGTCGAGGTGATTGAGCCTGAGAGGGTGACGTGCTCTTCGGGAGGCAGGATGGGCTTATCCCAGCCGCCGGCAGTGAAGACCACCCAGGGGAGCATGAACAGCTCGCCGATACTGAGGTTCCTGGTCCCGGCCTCCAACGCGGCAACGCTCGACCTCCCCCAAGAGAGGCCGCACTCTGCAGCAGCTGCGGCAATGTCCGATTGCCGTAGTCCTCGATCTTCGCGGAATTGCTTCATGCGTTCCCCGATGATTGCCACTAGTGGCCTTGGCTTGCCGTTGTTGCCCATGCACACACGGTAGGGGTGTGCAGCGTTCAACGCCAGACGCGGCAGCCAGATCGTCCGAGATGCAGCGTCCAGGATGAAACGCTTGACACTGATGGGACGTCCGTGCTGAGCTGTGCAGCGACAGGAACCAAACTCTTGAGGACGGCAAACGATGCCAACGAAAGAGCAGGTCCGCGGCGCGGTGCGTACGGGGTCCTGCACTCACAGCTGGGTGTCCGTCGACGATCTCGCCGATGAGCTTCAGATCCCCAAGTCCACGATCTACGGGTGGAAGTCGCGAGGCCTCGGGCCGGCGTGGGTTCGCGTGGGGAAGCACCTTCGTGCCCGGCGCAGCGCCGTTGACGAGTGGCTGGACAGCCTGGTCGAGGCGTCGGCATGAGCGCCCCGGCGATGCCGATCGGCGAGATCCTCGCCCACCAGTCAGCCCTCACCGACATCCCGACCTTCGCCCGCATGACCGGGCAGGCCGAATCCACGATCTACCAGCTCGCCGCAGAAGGCCGCCTTCCTCTGGAGCTGATCAAGCTCGGGCGTAAGCGCTACTTCCGCACCGTCGAGATCTGGAAGCTCTTGGGCCTTGAGCCCAAGGAGGCCGGCGCCGGTCCCGCGTACGAGGCGGGATCGCGCGCCGGAAACGACGAAGGCGCCGGGTACGAGCCGGCGCCTCCTGTCGAGCACATCCACACCCAGACCGCTAAGTAAGGGACCGAGAACGTGCGCAACAGCATCGTAAGCCCCCAGGCTGCCGGGACGCAGCCCACGCAGGACCAGAGCAGCACCACCCCGCACCGCGTCGAACTGGAGCAGGCCCCGCTCGACCCGGGCCGCAAGGTCGTCTTCCGCATCTTCAAGGGCCGCACCCGCGCCGCATTCGACCCGGCCCAGGTCACCGAGTTCCTGGCCCACCAGATGCTGCGCCAGGAACTCGCCGCCCGCGACATCAACGACGTCGAGATCGTCACCCCCAAGGCCCGCCCCGAGGGCGGAATCTCGAAGACCGAGGCGCTCGACATCTTCGCCCGCAGGCTCGCCGGCCAGAAAAACGACGCGATCCTGACCGACGCCGCACGCGTGGTCGCCATCGGCGCCGACGCCCAGGGCATGCCCGAGCAGGCGAAGAAGATCCGCGCCGCGCTCAAGCTGAACGCCCGGTCCCGCGAGCAGGTCGCCCTGCTGCTCGACCTGCGGAACGAGTACGCCGACCGGCCGGCGCCGGTCGCGTTCGTCGACCAGTGGATCGACCTCGTGATCGCGAGCAACGACCCGGACGTCGTTCTTGAGCAGGTCCTCGCCGTCCTCGCAGGCACCGCCGGAGCCCGGCCGTGAACGACAACGCACTCCTTCTCGCCGCGTTCCGCGAGGCCCAAGCCGCGATGCACCGCGAACAGCCCGGCGGCGTCGACGTCGTCGAGATCGGACACCGCGCCTGGCGCGCCCTCCACCCCATCGAGCAGGCGAAAGCCCTCGACGCCCTGTTCACCGCGTACGCCGTCCGCCTCCACGACGAGGAGCGGGCCGCGCGGCTGGACCAGGCCGCGGCCGAGGTGAAGACGTACCTCGAAGGCGACGACGAGCACATCCTGCAGGACGCGCTCAACGGAGTCCGGCCGATCGGCGAGGACACCACCGTCGACGGGGTGTGCGCGTCCGCGCTCGCCAACGTCCTCGACGAACTCGACCTGCTCCGGCACCGCCTGGCTATGGCCACGAAGGAGGGCAGCGATGGTTGACTGGCGCTCCGTGACCGGCGCCCTCTTCGTCGACCTCGACGGCGTCCGCGCCCGCTACGAATGCCTGCTCTGCCGCGCCAAGGAAGGCCCCGTCTTCGGAGCCGCAGACGTCGCCGCCTTCACCGCGGGCGTCCGTACCGACCACCGGGCCCGCTGCGCCGCGGCGGCCGCAGCCACGGGAGGCGCCCGATGAGCAGCGTGCACATCGAAGTCGGCCCCTTCGACGCCAAGGTGCACAGCCCCTTCGAGGCGAAGGACGTCATCAAGGACCTGCCCCGCACATGGCGGCGTTGGGACAGCGACGCCAAGTGCTGGATCGTCCAGCTCCACGCGGTCGACACGCTGCGACAGCAGCTCCAAGCCGAAGGCTTCACCGTGCGCACCACCCACGGCGCGGGCGCCCGGCAGGAGAAGCAGACACCGCCACCCCGTACTTCACGGACCGCCAGCACCTGGGCCGACGCCATGTACACGGCCCTCGGTCAGGACCTCGCGGCCAAGGCGTACAAGGCGCTCGTTCCCGTCCTCCATCCCGACGGGGGCGGCGACACCGTCGCCATGCAGCAGCTCAATGCCGCCCGCGACCAGTTCCGGCGACTGCGGCCCACCGGGTAGCCGATGCGGGGCACGCCGTCGGGAAGGCGGCGTGCCCCGCACTCACGAACACCACCGGCACCACGGGAATCGAGAGCAGCGTTCGTGAACACCACCTCTGAGCCGCTGGCAGCAGACCCCGAGATCGTCCGGGGCTTTCTCGCCACGCACTTTGCCGGGGACGCCGGCCTCGTCGCCGTGTCCTCCACGCGTGACTGGACCGGCATCCAGACCGCTGACCTCGACCGGGCCGCACAGTGGGCCCTGGCCGAGGACCGGGCGGGGGCCGAGGGCATCTACGCCCGCGTCACCACCATCGGCAGCCGCCTGCCCCCGGGCAGCCGAGGGACCGCGCGCGACTCCCGCGCCCTCATCGGCATGTGGTCCGACATCGACTACGGCAACGCCGGCCACAAGACCACCGGGCTCCCCGAGACCGCGGACGAGGCCCGCGACATCCCGCGCTTCGCCAAGCTGCCCGAGCCGACCGAGGTCCACAACTCCGGCGGTGGCCTGTACGCCTGGTGGAAGTTCAACCGGCCGCTCGTCGTCGGCGAGGACATCGAGTTCGACACCGCCGTGCAGCTGGCCGCGGACTGGCAGAACATCCTCAAGCTGGGCGCCACACAGATGGGCCTGGAGTACGGCACGGGCGTGAAGGACCTGGCGCGCGTGCTCCGACTGCCCGGCTCCGTCAACCGCAAGCCCGGCCGGACCCCGGCCATGTGCCGCATCGTCGAACAGGACGGCCCCCGGTACGCCCTCGACGACATGCTGCAGCTCGCCACCCAGCTCAAGCCCAAGCCGAAGAAGCGCACCCCGCCGCCCAAGCCCGCGCCGAAGGCGGGCAGCAGCAGGTCCTCCGGCGAGACCCCGCTGTACGCCGGGCCCGGCCCGCTGCAGATCCTCGGCGACCACGCGTGCGCCGGCGACATCCTGACCTTCGCGGGCGCCACGTACCACGAGCAGTACCCAGGCACCTGCAGCTACTGCGGTCCCGACTGCCAGCGCTGGCTTCGCCCAGGATGGGGCACCGGCAACTCCATCGACGGCATCGCCGTCCACAAAGGCGGCG
The DNA here is from genome assembly GCF_040644455.1 of Streptomyces sp. NPDC046977. Classification (NCBI taxonomy): domain Bacteria; kingdom Bacillati; phylum Actinomycetota; class Actinomycetes; order Kitasatosporales; family Streptomycetaceae; genus Streptomyces; species Streptomyces sp. NPDC046977. The sequence goes on from NZ_JBEYWO010000019.1 coordinate 97,118, forward strand.
CCGCCGTCACCATCCGCACCGACAACTTCCCGGGATTCCCAGACGAGTTCGTCGGACGGGTCCTTTCATCAGGCCAGCTCTTCGCCGCGCTGCACCACCGCGGTGACGAGTCCGCGGCCGCGAAGGACATCCTGCGCGCTGCCCACGGCAACCCAGAGGCGAGCCCCGCGGCCAACGCGCTCCCGGCTCCGGTCCTCGCGGAGATCCGCCAGGCGGGGGAGGCCCGCTATCAGTTCGGCGTCCCGCGCCAGGACCGCACCGATGCGCCGCGCCAGCACCCGGACGAGGAGCCCGTCGAGGAGGAGACCGAGGAGCAGACCGGGGACAAGGATCGGGAGCCGACGCCCGAGGAGCCGGCCGCCACCTCGGACAGCCACATCGACCAGCTCCGCGAGGACTTCCTCGACCAGCTCAAGACCTACGTCCACCTCACCAGCGACCGGCACATCAAGTTCTCCCTCGCCGTCTCCGTATCCTCCGAGCTCGACGGCGACCCGCTGTGGGGGATGCTTGTCGGCCCGCCGTCCGGCGGGAAGACCGAGGCGATCAAGTGCCTCGACGGCATCGCCGACGAGTACGTCGACGACATCACCGGCCCCGCCCTGCTCTCCTGGATGCCCGGCAAGAACCCGCGGCCCACCGGCATCCTCACCCGCATCCCATCCCGCGCGTTCGTCTCCATCAGCGACTTCTCCACCGTCCTCGCCACCTCCGACCGCGGCGGCCGCGACACTCTCTTCGCCCTCCTGCGGCGCGCCTACGACGGGCACGTCGTGCGCGAGGTCGGCAACTCTCCCCAGCCGCTTACCTGGACCGGCCGCCTCACCCTGCTCGCCGCGGTCACCCCGGCCATCGACAACTTCTCGTCCCACACCGACGCCCTCGGGCCCCGCTGGCTGTACTGCCGCCTCCCCGACACCGACAACCGACACAAGAAGGCCACCGTCAGGAAGCGCCGCACCGTCAACGGCATCGAGCAGCTGCAGGCCGAAGCCCGGCGCCGGGCCGCCTTGCTCGTTCGCGCCGCGCGGGACCGCGTCCGGGACATCGAGCTTGACGACGACATGTACGACCAGCTCGAAGATGCGGCCATGCTCACCTGCCTCGGCCGGGCCGCCGTGCCCAGGCACGCCTACGGCCGGCGCGAGATCGACGGCATCCCCGTCATCGAGGAGCCCGCACGCGTCACCGGGCAGATTGTCGCCCTGGCCAAGTCCCTGCTCGCCCTCGGCGTTCCCAGGGACGAGGTACTCGCCATCGCCGGGCAGTGCGCGCTGGACACGGTGCCGCAGGCGCGCCTGGCCTGCCTCCAGCAGCTCGCGAACGGCGAGGCACTGACCGTCTCCGAGATCCGCCGGCTCACTGGCCTGCACCGCCACGTGGCGCGCCGGGCGCTGGAGGACATGGAGGTCGTCGAGCTCACCAGGTGCCAGCGCGACGAGAAGGAGGAGGAGTCCGAGGACACCGGCTTCCCCGCGTCGAACCCCTGGGCGCTGGGCGAGGAGGCCGAGCTCGTGGTGAGCGTCCTGCGCGCGCAGCGCACATCCGAACGTGCGAGCGAAGGCGATGAGCCGCCCTTGGCACGAAATGTTGGTTCTGAAACCCCAACCCCCCAAAAAAGAGAGGACTTGGATCAAGAGAAGGGCACGTCAGAGGCCCACCACAGGGGTGCCGCACACACTTCGTGCCAAGGAGAGCCTGCCGCATCCCCTGCGCCTCCGCCTGAGCCGCCGCGGCCGCGTGCCGCACCCGACGACGACCTCTGGGGTGCACCACTCGACGAGCCCGACGACTACTACGCCGAGGCCGGATGAGGTTCGGGTCTGCCAGGCCTTCGACACGCTCGAGGACTTCGAGGCCGCGGTGAAACATCCGGGCCTCCCGTACCCATAACTACCTCGTCAGCATCCACCTGAAGGAGCACAGATGATCCCCGCACAGCACGTCCCCTACGAAGCCCGCTACAGCCAGGAGAACAACGGACGCAAGCACTTCACCACCAAGCCCGTCGTCGCCTGGGACGACAACGGCACCGCCCAGGTCGTCGACGAGAAGACCGGTCACCTGCGCGACGCCAACAGCTACACCAACTTCGCCGACCTCGTCCCGGTCGCGCTCGCGCCTGTGGTCGCCGCCATCCCCGGAGGCGGGTGGCGCGTCGAGTACCGCGACGACGAGGACGAGGGCCGGACGTTCTCTGAGCCCGTGCTGGCCTGGCAGATCCGCGCGGACGGCGACTGCGTGCCGCTCACCGTTGACGCCACTGGCTACGCCTGCGACCCGTGCGACGGCGCGAACTTCGTCCGCGTGTTCCTGCCGGCCGAAGAGCGTCATGGCAGCGACGGCGCCGCGGCGCCCGCCACCGCGTGAACCGGCCGGGCCTGTCCGTATCAGGCCCGGCCTCCCACCCAGGACACCACAAGGAGGACCACATGTCCGAGCACGAGATCAGCATCCTGCTCTGGGGCTTCGGCGCCGGCGTTGCATACATGCTGCTTATCCACATGGCCGCCGTGCTTGTGCACCGGGCTGTGGATAACCGGCGTGACCGCAAGGCCATCGAGCGCGCGCGGCAGCTGCTCGCCAAGGACGCCGAGGCGGACTCGTGATCAGCTGCGGCCTGTGCTGCGAGGAGCTGGGCCCGGACGAGACGGCGCGCTTCGCGTGCCGCGACTGCCAGGCCCGGCTCTCTGCGCACCTGCGCGAGCTGCCCGACCTCTACCGCCAGCTCGGCGCCGCCATGGTCCCCGGGACCGCGCCGGCTGGCGAGTTCGTGTCGGGCAGCCGGGATCGGCACCTGCCCGTGAACGAGGACGCGCTGTCCCTCCGTGCCTGGGGCGGCATGGTGACGGCCCTGGAGGCCCGTGAGGAGGAGTGGCGGCGCGTTCTGGGCCTCGGGGCCATGGCCCGGTTCCGCGGCACGGCGGAGCAGGCGCTGACCGCCACGGTGGAGTTCTTGGGCAGTCACCTGTGGTGGGCGTGCGAGAAGTACCCGGACATCGACGGCCTCGCCGAGGATGTGCGGGTGCTGCGGGGCGCGGCGCTGTCGGTGGTGTCCCCATTGGATCCGGCGGAGCGTCCGCGCCGGTTGGGCTTCTGCCTGGCGGCGGTGGACGAGGGTGCCTGCGGGGCCGTGGTCCGGCTGATGCCGAAGGAGACCGTGGCTCGGTGCTCGTGGTGCGGGACGGACTGGCGGCCGGAGCGGTGGCTGGAACTGAAGGCGGCCCAGGGGCAGTTCGAGGGGGCTTCATGATCGCCGCAACACGTGCGTCACTACCCCCCTTGACGGACGTCACGTCCCCCCGTTACATTTGTGGGGCAGTCACCGCTTCCGGTAGAGGGAGGGACGTGACCACGTGGAAAGAGCGCCATGACGAAGCCGTCCGACAGCAGGCCGCAGCCTGGCAGGCATACCTCGAAGCGACCGCCGACCGGGCCCACGCCCTCCTCGACGGCGCTGAAGTCCTCGGTAGCCAGGCGGCCGTAGCGCGCGAGCTCGGCGTCAGCCGGGCCACCGTGAACCGCGTCATCAAGGCGCTGGAGAAGAACCAGCCGCAGCCATAGGGCTGCACCTCACAACTGAACGGCCCCAGGCCGGTGCTACCAACACCGAGCCCAGGGCCTGACCTCATCCACTTCCTGATCTGACCAGGAGGGACTCAGCTGTGCTGAAGTCTATTGCGGCCGCAGTAGAAGATTGCGAGCGCCCGCCCCGCCGCCTCGTCGCGGCCGGGATTATCCGCCGTCGCGACGGCCGCACCACCACGATCACCGCCACCCCCGCCGGCATCACCGGCCGCATCACCCCGGCGGTGCAGCGATGAGCGAGACCGCCCCCGAGCCCCTGTCGCCGGAGCGCGAGGCCGAGATCCGCGCCGACGTCGCCGCGTGGATCGAGCAGAAGGTGCGCGAGTACCGCGCCGCAGGCTGCGAGCAGCAGGCCCAAGAGCTGGAGCGCCTGGCCGACGAGGTCGCGCAAGGTACGAAGGCGGTGGCGTCATGAGCGACCTCGCCCCCGACGTCCGCGCCCTCATCGAGGCCACCGTCGAAGCCCTCACCGTCCCCAGGCCGGCCGAGACAGAAGACCTCGACACGTTCGCCGACCTCGTCCGGAGCCGCGCGTCCGACGTACGGATCCAGCTCTCCAGCCTGCTGAGGGCCCCGGACCTGTTCACCCTCACCGAGCGCGCCGAACGCCTCCGCGAGTGGACCACCCAGAACCCCGTCACCTACACGCCGCGGCAGGACGGGGCGACGGCATGAAGCCCATCACGGTCACCATCCCGACCTGCGACCACGGCGACGTCACCATCGACGAGCCGATGTGGTGCGCCGGCGACCACCCCGCCGGCGGCTACCGCGTCGACATCACCCACCGCGGCCCCGAGATGGTCCTCGACGTCCTCACCTCCCGCGGCCGCCCCCGGCTGCTGTCCCTCGCGCTGGAGTCGCGCCCCTTCACCGAGCTGCCCCCGGGCACCAGCGTGTTCGTCAACGTCGGCATCAGCGACGACTTCTACCCGCACACCGTCGCGGACCTGCACCGCCTCGCCGAGACGCTGATGCTCCACGCGAGCCGGGTCCGGTACATGGCCGGCCGCCTGGCCATCCAGCTCGGGGAGGACCAGCGATGAAGCCCATCCTGCTCGGCGCCCTGCTCGGCCTGCTCTGGCTGCTCGCCCCCGGAGTGCTCGCCGCCGCCCTCGGCCTGGTCGCCGCGGTCCTCGTCGCGGCCGCCGCACAGCCCGCGGTCTGGGCGTTCCTCGCCGGCCTCGCCGCGTACCCCCGCCTCGCACGCGCCACCCGGAGGTGGACCCGATGACCCGGACCCTGACCAAGGGGCAGATCGCCGTCCTCGTCCTCGCCGCTCTGCCGATGATCGGCGTAGGCGTGGCCGGCGCGATCGGCACCTACGCCAACGCGACCTCGGTGCTGCACCGTTCGCAGACCGCGCTCGGCGTCGTCGCGGCCGGCGAGGGCGCCACCCTCGTGGCCGCGCTCGTGATGATCGGCGTGACCATGCTCGGCCAGGCCTCGCCCACCGTCGTCCGCGCCGCCCTGTGGCTGCTGCCGTCCGCGGCCGCGGTCATGGGCATCACGATCGCACCGACCGTGCGCGAGGCCGTCGTCTACGGCATGACGCCGCTGGCGATGACCGCGGCCGCCGAGGGCATCAGCTTCCTGGCCCGGCGGATCGTCGTGCACCGCACGGGGGTCGACGCGGAGGCGCAACGCCGGAACGCCGCCACGGTGCAGCGCCTCGCCTACCACCAGGCCCGCGCCGCGAACCACCCCAGCGAGTGGGCGCGGAAGCTGTCGGAGCGCGCGGCCTGGCGCTTGGCCAAGCGGGTTGGCGTAGGCGACACCGAGTTGGGCGCGCGCCTGGTCGAGGTGCAGCGTGACCGGCTCCGCGATGGAGCGGACGCAGCGCTGGCCGGCATGTACGGCGGCACGCTCCCGGAGCTCCCGGCCGCCGAGCCGGAGCCCGAGGTGACCACGCTGGCCGAGCACTTCGCCGACGCCGCCGGCGTCGTCGCCGAGGTGACCATCGAGCGGGCCACGCCCGTGCCGCCACCGCCGCCGGTCGTCCCGGCCGGAGCCCGCCCGCTGCCGATCGTCGCCCGGCCCGAGCCGCTCCCCGAGCTTCCCCCGGCCGCTCCGCCACCGGTGGTCATCCCGCCGGTCACCGAACTGCCCCCGTCGCTGTACGAGTGGGACGAGGTGCTTGGCCGACTGGTTGACGTCAAGGTGACCACCGCCCTGCCCGCCGAGACCCCCCGCCAGGTGGTCACCGAGACCATCACCCTCACCCCCGCCGACCTGCGGCGCGAGGCCCGCAAGCTCGACCGTGAGGCGGTCAGGTCGACCCGGCGCCGCGTCACCATCCAGACTCTGCAGACGGAACTCGGCCTGTCCCGCCGCGACGCGGCTGCGCTGCGCACCGAGATCGTCGGCGGAGGTGGTCAGCCGTGACCACGCCCCGCCGCTACCAGTTCTCCAACCACGCGCCCACCGCGCCCGCGCCCGTCTACCAGCCGACGCCGCTGCCCGAGCAGCAGGCAACCGTTGCTCAGACGGCAACGGTTCCGCAGGTGGTTCACATCCACGAGGCGCCGCCGGACAGGACGCTGCAGCGTGTCGCCCTTGGGGCCGGCATGGGCGCGGGTGCCGTCGCCGCGGCGGTCTACTTCGGTCCGCTGCTGGTCGCCGCCATGGCGTCTATCGCGGCCAGCCTCGCCGTCCTCGCCGTGATGGTCGCCGTCTGCGCCTGGGCCATCGTCAGCGTCGTGGGCGCCGTCGGCAGCAACCGCACCGCCCGCGCCGCCCGCCGCCGCGGCCTCCTCCGCCGCCGTACCTGATCGGGAGCCACACCCCATGACCGAGACCATGCTCAAGCTCGTCAAGGACGGCGACGTACCCGAGTACGCCGAGGCCGTCGAAGTGCCCCGCCCCGTCGACCTGCCCGAGACCGCCGCCGAGCCGGGCTCGTGGATCGCCGAGCGCCGCGCGTACCTGAAGGACGCCCCGCCCGTACTCCCGTCCTGGCTCCGCGTCCCCACCGAGTTCGTCACCGCCACCAAGTACACCGCCGGGTACGTCGCCCACGTATCCGCCTTCCACACCGTCCGCGTACCCGTGTACCTCGTGCGCCTCATCGGCCGGTCCCCGGTCGGCGCCTGGCGCCTCGCGGTGCGCTGGTTCCGGTGGGTCGTCGACGCCGAAGCCCGCCCCGTCGAGGCCAAGGCCGCCACCACCGCCGACATCGAGGCCTGGCTCGCCCTGTCCAAGGAGCGGTCCCGGCGCATCCGGCCGCGCCGCATCCTGTCCCTCTGCATCGCCAGCGCGACCACCATCGCCACCACCGTCTCGGCGTTCATCGTGCCCGGCTACACCGCCATGGCCGGCGTCACCGCCCTGGCCGCCCTCGGCCTCGCCGGGCGCAGCACCGACAGGCCCCTGATCACCCGGTACGTGTCCGTCCGCCACATGCGCCCGCTGGACTCCACCGAGGTGTTCGAGGCCCTGGCCGCGATCGGCATCGAGGGCAAGAAGGGCCGCCGCGGCGTCGAGTTCGCCGCCGAGGTCATGCGCGACGGCCCGGGCTGGCGCGCCGAAGTCGACCTGCCCGCAGGCGTCGAGGCCACAGCCGTGCTCGAGAAGCGCGCTGCTCTCGCGGCCGCGATGCGCCGCCCCATCTCCACCGTGTGGCCCGAAGGCGACCGCAGCGCCCACCCCGGCCGCCTCGTCCTGTGGGTCGCCCAACAGGACCCCGCCAAGGCCGGCCGCAAGCTGTGGCCGCTAATGAAGGACGGCCAGGCCGACGTCTACCAGCCCCTGCCCTACGGCTTCGACCCCCGCGGCAACCTGATCGACATCACCCTCATGTACTCCAACCTGCTGGTCGGAGGCATTCCCGGCTCCGGGAAGACCTCGTGCGCCCTCGCGATCGTGCTCGGCGTCGCCCTCGACCCGACGGCCGAACTGTGGATCTACGAACTCAAGGGCTCCGGCGACCTCGACGCGGTCAAGCCCATCTGCCACCGCTACGTCTCCGGCGACGACGACGAGGACCTGGAGGCCGCGCTCGCCGGCATGCGCTCCGGCATCGCCGAGTACCAGCGCCGGGCGAAGTTCATCAAGGCCCTGCCCGCGGCCGAGGTCCCCGACGGGCGCCGCGTCACCCGCCAGCTGCAGGAGCGCTACCCCGACCAGCACCTCGGCCCGCGCGTCATCGTCATCGACGAGGTCCAGGAGCTGTTCACCCACCCCGAGTACAAGGACGAGGCCGCGGCCCTGGCCACCCGCCTGATCAAGAAGGGCCGCGCCTACGGCATCATCCTCATCCTGCTCACCCAGAACCCCGACGCCCCGTCACTGCCGACCTCCGTGTCCAGCAGCGTCGGCACCCGCCTGTGCCTCGCCGTCATGGACTGGCGCGCCAACAACAACGTGCTCGGCACCAGCGCCTACGAGCGCGGCCTCCGCGCCACCGACATCAGCATCGACGAGCAGGGCACCGGCATCCTCGCCCGCGGCCGCGACGGCATCACCGTGCGGGCCGCGTTCATCAAGCAGACCGAGGCCGAGGACATCGCCAAGCGCGCCCTGGCGCTGCGCACGGCGGCCGGCACCCTGTCCGGGCAGTCCGTCGGTGCCCAGGTCGAGGAGCAGGACGTCGAGACCGTCGTCGACCACGTCCGCGCGGTCTGGCCCGACGGCATCGAGGCGGTGCACTCCCACCGCCTGGTGGAAGCCCTGGCCGCGTACCGGGCCGACCTGTACCGCCCGTGGACCGAGCTGCCCGTCGGCGAGGCCTCGACCGCGCTCAGCGTCGCGCTGAAGCCCTTCAAGGTCTCCACCCGGCAGCTCACGATCCGGGAGTGCTGCGGCGGCGCGAAGGGCCTGCGGTACGCGGATCTCCCGGCTGCCGAGGACGGCGAGTAGGACCCCGCGAGCCGGTTTCGGGAAGGGCCCGTGGTTTCACCCCGGCCCGAAACCGGTTTCGCCCCCGATGTCGGGCCCCACCTGCACAGTTTCGGGTTTCGGTCCCTGCCGCAACGCCCCGGAAACCGGCCCCAGGCGGCACTATGGGAGGCATGAGCACCCCGCGCCGCCGCCTCGCCGACACCCAAGCCGCAGCCCTCGCCGCCGACGTCAAGCCCGGCACCATCCGCGTCTGGATCCACCGCGGCAAGCTCCAGAAACACGGCCAAGACCACGCCGGCCGCGACCTCATCGACCTCGACGAACTCCAGCAGCTCAGGAGCGCTTGACGCCCATCCTTCACGGGTGTAACACTCGCGGGAGATCACCATGCCCAAAAGCAGGTGATCAGGCCGCTTACAGGGCCCCGACTCACCCGAGCCGGGGCCCTCGGCATGTCACAGCTCAGCGACACGGCAGACACGGCCCGTAGCGACCGCACATGATGCCCCCTCAGCCACACACCCGGGGGACCCCATGCGCATCCGTACCGCCACCGCCGCGGCCACCCTGCTGCTCGCACCGCTCACCGCGGCCTGCAGCAGCTCCGAGCCCGACGTGGCCGCCTGCAAGACCGCCATGGTCCAGCAACTCAAGGACGCCGCCGGCGCCCAACCGGCAGGCGGCCGCCCGGCTGCGTGCGCCGGCGTCGACGGCAAGACCCTCGAACGCCTCGCAGGCGAGGCCATGGAGATCTGGGTCAAGAGCCCCGAAGCCTCCAAGGCAGTCGAGGACAAGTTCAACAGCGCGTTCCCGAGCGCGCCCGCCGACGCCCTGGACATCACCCCCGACTGCCGCACCTGGATCGAGAGCGAGCTGCAGGACAACTCCAGCACCCTCGACGCCACGGCCGGTCAGGACGCCTGCGGCTACCTGACCACGGACGAGATGGACAAGGCCATCGACCAGGTCACCAACGACCTCATGGGCAAGGGCTGACCGACAGGAGGGCGCCCGTGGCCGGCAACCCCCGCAACGGGCGCCCCTACCGCCGCCTCGTCGACTGGCTCCGCTCCCAACGCCTGCCCTGCTGGCTCTGCGGCCACAACATCGGCTACGACCTCGACGCCCGGCACCCGCTCAGCTTCACCCTCGACCACGAGGTGCCGCTGTCCCGCGGTGGCGACCTCCTCGACCGGAGCAACGCCCGCCCGGCACACCGCCGCTGCAACAGCGCCCGAGGCAACCGCACGAGCCCACAACGCCCCCAACAAGCCTCACGGAGATGGTGACCATGGCACTGGACCACAACGCCAAGCTCATGCGACAGACCGAGTCCACCCCGGCCGGTGGCTTCGTCACCGGCGCCGGCAAGCGCTGGACGGGACAGGTCATCCTCGTCTGCAACTGCGGCTACGCGTCCGGCTGGACCGACCCCGCCGAGATCCGAGACGACATCTACACGCACATGACGGAGCCGGACCTCCGCACCCTGCCGTTCCGCAGCTGACCCGACTGTGCTGTACGTCATCACAGGGCCCCCGGCCGGCGGGAAGTCCACGTGGATCGAGGCGCACGCCAAGCCGACCGACGTGGTCATCGACCTCGACCGGATCACCGCCGCGATCTCCGGGCCCGGCGCACCCGGCTGGAACCAGAACCCGCTGCAGCTCCGCGTCGCACATAAGGCCCGGTACGCGGCCATGTACGAGGCGTTCGAGCTACGCGAACAGCTCGACGTGTACTTGATCCACACCATGCCGCAGGCCAAGGCCATGGCCCGCTACAAGCGGCTCGGCGCCCGCATCGTCGTCGTCGACCCGGGCCGGGACATCGTCATGCAGCGGATCGAAGCCATGCGCGACCCGGGGATGCAGAGGGTCGCCGCCCGCTGGTACCGGTCCCGGCCGGCCCGCTCAGCCGGCGCCGTGTCCCAGCCCTCGCGCGCCTGGTGATCAAGGACCCGGCCATTCTTTAGACGGAGGGGCGGGCGACCCAAACGCCCTTCTCGCCCGATTTTTTGCGCGGCCATTTTTCGTCGCGATCTTGACCCATCCATCGACGGATGCACTTTTAGTGGTGTCACTCTGCGTGACGGCTTGGCGATCTTGGTCCCGCTAATTCTGATCTGTCGACGGTTACTCGAATAGCGAGCCGGGGGTGGGTCGTGGGCGACGTCGAACAGGGGATCCGGGACGAGATCGACCAGCTTGGCGGCGAGGAGACCGCGCCGGGTCTGTGTGCCGCGGCGATCAAGCTTGCCCAGTTGATGGACAGGAGCGACGCCCCAACTGGCGGGGCGAACGCAGCGACCGCGTTGCGTGCCCTGACGGAGAACGTGCGGAAGCACGCCCCGGTCAAGGCGGAGGGGGATGCAGTCGATGGCATCGTCAGTGCTGGCACCGAGCGCCGCGCCAAGCTCCGCGCGGTCAAGGCCTCCGGTGAGTGACGGCGGCCGGGTGTACGGCTGGCAGGCGCCGCCGATTGAGACCGTGCCCGCGGCCGTGTCCACCGCCGGGCAGGAGGCGATCGACCTGGCGGCCGTGGCCGGGCTGCGCCTGGATCCCTGGCAGCAACACGTGCTCCGGCAGGGCATGGGCGAGGACGCCGATGGTTCCTGGGCGGCGTTCGAGTGCTGCGTCAACGTCCCTCGCCAGAACGGCAAGGGCGGCATCATCGAGGCCAGAGAGTTGTGGGGCCTTTTCGTCGGCGGCGAGGAGCTGATCCTCCACTCCGCCCATGAGTTCAAGACCGCCAAGAACGCGTTCAAGCGCATCGAACGCCTGATCCGCCAGACCCCTGACCTGCATAAACGCGTCAAGGCGTACCGGTACACGGTCGGCGAGGAGTCCATCGAGCTCCACTCCGGCCAGGTGCTCCGGTTCATCGCCCGCTCCAAGGGGTCGGGCCGCGGCTTCACCGGGGACTGCAACATCCTCGACGAGGACATGATCCTGGGCGACGACGCGATGGACGCCCTGCTGCCCACCATGGCGGCCGTCGACAACCCGCAGATCTGGTACCTCGGGTCCGCGGGCATCGGCTCGCCGTCCGTGCAGCTGGGGCGGCTGCGACGCCGCGCCCTGGCCGCCGTCGAGTCGGGTACGCCGGACCCGTCCCTTGCCTACTTCGAGTGGTCGGCCGACCTGCACCGGGACGAGTGCCCGGCCGGCTGCACCGAGCACGACGACGCGGCTTCGGACGAGGCGGTGCTCAAGTCCAACCCCGCGGTCGGCTACCGGCTGACGCTGGAGAAGGTCGCCAACGAGAGGTCCACGCTCAGCCCGGCTGGCTATGCGCGTGAGCGGCTCGGCGTGGGCGAGTATCCGTCGGACTCGGCGGATACCTGGCAGGTCATCGGGGAGGACGCGTGGCGGGCTCTGGCGGCTGCTGAGTCGACGCCCAGCGACCCGGTGTGCTTCGCGATCGACATGACGCCGGAACGGTCGCACGCGGCCATCTGCGTGGCCGGCGAGTGGCGGGGCGGCACGCATGTCGAGGTGGTTGACCACCGCCCGGGTACGGGCTGGCTACTGGATCGTGCGGCCGAGCTCCATGCCAAGTGGAAGCCGCGGTGCTGGGTCGTCGACGCTGCGGGCCCGGCGGGCGCGTTGATCGCTGCCCTGGAGGAACGCCTCGGCATCGAGGTGGTGCAGCCCAAGGGGCGGGACGTCGCGGCGGCCTGCGGCCAGTTCTACGACGCGGTCACCGAGCAGGCGCTGTCCCACCGGGACGATGCCCCGCTGGCGGTGGCTTTGGCGGGCGCGCAGAAGCGCGCGCTGGGTGACGCGTGGGCGTGGGCCCGGCGGGTCGTGTCCGTGGATATCAGCCCGCTGGTGGGCGTGACGCTCGCCAAGTGGGGCCTGACCGCCGAGGTCGAGGAAACGCCCGGCGACGTCGTCAACAACGTGTGGTGAGGAGGGCGCGATGAGGTGGTGGCCCTTCCGCCGCAGGCAGCAGCAGCGGGCGATCACATTCCAGGACGTGTGGGGGTCTGGCGGCGACGCCTCTCTGCTCGGCTACGGGCAGGAGCGGGCGCTGCGCCTGGCGCCGGTTTACGCGGCCACGCGGCTGCTGGCGGACTCGGTGGCGTCGCTGCCCCTGCGGTCGTACCAGCAGGTTGGCGCGGGCGGGCGAACGCCCATGATGGCGCCGCCTCTGTTCCGTCGGCCTGCCGCGGTGGGCACCCGGTACGACTGGATGCACCGGTGCATGACGTCGTTGACGCTGCGCGGCAACGCCTACGGCCTGGTGGTCGCGTGGGGTCCGGACGGCTGGCCCTCGCAGATTGAGTGGCTGCACCCGGACGACGTCAGCATCCAGGACAACCTCGCGGCTTACCCGGTCTGGTACTACAAGGGCCGCCGTCTTGAGGACGGCCAGCTCTTCCACATCCCGGCCTACACACTGCCCGGCCAGATCCTCGGGCTGTCACCGATCGCGTACTTCGCGACGACCACGGACACCGGGCTGCTGGCAGAACGCTTCGGGCACGACTGGTTCGCCAACGGGTCGACTCCATCCGCGGTCCTGGAGGCCGAGGGAGAGGTCTCCCGGGAGAACGCGATCATCCTGAAGCAGCGGTTCAAGGAAGCCGCGGCAGGGCGGGACGTCGTGGCCCTGGGCCTGGGCACGAAGTACAAGCCCATCAGCGTGCCGGCGAACGAGTCGCAGTTCCTGGAGACCATCAAGGCCACGGCGAACACGATCGCTGCGATCTACGGCGTGCCCGCCGAGAAGGTCGGCGGTACGACGGGCAACCCGCTGACGTACACGACGGTCGAGCAGAACAGCATCGACCTGCTGACATGGACGCTCCGCCCGTGGCTGGCCCGCCTGGAGGAAGCCCTCTCCATGCTGCGCCCGCCCACCGAGGAGTGCGCGTTCGACGCGGACGCGATGCTGCGCACCGACACCCTGACGCGGTACCGCACGTACCGAATCGCCCGAGCGATCGGCCTGAAGAACATCGACGAACTGCGCGCGAGCGAGGACGAGGCGCCCCTGCCGAACGGACAGGGCCAGGACTGGACCCCGCTCGGAAGCGTGGCCAGCGACGACAAGGAGACCCCGTGAACGACACCGAACGCCGGTTCACCCGGGGCCTCGTCGAGGTCCGGGCCGCCGGCGACAGCCGCACCATCGGCGGGTACGCCGCGAAGTTCAACACCCTGTCCAGGAACCTGGGCGGGTTCGTCGAGCGGATCGACCCCCGGTTCTTCGCCAAGTCCGAGGGCGACGGCTGGCCCCGCGCGATGGCCCGCTACAACCACGACAACATGGCGCTGCTGGGCACGACCCGCGCGGGCACGCTGCGCCTGGTCACGGACGGGGTCGGCCTGGACTACGCGGTCGACTGCCCGGCCGCCCGGGCGGACGTGTACGAGCTGGTGCAGCGCGGTGACATCTCCGAGTCGTCGTTCGCGTTCTTCACGTTCGAGGACGACTGGTCGATGACGGACGACGGCTTCCCCGTGCGGACGCTGCTGTCCGGGCAGCTGGTCGACGTGGCCCCGGTCAACGACCCGGCCTACCTCGACACCAGCACCGGCCTGCGCTCCCTCGCGGAGAAGGCCGGCGCCGACCTCGCTGAGGTCCGCCAGGCCGCCGAGGCCGGAGAGCTGAAGCGGTTCCTCGGGGCCCCGCCCCCCACAATCATCCCGGCGAGCGGGCAGGGCGAACCCCACCCGGTTGTCGCGGTACGGCAGCGGCGCGCCGAGCTGAACCGGCGCCGCACCTTCTGAGGCAGGGCGACCCCCACCTCGACACTCCACCCACCAGACGCCCCGGCCACCGGCCTGAGGGCGTCGTCGTCATGCCCAGGAGGGCGACGTGCAGTCTTACATCAAGGCGCTCCAGGAGCGCCGCGCCAACGTGTGGGAGCAGGCCAAGGGCCTCCTCGACGCGGCGGAGGGCGAGAAGCGCGACCTGACCGCCGAGGAGGAGCAGACCTACCAGCGGCTCAACGGCGACCTCGACGCGATCGACCTGCGGGTCAAGGACCTGACCGAGGCCGAGCAGCGCACCAAGGACGCCGAGGCCGCGTTCAAGGGCCTGCTGGACAAGCCGCAGGAGCAGGGTCGCCAGAAGCCCGCCGAGGAGTCGGAGCTCCGGCGCTGGGCCCGCGGTGAGATCCGCGGCATGAGCGTTGCCCCGCCCGAGGGCGTCGCCTTCCGCGACCTGGTCAAGGGCACGGCCACCGCGGGCGGCAACACCGTCCCCACCACGTTCTACGGCCAGCTCATCGCGCACCTCATCGAGGTGTCCGGCGTGATGATGGCCGGCCCGACCGTCCTGAACACCGCGTCGGGCGAGACCATCGAGGTGCCGGTCACGACCGCGCACTCCTCGGCCGCGCTGACCGCTGAGGGCACCGGCATCACCGAGTCCGACCCGACGTTCGCCAAGCGGTCCCTGGCCGCCTACAAGTACGGCGTGCTGCTGCAGGCGTCCAGCGAGCTGCTGACGGACACGGGCGTCGACCTGGAGGGCTACCTGTCCATGCAGGCCGGCCGCGCCCTGGGCAACGCCTTCGGCGTCCACGCCATCACCGGCACGGGCACCAACCAGCCGACGGGCGTGGTCACCTCGGCGTCGACCGGCAAGACCGGCGGCACCGGTGTCGTGGGCGCGTTCACCGCGGACGACCTGATCGACCTGTACTACTCGGTCATCGCGCCGTACCGGAACAGCACGTCGTGCGGCTGGCTGATGCGCGACGCGTCGCTCGGGGCGGCCCGCAAGCTCAAGGACCTTCAGGGCCAGTACCTGTGGCAGCCGTCCATCCAGGTCGGCGCCCCGGACACCCTGCTGGGCAAGCCGGTCCACACCGACCCGAACGTGGCCGCCACGGCGCTGTCCGCGAAGTCCGTCGTCTTCGGTGACTTCTCCCAGTACTTCGTGCGGCTGGCGGGTGGCGTCCGCTTCGAGCGGTCGGACGACTACGCGTTCAACGCGGACCTCGTCACCTACCGGGCGATCATCCGCGCGGACGGTCTGACCATCGACCAGACCGGCGCCATCAAGGTGTTCGCCGGCGGCGCGAGCTGATCCCCCTGGCGGGGCGGCGACCGGCCGCCCCGCCGTCCAACTGCCCGAGGAGGGAGCACCCATGCAGGTGCGCATGAAGACGACCCTGTCCGGCACGCGGGACGGTCAGCCGTGGCCGGCGCGCGGCGAGCTGGTAGACCTGCCCGACGAGGAGGCCGCGCACATGGTGAGCGTTGGCCTGGCCGAGACCGCCGACGGTGACGAGCCGGTCGTCGAGGAGGCCACCGCCCCGGAGGCGGAGCGGTCCACGCCGACGGGCCGCAAGCCGTCGACCCGCTCGAAGTAGGGGGCGGGCCGTGGCGCTGCTGACCCTCGACGAGGCGAAGGCCCAGCTCGACATCGACACCACCGCCAGCGACACCGAGCTGGAGGCGTACATCGAGGCACTGACCGCGGTCATCGAGCGCCACATCGGCCCCGTAGAGGCGCGCGAGGTGTCCGAGGTTGTCGAGGGCCGCGGCCCGGTCCTGTGCCTGTCGACGATCCCGGTGCTGTCTCTCACCTCGGCCACGCCGCTGCTGGCCGGCGGCGAGGCCCTGAACGTCGGCGACCTGGTGGTGGACCTGCCCCGCGGCCTGGTCCGCCGCCGCTCCGGCGGTTCGTTCGCCGGCGGCCTGTGGACGCTCGTCTACCAGGTGGGCCGCGGCGAGGTCCTGCCCACGATCAACCTGGCGGCGCGGATCCTGCTGCAGCACCTGTGGCGCACGCAGTACGGGGCCGCCCGCGGCGGCGGCAGCGCGGACGATTTCAGCGTCAACGAGCCGATCCCCGGCTTCGGCTACGCCGTGCCGAACCGGGTGCTGCAGCTTCTGGAGCCGTACAAGCTCCCGCCGGGGGTGGCGTAGCGATGGCCACGTCCCGCGTGCCCGCGGCGATCGACGCCCTGCTCGCCATCCTGGACGCCGCGCCCGGGCTGGACGGCGTGAAGGTCGTCGACGGCCCGGTCTCGATCGACTTCACCGAGCGGCAGGTGCTGTACGTCGGCTGGCAGCCCGACGGCGAGAGCGCCGTCACCCTCACCCAGGACTTCGCGGACGCGGGCGCCCGCCGCCGTGACGAGGACTTCGTCATCGGCTGCTACGCCGAGTCCCGCTCCGGCGACAAGGGCGCGGCCAAGCTCCACCGCGACCGGGTGTTCGCCATCGTCGCCGTGGTGGAGACCGCGCTCCGCGCCACCAACGACGCCCCCGACGCGCCGACCCTGAACGGCACGGTGCAGTGGGCGCACGTGACCGCAGGCGACCTGTCCCAGCGGCAGGACGCCGGCACCATCGCGGGCCTGCAGTTCTTCGTGACCTGCCGCGCCCGCCTGTAGCCCAACCCCATCCCTTGCAGCCCGCCGCCGGCGGGCCCTTTGCCATGACCTAGGAGGTCCCCATGGCGCGAGTTCGTTTCGTGGGCCCGGAGCCGGTGACGGTGCCCGAGCTCTACGGCCGCGTGGTTCAGCCTGACGAGGTCGTCGAGGTACCCGACGCCCGCTACGAGGGCTACGTCTGCCAGCCCGCCAACTGGGAGTCCGTCGAGGAGCCCAAGCCTGAGCCCGCGAAGAAGACCGCGGCCAAGACCCTGAAGGGGAGTGACGACTGATGGCGATCGGATCCGGTCTCGGCTCGCAGCTCGGCCTTGCAGTCGAGTCTGTCTACGGCACCTACGTGGCGCCGACGAAGTTCACCGAGTTCACCAAGTCCGGGATCGTTCTGCGGAAGCAGACCGCCCAGTCGGCGGGCATCGCGGCGAACCGGCTGATGGCGCTGTCCTCGCGGCGCGTGCCGACCACGCAGGACGCTGGCGGCTCCGTCGACCTGGAGGTCGTCAACAAGGGCATGGGGCCCCTGCTCCAGACCCTGATGGGCACCTCGGTCACGCCGGTTCAGCAGATGGCGACCGCTGCCTACCTGCAGACGCACACCCTGGCGGACACGGCCGGGAAGTCCCTCACCATGCAGATGGGTGTCCCGCTGACCACGGGGACGGTCACCGACAAGACCTACGTCGGCTGCAAGGTCATCAGCGCGGAGTTTTCGTGCGAGGTCAGCGGCATGCTGACCGCCTCGCTGGAGATCGACGCGAAGAACTGCGACGAGACGCAGACCTTGGCCGCGGCGTCGTACTCCAACATGGCGCCGTTCCACTTCGGGCAGATGGGCCTCAAGACCGGCTCGTTCGGCACGGAGACCTCGCTGGACGGCGTCCGCAAGGTCAGCGTGAAGATCGAGCGCGGCATGGCCGTCGACCGGTACTACGCGGGCGCGAACGGCCTGAAGGCCGAGCCGATCTCCAACGACCAAGTGAAGATCACCGGGTCGATTGAGATGGACTACGTCAACACGACGTTGGACGACCTGCACACCAGCGACGGGGCGACCAGCCTGGTGTGGGAGTTCGTCGGCCCGATCATCGCGAGCACCTACCGCGAGACGTTCCGGATCGTCCTGCCCGCGATCAAGGTGGACGACGCCCCGCCGTCCGTCGAGGGCTTCGATGTGATCAAGCCGACGTACAGCTTCACGGCGCTGTACGACGGCACGAACCTCCCGAAGATCGAGTACATGTCGACCGACGTCACGCTGTGAGGTGACCTCATGCGGGATGTACGGATCACCGGCACGGGGCAGCTGCTGCGCCTGCAGCGTGAGCTCCGTGCCGCGGGGGACGAGTCGCTGCGCCGCTCCATGCAGCGCCGTATCCGCCGCGCCGCGGAGCCCCTGCGGGACGACCTGCAGCGCACCATGCGGCACCTGGACATCCGCTCACAGGGCCGCCGGGTGTCCGGCGGCCCCAGCGCCAACGCCCGCCCGCTGCGGGAGACCATCGCCCAGACCATCAAGATCAGCGTCCGGAACACGGGCGACGCCGGCGCCCGCGTGTGGATCGACCGGTCGATGCTCCCGCGGAACATGTGGAACGTCCCCACACAGCTCGACAGAGGGCGGCTCCGCCACCCCGTCTTCGGGAACCGCCGCCGCTGGGTGAACCAGTACGCCGACCCGTGGTGGGACTCGACCATCCGCCGGCACCAGGCCCGCATGGAGCGCGAGGTCGCCCGGGTCATCGACGACGTGCAGCGCCGCCTCGGCGGCTGAGAGGAAACCCCATGATCTTCCGCTTTGCTCCCCCTGGTCAGGATCCCAAGGTGTGGGACCTGGCCACGGTCCGGTTCCTGTCCTCGGAGGCCGAGGCCGTTGAGCGCGCCACCGAGAAGGACTGGGCGTGGGTCAACAGCCACCCGGCACTGGTGGTGTTCGCCTCCGTTGTCGCGCGCCGTGCCGTCGCCTGGGTGCTGCTCAAGCGGGAGACCCCGAACCTCAGGTACTCCGAGTTCGACCCGGCCATCGACGACATCACCGTGAAGCTCGGCCAGGACGACTACGAGCGGTTCCTCGCCGAGGCCGACGAGAACCTGGCCAGCGGCCGGAACACGCAGGAGGAGTACGACGAGGCGATGGACGAGCTGCGCTCCATCACCGACGCCGGCGTCCTGGCCGTGGCGGACAGTGCCCCAAAAGCCCCGGAGCCCGAGCCGCTTCCCGAGCTGGCGCCGGAGCACGAGGCGGGCTGAGCCAGCAGAGCATCACCCGTCAGCGGGAGGCCTGGCTGTGGGCCTTCCTCGACCGATTCCCCGGTATGACTCCCGATGCCTTCGACGCTCTGACCGTCGACCAGTTCCTGTCCGGCATCGCCTATCTCGAACAAGCCAGAGCCGAGGCCGCGCGCCTGGCCCAGCAGTAGGGGGTGTGCGGTGAGTCGCATGGTGTTCGACCTGATCGGCCGGGACCGGCTGTCCCGGGTCCTGCGCTCGATCGGTGACGGCGCCGAGGACATGAGCCGTCGCATCGACCACTCGGCCGAGACGTCCAGCCGCGCCATCGAGGGCCTGCACCAGGACTCCAACGGCAGGTTCCGCGACATCCGCGGCCGGTTCGTGTCCGCGTCCGCGGCGGCGGAATCCATGGCCGCCAGCGTGGACAGCTCGTCCACGCGCAGCAGCCGGGCCCTGCGCGCCTTCGCTCCGGTCCTGCGGCTGGTCGGCCGCGGGGCGCACGCCATGGCCGACGACATCGACTCCAGTAGCCGACGTAGCCGCTCCGCCTTCAGCCGTCTGGGCGGCGCGGCGTCCTCGGTCGGCTCCGCGCTGATGTCTGTGGTGCCATCCGCCGGAGCCATGAGCGGGGCGCTGCAGGGCGTCGGCATCGCGGCCGCCATCACCGCGCTGCCGGCGCTGGGCGCCCTGGTGCCAATGCTGTTCGGCCTCGGCCTGGCGGCCGGCGCCGTGAAGCTCGGCCTGTCCGGCGTCGGCGATGCTCTCGCCCTGGCGGGGACGGACGCCAAGGCGTACCAGAAGGCGCTCGACAAGATGTCGCCGGCGCAGCGGGAGTTCACCAAGGCGCTGGTCTCGGCGAAGAAGGAGTTCGGCGGGATCAAGAAGGAAGTCCAGTCGGCGATGCTGCCCGGCTGGACGAAGGCGGTCGAGAAGGCCGACCCCGTCATCAAGATCTTCCGCCGTGGCGTGAAGGAGATGGCCGGCACCCTCGGCGATCTCGGCAAGGACTTCGGCAAGCTGTTCGGCTCGGACAAGTTCCAGAAGGACTTGAGCCGGAACTTCTCCCTCGGCAACCGGTTCGTCAAGGAGATGACGTCCGGGCTGCGCCCGTTCATCAGCAGCCTGCTGGACTTCGGCGCCGCCTCCAAGCCGACCCTCGACGCGTTCGGCAACGGCATCTCCGGCCTGCTCGGCAAGGGACTGCCCGGCCTGTTCGAGGGGCTGAAGACCGGCATCTCCGGCTCGGCCGACATGTTCAATGGCCTGTTCAACGCCCTGAACCGGGTCCTGCCCGCGCTCGGCAGCTTCGCGGGCGCGGTCGCGAACGCGGTCGGCCCCGCGCTGCGGGAGATCTTCGAGACCTCCGGCGACACCACCGCCGGCGCGCTCGACGGCCTGGCCAAGGTCATCACCAAGCTGAAGCCGGTCTTCTCGGAGATCGGCGCCGCCGTCCGGATCTTCGGCCTCGCCCTGCAGACCACGGGCACGATTGCCGCAGACACCGCGGGCGTGATCGTCAACAGCCTGTGGCCCAGCTTCGGGCAGGCCGAGAATGCGATCGGCCCCCTGCAGAAGCTGTCGACCTGGTTGCAGGACAACAAGCAGGCGACCCTCGAATTCAGCCGCCAGGTGTCGAACGCTTTGCTCGACTTCTTCGGCCTGGCGCTCGACAACACGCCCAAGCTCATCGGGGCGTTCCGCATCATGAGCGAGGGCGTCCTCGATTCGTTCGACCTCATCGTCAGCGGAGCCGACGCGGCGTTCGGCTCCCTGCCCTTCATCGGCGACAAGTTCAAGGCCGCGAACCGCAAGTTCGACGAGTTCAAGGTCGGATTCCTCGCGACCCTCGACAGCGCGGAGGCCGGCACCAGGCAGTGGGCCGCCACGGTGCGCCCGCGGCTGGAGCAGAACCGGCTGCAGATGAACATCGACAACTGGCAGGCCCAGATCGAGGCGGCCAAGGCCAAGATCAAGACCGTTCCTGCCGGGAAACGAGCCGCCCTCCAGGCGAACATCACCGACCTGGAGCGCAAGGTCGCCGCAGCCAAGGCGCAGCTGAACAGCCTCGACGGCCGGAAGGCCGTCGTCGGGGTCTACACCACCGAGTACTACAGCAGGGTCCAGACCGGCGGAGCGAACAGCAGCTTCGGCCCGCTGGCCAGCGGGTACAAGCGCGCCGGTGGCGGCCCGATCTACGGCCCGGGCACCGGCACCTCGGACAGCATCCCCGCGATGCTGTCCAACGGCGAGTACGTCATCAACGCCAAGCAGACCGCCAAGCACCGGGCGTTGATCGAAGCCATCAACAGCGGCCGCGCCTTCGCCAGGGGCGGCCTGGTCCGCGGTCTGACCAAGAGCGAGGCCGGCGTGATCCGGGCGGACACCGCGGGGTCGTCCACGATCAAGCTGACGGGGTCGGCGTCGGCCATCACGTCGATGACGAACAAGCTGATCACCGATATCCAGAAGGCCTTCAAGGGCACCGCGACGTTCATTGACGACCGGCTCGTGGCCATGCTGAAGACGGGCAACACGCGGCTGAAGGCACTGGCGTCCCAGCGCGACAAGATCGGACAGCAGATCGCCGCCGCGAAGGAGTTCGCCTCGGGGGTCACCTCGAACGCGAAGAGCGGCGCGGCCCTGTCCGGCATGGACGCCGAGACGCTCAAGGCGGGCGGGGGCAGCATCCTGGCCGGCCTCAACGGGAAGCTGGCGAACATCCGTCGTTTCCAGGGCTACATCTCCACCCTGGCGAAGCGCGGCCTGAGCAAGACACTGCTGCGGCAGATCCTGGAGATGGGGCCGGAGGCCGGCCTGCCCTACGCGTCCACGCTGGTCGGGTCATCCGCGTCGATGCTGAAGAGCATCAACAACGCGCAGGCCTCCATCGACGGGTCGGCGAAGTCCCTGGGCAACACCGGCGCCGACATCCTGTACGACAGCGGGAAGAACGCGGGCAAGGGGTTCCTTGCGGGTCTGGCGGCCCAGCAGAAGGACATCCAGAAGCTCATGCTCTCCATCGCCACGGGGATGCAGAAGAGCATCCGCAAGGCCCTCGGGATCAAGAGCCCATCGACGGTCTTCCGTCAGCTCGGCCGGTACACCACGCAGGGCCTGGCGCTCGGCCTCACGGACCGGGCGCCGCTCGTGCGCGGCGCCATGGCCCAGGTGGCGGGCGCAGTGGGGTCCGCGTCGATCCCCGTCCCGCAACTGGCCCCGGCCGGCGGCCGCGGTGCAGGCGGCGGGATCACCTATCAGATCACCATCCAAGGGCCCATCGACTCCGTCGGTGCCGCCCGCGAGCTGGAGAAGCTGCTGCTCAAGCAGCAGCGTCGCCGAGGGGAGGGCTGACCATGAGCCTGGTCCTGGTCGACGCCGGGTTCGGCGGTACCGTCACCGACCCCGACAACATCCCGTGGGTCGACATCAGCAGGTACGTGGACCTGGTGACGGGCGTCAGCATCCAGCGCGGGGCGTCGGACGAGCAGTCCGACATCCAGCCGGCCACGTGCTCGATGACGTTGAACAACCAGGACGGCCGGTTCACCGCGGACCTGTCGACCAGCCCGTACTCCCCGAACGTCGTGATGAACACGCCGATCAGGGTCAGCGTCGCCACCATGGACGCGCCGTCCGGGTCGGCGCCCTGGGCGCTGTCCAAGCTGTGCGACGACTTCGACGACGACCGGATCAACACCGCCCGGTGGACCGTGGCCGGTTCCGTGACCGAGACCGGCGGCCGGATCCGGATCCCGGCCGCCGCGGGCGTCACGTCCAGCCTGACGTCGACCAGGCAGTGGACGCTCACCGGGTCCTTCACCACAGTGCGGGTGTCCACCGCCCCCTCGCCGACCGGGGCCAGCACGTGCACCGCCTCGTTCATGGTCAACGCGGTGACCGCAGGGACCCGCATCGGGTTCATCGTCAACACCGTGGCCGGCACGCTGCAGTGCCGGTCGGAGGTCGGCGGCAGCGACGGCGGCGCAACGACGGACACCTGGGATCCGCTCGGGTTCCAGTACCTGCGTATCCGCGAGATCTCGGGCACCGTCTACTGGGAGGCCAGCGGCGACGGCTACGGCTGGTTCGTCCTGCGCAGCGCCAGCACCCCGTCGTGGGTCGGCACGAACCAGGTCACGCTCCAGCTGGCCGCGACCCGCACCGGCGGCGCCACGACCTTCGCCGAGTTCGACCTCGTCGGTGCCGTCGTCCACCCGCGGTTCTGGGGGATGGTCAACGAATGGCCCAACGCATGGAAGGGCCTGCAGTCCACGGTGTCCATCACGGCGACGGACATGTTCAAGTGGCTCAACCTGCAGCCCTCGCTCCGCAGCATGCTGGCCGAGGAGATCCTGCGCGACGGGCCGCTCGCCTACTACCCGCTCAACGAGCCGGCCGAGTCGACCAGTGCGGGCGACCTGGCGGCCGGCGGGGCGGGCCCGCTGGCCACGATCCAGGCCGGTTCCGGCGGCACGCTCACATTCGCCTCAGCATCGGGACCGCCGGCCACCGGCGACCAGGCACCGGTGTTCACCCCGGCCTCGGCCACCGCGGGCAAGTACCTGCGCGGCGATCTCGGCGACACCTTCTTCGACCTGTCCGTCCACGCCGGGCAAGTCGGCTACCTCTTCTGGGAGTGCTGGTTCTCCACCAGCACCACGGACCGGATCATGTTCGCGCTGTCCAGCAAGAACAGCGAGTGGATCAGCAAGTGGATGCTGGAGTCCGGGACCGGGAAGCTGAAGGTGGTCAACACCCCGGGGTTCGGGGCGACCCCGATCACCTACGTCATCCCGACAGCGAACCTCGCCGACGGCCAGCTGCACCACATGCTGTACGACCAGGCGGCATCCGCGTTCTGGATCGACGGCGTGCCGGTCAGCAGCCCGCCCGGTGTCGGCGCGCTGGTCGACCTGCGGACCCTGTCCGTCGGCGGCTACAACGGCACCCAGTTGTGGAGCGGAACGATCGCCCACCTGGCGTTCTACTCGCCGGCCCTGTTCGCCGGTGACCTCACCGACCACTATGACGCCGGGTTCGACGGGTACGCCGGCGAGCCCGCGGACTTCCGTATCGAGCGCCTCGGCTACTACACCGGTCTCAGCACCGCCACCGCGCTCGGCCAGACCTTCGACCCGATCGCCAGCCAGGGCACGGGCGGCGCCCGCGCGCTGGAGATGATGAAGCAGGTCGAGACCACCGAGGGCGCGAAGCTCTTCGCCGACCGCGACTGGGCCGGCGTGACTTTCCAGAGCCGGGACCTGCGGTACAACCCGACGCCGGAGGTGGAACTGTCCTACGGCGACCTGGAGACCGACGACATCGAGGGCAGCCTCGACGACCAGAAGATGGTCAACACCGTCGTGGCCAGCCGCCCGGGTGGGGCGACGCAGCGCGTGGTCGACCAGGCGTCCCGCGCCCGGTACGGGCCCGTCGAGAGGCAGCTCGACATCCTGAAGACCAGCGACAACGCCGTGCTCGACGCGGCGAACTGGCTTGTCAACCGGTACGCCAACCCGCACGGCGAGATCCGCGAGGTGCCGATCGAGGCGTACTCCATGGGCACCGCGACGTACCGCGACCTGCTCGACCTCGGCCTGTCCGGGATCATCACTGTCACCGACCTGCCGGCCCAGTCGCCCACGCCCGAACAGACGCTGTTCATCGAGGGCTACACGGAGACGATCTACGTCCGCCGGCACCGGATCCAGTTCCACACCAGCCGCTCGGTCAACGACAGCGTCTGGGTCCTCGACGACCCGCTCTACTCCGTGCTCGGGTCGACGACCCGACTCGCCTACTGAGGAGGGGCCCCGTGGTGAACATCCCCGTGGTGCGGGCGGAGGCCTACTACCTGCCGCCGCCGCGCCGCCGCGCAGATTCCTGGGACGCGGTCCCACCGGCCGAGCGGGTGTGGCGCTGGTACGAGCTCAAGGTCCAGCGCAGGATGCAGCCGCCCGCGGGCATGCTCATTGGCCAGCGACAGTGGGCGCGCATCGACCACAACCGCTGGGTCAGCGACTGCCCGTGCGGCTCCGCGCAGGTCGTCACTCCGGCCGACCGCCGGTTCGCCTGCCCGGAGTGCGGCTACGGCTGGATCGAGGTCGTCTTCCCCGAGGACGTCGACGCGGTCGAGGCCTCCGTCGCAAACGACATCCCGTCCGAGCGGAACTGGTGGAACCCCGACGACCCGAACCCGTGGAACCGACCCCCTGACACGGAGGTGCCGCAGTGACATTCGCACCCCGCACCTGGGTGGTAGGCGAGGTCGTGACCGCGGCCTACCTCAACGCGGAGATCCGCGACCAGATCAACTCCATGCTCGCAGCCTGGACGTCGTACACCCCGGCCTGGACCGCCGTCACCACCAACCCGACGATCGGCAACGGAGCCATCGGCGGCCGGTACATGCTGATCGGCCGCACCTGCCACTTCGCCCTCGAAGTCTCCATGGGGTCGACCACGGCGTTCGGGTCCGGCGCCTACTCCCTCAGCCTGCCCTTCGCGTCGGCCGCGGGCGTCGGCCGCATCGCCACCGGCCAGGCCGTGAACAGCACCGGCCGCGGCGACCTCACCTGCGTCATCGCCAGCGGCAACAGCGTCGTCAACCCGTTCGCGCCCGGCGCCTCCTCATCGATCACCAACCAGCTCACCAGCTCCGGCATGTTCGGCGGCGCCTGGGCCAACGGCTCCCTGATCCGCATCAACGGAACCTACGAAACGAACTGAGGACAACGTGGCCATCCAGCAGACCGTCACCAACTTCGGCGGCACCCAGGGCCTGTACCGGGTCCGCATCAACGACCGCGGCGCGGACGGCGGCAGCAACTACGACGTCACCATCGGCGACCTTCCTGCGTACATCGACCCGGCCGGGATCGCCCAGGCGCTGAAGGCGTTCGGCGAGGCACTCGCCGAGGCCGGCCAGGCGCGGCTGGTCTCCATCACCCGCATCACCGCCGAAGAGACCCCCATCGACCTGTAGCCATCCCGCCCACCGCCGCCCCCGTGCCGCCGGCTCGGGGGTTCTTCTATGCCCGGGAGGGCTCATGGCTCGCATGCCGGGCGCCACATGGCGGCCCGTACCGAACTGCACCAAGGGCGGCCAGGAAGCCGTCTACGGCGCCGTCCTGCACATCATGGCCGGCACCCTCGACGGCTCCGACTCCTGGTTCCGCAACCCCAAGTCCGAGGCCTCCGCGCACTTCGGCGTCGGCAAGGACGGCCGCATCTACCAGTGGGTCGACACCGCCGACCGCGCCTGGGCCCAGTCGTCCGGCAACCGCACGTGGCTGTCGATCGAGCACGAGGGCCAGGGCGGCGACGCCCTCACAGCACCGCAGCTCGCAGCGACCGCACGGATCATCGCGTGGATGCACGCCACCCACGGCGTGAAGCTGCAGATCGCCGACTCGCCGACCGGCCGGGGCATCGGCTGGCACGGCATGGGCGGCAGCGACTGGGGCGGCCACTACGACTGCCCCGGCACCCCCATCAAGAACCAGCGGTCGGCCATCATCGCCGCCGCCTCCGGCACTCCCCAGGAGGACGACGTGACCCCCGAAGACATCGCCAAGATCGCCGCGGCCACCGCCACGAAGCTCATCGCGGGCGGCGGTGTCCTGGAGACCAGCGACCTGGACCGCATCGCCGCCAAGGTGAAGCCACTGGTCGCCACCCAGCCGGTCGCGCTCACCGACGCCCAGGTCGCCGCTCTCGCCGCGAGCCCGGTCCTCGCTGAGGGCATCGCCGAGCGCCTGGCGCAGAAGCTCGCGGACCGCCTCGCCAAGTAGCCCCGCCCCGCGCAGCCGCGCGCCGCGGCCCCTTCTCGCAGAAACGGAACCCCCTATGTCTATTCCCAGCTTCAACGGCTTCGGCCGCACCGCCGCGACCTATGCCCGCGACCTGGCGGAGCGCGTTGTCGCGACCTTCCTCCAGGCCTTCGTCAGCGCCCTGGTGCTGACCACGCCGTTCGACGTGAGCATGTGGCAGGCCGCCGCGATGGGCGGCGTCGCCGCGGCCCTGTCCCTCGTGAAGGGCCTGGCGGCGAAGGTCTTCGGCGACCCGAACAGCGCGTCGCTGTCCCCCAAGGTCTGACCCCGTGACGCCGCAAGACCCGGGCGTGTACATCAGCTCGGCGCAGATGTACCAGGAGATGAGATCCCTGCACGACGCCGTGACCCGAGTCGAGATCAAGGTCGACGGGTTCCGTGACGACAACAAGGCCATCACCGATCAGGTCGGCGACCACGAGACGCGCCTGCGCCGACTGGAAGCGTCGCGCTGGCCGCTGCCAACGATCGGTGCTCTCGCCGGTGTGGCCGGTGTGGCTACGGCCGTCTTCTCCCTGCTCCAGCACTGACTGCGCCCCCGCTGTCCTTCGGGACGGCGGGGGCGCTTTCGCGCGTCCTGGGTCAGCGGCGCCAGGGCCGATCGTCGCGCTCGGGAAGCCCTGCCGCCTCCAGGTGGCGCGAGCTGCGGGCCTTGCGCCAGGCGTAACGCGTTGCTGAACCGGCGCCGATGGTGACGACGAATGCGAGAGCGACGTCGGCAAGGCCGGTGCGGAAGCCAGCGATGATGCCGGTGATGCCGGCCAGGGTGAGGAGGCCGAAGCCGAAGGCGAGCAGCGTCCAGAGCGCGGTCTTCATGACGGAACGTTAGAGCCGGCCGCGCCGGGCTGTCAGCCCTTTGTGCTCACTCTCAGGGCTTGGGCAGCTGGGTCACGAACGTCCCGATGCCGGGCTGCATCTGGGCCAGCCCCGATGCGCGCAGCTCCTTCAGGACCCGGCGGGCAGTCACCTCGCCGATGCCCCACTCCGCGGCGATCTGCAGGACACCGGGCAGGCGCTCGCCGGGCGGGTACACGCCCTCGGCGATCCGCTGCTCCATGGCCGCGTAGACCTGCCGCCACCTCGGGATATCTGGTTCCCAGTCCATCTGATCATGATGTGCGAGGTGTGCCCGGTCTGCGAGATGACCTCGGCTACCTACCCCATCGGACCTACCGGACCCATCGGACCTGTCCTACGCTGGCAGAAGGAAGCCCCGCAGCCGCTGTCACGGCCCGGGGCACGGTCGACCGGATAGGGGGCCGACATGGCTCACGGTACCGCCCAGCACAGCCCGCGCGTAGCCGCCGGACTCAACGCTCTTGAGGGCCGCGCACAGCGCGCCCACCGCCTCTACCTTGAGCACTCGCAGGCCTGCGACGACTGCGGCCACGGCAAGACCCGCTGCACCGTGGCGACCGGCCTGTGGGTCGTGTTCACCGAGGCCCGGGACAGCGAACGGTGATCCGGTTCTGCATCGTCTGCAACAGCCTCATCGAGGGCGACGGCGTACCGGTCGACGAGACCAGCGTCATGTCCGGACCCGGGATCACCATCTACGCCCACCGCGAGCACGCGCACCTGGTCGAGCGGAACAGCGCCGGCGCCGCGCTGCTGGCCCGCATTCGTGCCCGGCGGGCTGCCGCGTCCTGAGACTGCCGTTCGCCTCTGGCGCCGATCGGAGACGGACGGCAACGGGCCCCCACCGCAGGGCTTTGGCGGTGGGGGCTTCGTCATGTCCGACCATCCAGCCCGTTACGGCTAGACGTTGAGGTAAGTCGTCCACCCCGATACCGTTACGGCTATGCGTAAAGGACGGTGCCGCCTCTGCGGCGCAGAAGATCTCGACGTCGTCGTCTTCGTCGCGGGCGGCATCAAGTACCCGAAGCAGCGTCGATGGACCGCGACCCGCTTCACCATCTGCCCCTCCTGCTACCGCGAGGGCCCGACGCCGGGTGCCGAAGGGCACGTCCGGCGGATCCAGTGGCGGGGGGTCGTCGGCCGGGGCGACCTGCTGCCGCCTGCACCCTGCGTCCACTGCGGCGTGCAGGTGATCCGGAACGCCGACGCCCTGCTGAAGCGAGTCACATGCTCCGACGCCTGCTCGGTGTCCCTTACCCGTATCCGTAACGGGAACAGGGGGAGTGGCCAGCCGTGCGAGGGATGCGGCGAGCCGATCACGACCGGGCGGGCCGACTCCCGCACCTGCTCGCCCGCCTGCCGACAGAAGGCCTACCGACGCAGGAAGGCTAACGCGTAGCCGTAACACACTCGGGGGCTGGACCATTTCCGAGGGTCCTCGTAAAAGGCGCCGGCCGGCCCCCACCGTGTCGAGCCGGTGGGGGCCTCCTGCCGTCCAGCAGCGAGGGCTCCGCCCAACGGGGGGCGAGCGGAGCCCTCTATTCCCAACAGTAGCCCCGCGCCCCGAGAGGCCTGCATCGGGTCCCCGGTCTCTACGGCCGGGCACGAGCTTGGCCCCCGCCACGTCATTGTGGCGGGGGCCGACTTACGGGCAGGGCCCCGCTGGGGGATGGGAGCGAGGGCCTGCCACGAACGACCCTGGCACCCGCCCGGCACGCCCGCATCCTGGGTGCCGCCAAGGGGGTGAGCGGCCCCGCCCACTGCCTCCTGGCGCAAGGGAGCGGGACCGCACCTCCAGGATGCGCCACCCAGTGGGCTCGCGCTGGAACGACCGCGGCCCCCCGTCGCTTCGCCGCGACGGAGGGCCGACCCACTGGCGAGAGTGCTCGCACCCCGAGCCTGCCCTGTCTTCCCGGGAGGCGCGAGCGGAGGGCGCTCAACGGGTGACGCGGGGCGTCTGGCGCGGCCCCTCCGTGGAGGAAACAGGGCCGCGCCGGACCTCTTCTCCGGGCGCCCCCGCCGCGCGAGCAATGCGGGCGGGGTCGCTCTTCCAGGATGCGCCTGGGTCTGGCCGTCCGCATGGCGAAGGCCGGCGCTCGCCACAAGCGCCGGCCTTCTGCTGTCCGCACCCGAGCTGCCAAGCGTTGGATGGGGTCTCCAGGATAGGGCCGGGGGCTGACACTGGGGGGCCGATGCGGGACAATGTAAGTGCAGGTCAGCCCGCCTGTGGATCTACCCGGTTGCGTGAGCGATGCGTGAGCGGAGGTCCCGCCGGGACCCGGAATTACCGGAGTCTCCCGGATGGCGAGACCCGCCGACCTGGGGCTTTTGGAGCCTCCCGGAGTAGCCGGAGCACCCCGGACCTGAACCCGCATTCTTGTAAAGCGAAGGTCGTCGGTTCGAATCCGACAGGCGGCTCCAGTCGTTGAGCAGCGCAAACGCCCCGGACCACGATCGGTCCGGGGCGTTTCGCGTTCGCGGGTGACGGCAACGGGGGCGGTTGCTCGCGATTGAGGCGGCGCCGGAGCAAGCGGGCCATGTCGCTGATGGCCTCACGTTGTGTGTCCGATGTCACGTGCGTGCGGGCGTCCATCGCCGGTCGTCCTGATCTTGCAGCACCGCGTTCACCCACGAGGGACGCCCGGTCGACGTCAACGAGATGACCCTGGACTCTGCCGCGCACATCCTCGACTACGACTTTGACGCGTAGTTTCGATCGCCCTGGCCTCACGCGAGCTCTTCACGGTCCGGGGAGGCCGAGCCACCGATGCGACCCGAACGAACGAGGTCAACCTTGCCGAACCGTCCCGGAACGACCGGCGGACCCGCCACTCCCGAGAGCCCCGCCGGACAGGCGGATGCCCCAGTGCCCGGGTCGGTGTCCTGGATCAGCCCCGTAGAGGCTCCCCCGGGGCCCGGGGACAAGGCGAACGACTATGACCGCTTCGCCGAGGCGTACGCGGCGGAGAACGAGACCAGCCTCATCAACGCCTACTACGCGCGCCCCGTGATCGTGGACCTGGCCGGCGACGTGGCGGGCCGTCGCATCCTCGACGCCGGCTGCGGCGCCGGCCCCGTGGCCGAGGCCCTGCGCGAGCGGGGCGCGGTCGTGGCCGGCTTCGACTCCAGCGCCGGGATGCTGGCGCTGGCCCGGAAGCGGCTCGGCGACGGCGTGGTGCTGGAGCGCGCCGAACTGGGCGGCCCACTGCCGTTCGCCGACGCCGGATTCGACGATGTCGTCGCGTCCTTGGTTCTGCACTACCTGGAGGACTGGACGACGGCCCTCGCCGAACTTCGGCGCGTCCTGAAGCCCGGCGGCCGCCTCATCGTGTCCGTCAACCACCCCTTCGTCAGTCAGATGGTGGCACCGCGCGGAACCGACTACTTCGCGACCCGCTCCAGCTCCGAGATGTGGGAACTCGGCGGCGCCAGACACCTGATGACCTTCTGGGACCGGCCCCTGCACGCGATCACCGACGCGTTCACCGCGGCAGGCTTCCGCATCGACGTCATCAGCGAACCGGCCCCGGCGCCCGGCGCCCGCGAACGATTCCCGGAAGTCTTCGCGGAGAAGCAGTCGGGCAAGTTCCTGTGCTTCCTGTTCTTTGTTCTCACGAAGGCCTGACCTTCGCCCTGCCATCGGGGTCGCCCCTCGGCGGGGCGGTGGGCCGGGTCCGCGGGGTTGTCGACGCGGACGGCGGGTGGAAGCCGTCGACGCGTGGGCCCCGGATGTGTCATCGGCGTTCGGAGGCCGGTGCGGGGAGCCCGCCTAATTTTCTGCGTGCACACAGACATAGCGGGGGCGCCGCGCGGACGTCATGAAGGGCAGCAAGCCCGCCGAGGAAGATCCCGGAACGACACGAGAAGGTGACGATGGATGCCGAGGGCCAGGAGAACTTCAGACAGTTCGTGGAAAGCAGGTCGTCCGCGCTGCTGAGGACCGCCGTCCTGCTCAGCGGTGGCGACCGGCACGCGGCCGAGGATCTGCTGCAGAACGCGCTGATCAAGGCCGCGGGACGATGGCACCGCATCGAGGAGCCCGAGGCGTACGTACGGCAGATCCTCTACCGGCAGCAGGTGAGCCGTTGGCGGCTGAAGTGGCCGCGGCGCGAACTGAGCGTCCCCGAGCCGCTGGACAGACCCGCGCGTCACGGCGCCGACGACGACGGTCCTGGCGCGGCCGACCTGCGCATCGTCATGCGCGCCGCGCTGGCCCGGCTCACCGCCCGTCAGCGGACCGTCCTGGTCCTGCGCTATTTCGAGGACCTTCCCGAGGCCGAGGTCGCCCGTCTGCTGGACTGCTCGGTCGGCACGGTGCGGTCCACCACGCACCGCTCCCTGGCCCGGCTGCGGGGCATGACCCCCGAACTGGCCGCGCTCGGCGCCGTGGACGCCGAGCGGCAGCCGTCCCGTGACTTCTCGCCCGCGGAGGTGCGTCCGTGAACGTCGATCAACTGGTGCGTGACACGCTGCGCGAACAGGCCGCCGAACAGCCGGCGCTGGGACCGGGCTTCGCCGAGCGCGTGCTGACGGTCCGGCGCCGCCGCCGGACCCGGACGCTGGCCTCCGTCGCCGCGGCCACCGCCGCCGTGGTCGCCGTCGCGGTGGCGGTCCCGCTCCTGGACAACGGCAAGCACGGCGTGCGTCTTGCGAACTTCGTCGCCCATCCGGACCAGACGCCGCCACGCGACCTGATCGCGGCGGGGGACGTCGCACTGGCCGCGTACTACACCTGGGACTCCGCCAAGCAGACCGACGGCCGTGAATACGCCGTCCGCACCTACCGACTCCTGGACCAGAAGACCGGCACGTACGTGAAGGCGCCCCAGTGGTCCCGTGTCGCCGTCGCCTCCGGCATGCGGACCGCAGCCGTTCTGGAAAGGAGCCTGCCCGCCCGACGGATCGGCCTGCTCGACCTGCGCACCGGCGAGGTCGAGCGCTGGATCCCGGTCGATCACGGCGTCGCCGAAATCGCGTTCTCGCCCGACGGCAGCAAGCTTGTCGCGACGGCGTACAGCAAGAACCCCGACCTGATGCGGGAGAAGGCGACGCGCGACATCAACGGTAACGGCGACAGGGACTGGTTGCCGCCGACCAGCGTCACGACGAGCCGGACCGGTTTCTACGTCCTCAACGTGGCCTCCGGGAAGAAATCCTGGAGCGAGGGCCCCGTTGTCGGCACGTTCGGCGACGGGTATTTCGCCTTCAGCACCGACGGCAAGCTGCTCCACTTGGACCGGGATTACTTCGACTTCGCGGGCAAGCAGGTCTTCCCACCCGCGAACGATGCGAACGTGCTGTGGCGCGATGAGCCGGGGGTGTCCCCGGACGGCAAGTTCATCGGGGGCTCGTATATGGGCCCCGGCTTCAACAAGCACGCCAGCTCCGGGCTCTACGACGCACGTACCGGCAGGCCGCCCACCACAGGGCGCTTCGTGCGCGGGTACAGGTTGCTTGCCTGGGCCGACGACAAGCGGCTCATCGCCTGGGACGTCGCACATGACTCGACGGAACCGGTCCGCGTCAGGCACCGGCTCGTGCTCGTCACGATGGGAAGGGACGAGGTAGTACCGCTGAGCGGTCTCAGCGAACTGAGCGACGGTGGGAACCCGAGCTGGACCCCGGTCCTCGCCAGACGCTGACTGGGCGGCCCACGTGGCGCCCGAAGCGACGACGGGGTGCCCGGGGGGATCCCCGGGCACCCCGCTCGCGGTCGGGTCAGGACGTCACTTGACGGTGATCTGAGCCGTGCCCGTGACGCCGCCGCTGGTCACCGTGATGGTGGCCGTGCCGGCGCGGTGGGCCCGCAGGTGGCCGGTGGTGGGGTCCACCTCGGCGACCTTGGTGTTGCTGGAGGACCAAACGTGGGACGCCGGGTCCGCGATCGGCATGCTGAGCGGGGCGATGTTGTCGCCGCCGGTCTGGAGGCCGGTCGCGGTCAGGGTCACCTCGTCGTTGCGCTCCATCGGCGCGGTGGGCGCCGTGACGGCGATGGACGCCAGGGAGGGCTCGACGGAGTACTGCAGGTTGCCGTCGGTGCCGATGCGGATCAGGCCGAAGTGGTAGAAGCCGCCCTGGTCCGCGGGGGCGTACGCGGGCATGCCGAGGTCCGCGAAGGCGAACTGCGGGATGCCGCCCTGAGCGGCGGTGACGCTGTGGCCCTCGGGGTCGAGGATCTGCTCGGAGAAGCCGCGCGCGTGGCCGTACATCATGATCACGTGCTGGGCCGGGTGCGACTGCTGGAACTTCTGCACCAGCCGCATGTACATGCGCGCCTCCCAGCGGTCCGTGAACTGGCTGTTCGCGGCCGGGTGGGGGTCGTAGGCGGGCATGTGGGTGACGACGAGCACGTCCTTGGCCGTGGCGTCCGTCAACTGCTGGACGAGCCACGGGTACTGGGCGCCGGTCGGGTCCTGGAACGGGTCCGAGGACTGCAGGCTGCCGTGCGAGTTGTCGGTGACGATCAGTCGCGCGGCGCCCTGGGTGTAGGCGTAGTGCGTGTCACCGAAGGTGTCGCTGTAGTTGCCGTTCTCGGAGTCGGCGCCCTGCGTGATCTCGTGGTTGCCGACGATGTCGCGCTCGGGGATGCCGAGGGCGTCCATCTTGGACTTCGCGAACTGCAGGTCGGCCAGCTTGCCGTCGTCGGCCATGTCGCCGAGGAACTGGGCGGCGTCCGGGTGGGCCTGCGGGCTCAGGGCGGGCAGCCGCTTGGCGATGGAGTCCATCACGTTGCTGCTGACCGAACCGGGGTCGCTCGCGAGCATGTGCGCGTCGTCGCCGGCGAGCAGGGTGCTGCCGCTCTTGGCGAAGTTGTCCGCGTTCTCCTCGAACTTCAGCCAGGACGGGTTGTCCGGGATCGCCTTGTAGTCGGGGACCGTGACCGGTCGCGGCGAGTACAGGGCCTGCAGGCCGGAGACGTTGAGCGTGCCGCTGTAGGCGGTGCTCGGGCTGATCGCCAGGAAGTCGATGAAGCTGATCGTCAGCGGGAACTGCATGCCGGCGGGCAGCTGCGCGACCGCGAGGTGCCAGCCGTTCCAGGTCACGAACGTCGGGTACAGCGTGGTCGACGAGCCGTTGACGTTGATGTACTTCTCGGCGAGCTCGATCCCGTTGCCGTCGCCCTTGATCCACACACCGATGCCGGTGGGGACGTGACCGCCGTTGGTGTCGGTCTTCAGGGTGACGTTGGGGGACAGCACCAGCTGCTTGACGCCGGAACCGGCCGGCATCGAGTAGTCCAGGCGCAGCGACGCGGACTCGGTGGAGCCCGGCGGGACGACGCCTTGCTCGGTGGACAGGGTGGCCGGCTTGCCCGTGGTGTTGTTGCTGAGGCGCCACACGCCCGTGCTGTTCATCGGGTCGATGGTCTTGCTGACGCTGCCGACCGCGACCGAGGCGGTGGCGGTCCGGCCGCCGACCTTGGCGGTCACCTCGGCGAGGCCGCCGTTGTTGGCGTCCGCGGTGAAGACACCGTGCGCGTCGACGGTGCCGAGCGAGGACGGGCTGACCGTCCACTCGGCCGCGTCGGCGGAGATGTCCGTGGTGCGGCCGCTCTTGACGGTGCCGGTCAGGGTCAGCTGCTGGGTGCCGCCGTTGCCCATGTCGACGGTGCCGGGCGACAGGGACAGGTCCTTGAGCTCGGCGGCGACCTCCAGCTTCTCGGAGGTGGTGCGGCCGTCGCTGGTGGCGATGACCTCGCCCTCACCGCTGGTGTGCGCGGTGAGCCTGCCGTTCTCGTACGAGGCGAGCGACGCGGGCTCGACGCGCACGTCCACGGTGCCGGTGGTCGGGTTGGCGACCTTGTCCGTGGCGTACACCGACAGCGGGATGGTGCTGCCGGGGACGGTGGTGATGCGGTCGCCGCCGTTCACGACGACCTTGTGGGCCTCGCCGGCCTCCTTCTCCGTGGAGTAGAAGAAGATGCCGTTGGCGACCGGGCGCTCGGTGTTGCCGGGCTGGTCGGACGGGGTGTTGACGACCTCGGTGCGCGTGGCGCCGGGGGCGCGCACGGCCATCGTGGTCGAGCCGCCGCCGTCGAAGAGCATCGCGGTGTCGGCGCCGTGGGCGACCATGTAGCCCGCGACCTGGTCGCGGGTCACGCCGAAGGCGCGGGTGGCGCCGCCCTGGCCGTCGACCGCGACGACGATGGCGTGCTTGCCGTCCTTGGTGATGCCGACGGCGGTCTCCGGGTTGGCGCCGCCCGGCGGGGTGCCGGTCGGGTCCTTGTAGACCTTGCCGTCCTTGACCAGCGTGTCGACGCCGCTGACCAGCTGCGTGACATCGTTGTCCGGGGACAGCCGCGTGGTGATGCCGACCGTGTCGCCGGTGTGCAGGTTCGCCGACAGCCAGGTGCCGCCGGCCCCGCCGCCGAGCAGGCCCAACTGGTCCTTGCCGAGCTGCGGGAGGGACGTCACGCCGGTCTGCACGCTGTCGACGGTGAAGCCGCCGTCGGCCGAGTGGCCGAGCACCAGGGTGCCGTTCGCCAGACCCGTGGCGGCGCCGAGGTCGGAGGTGACCTCGGTGATGCCCCCGGACGTCAGGTCGCCCACGGTGTTGACCGAGGTGAGCGCGCGGGTCGCGGCGCCGTCCGTGATGGTCCCGGAGAAGGTCTCGGGGCCCATCACCATGGAGCCGTCGGGGCGGATGCCCAGCTGCGAGGCGAAGCCCGGCTTGGGGCTCTTCAGCAGGCGGCCGTCGGTCACCACGCCGCCGAGCGGACGGCCGCTCGCGTGGATCTCGAAGTAGTCGCCGTTGACGCCCGCGACCGCGTGGGTGCGGTTGGCCATCGACGAGACGGTCTCGTCCGCCGGGTTGGTGAGGGTGTCGCCCGCCTCGACCATGCCGACCCGCAGGTTCGGGTCGGTCAGGTCGGCGCTCAGCACCTGGACCTGCTGGCGGCCGCCGACGGTGTCGTAGGTCTCGCTGTAGTGCTCCAGACCCTGGGTCACGGTCTCGCCCGGGGTGCGGCTGTAGTCCACCACGAGCGGCCAGTTCTCCGGCGTCTGCGGCAGCCAGTCCGGCGTGGCGGCCCGGTCCTGCGCCGCCCCGTCCCCGGAGGTTCCCGAGGCGGTGGCGGCACCGGTGACCGAACCGGCCAGAGCCAGCGCCAGCGCGGTGACCACCGCGGTGCGGCGTGCGCCGGCTCCCACGGATCTCTTCCCGCGAAGTGTCATTGCGTGTGTCCTTATGAGTGTCCTGCCGGTCGAACACCGGCTCGCGTACACACGACACGCACAGGGCGAAGGAGAGATGGCCGATTGCGGTTTTTCAGATGACCCACAGGAGTGGCATGTCTATGGATTCGGTCAAATATTGGCCGGATCCGTGTGTGTCCGCGCCCCCGTACCACACGGTGCGGTACGGGGGCGTGGAGCGGGTCGGCCCGGTCGCGGCTACCAGGCGGAGGGGGCCGGCGGGACGACCACCGGCGGACGGTCGTCGCAGGTGATGGTGTTGGGCAGCTCCCAGGAACCGAGCCAGGGCCCGGTCGTGCCGCCGCCGTCGTTGCCGCCGAGGTCGTTCAGCGTGAACTCCGAGCCGGTGGCGGGGAAGTTGAACGATCCGCAGTTGTTCACCCCGACCGCGCCCACATTGCGGGCGTCGACGTTCTCGAAGGACGCGGAGCCGGCGGCGCGCGCGCTCACCACGGAGGTGCCGGTGCCGTCGACCCGAATGTCCTTGAAGTGCACGTTGCTGATGGAATAGGCGTCCTTCACCGGGAAGTCGGAGACCAGCATGATCGCGTTGTAGGTGTTGTCGAGGAAGTGGTCGCCGGTCACGCGGATGTCGGCGTCGATGGACTTCTCCAGCGCGTAGAACCAGATGGCCCCGAGCCCGATGTTCCAGTTCAGCTCGTAGGTGCCCGCCCGCACCGTGGTGTTGTCGGTGATCCGCAGCTGCCCGGCGAACGGCTCCGCGCCGAAGCGGGAGCCCACCTGGAGGGCGCTGCCCTCGCGGACCGGGTCGGCGATCAGGTTCCCGGAGACCGTGTTGTCCGTGCCGCCGTAGATCGCGATGCCGTTGGCGAGCACGGGGGACTGCACCGTGTTGTGGTCGAAGGTGTTGCGGGCGTTCGCGGTCTTCTCCGACCACATGGCCAGCCCGTCGTCACCCGAGTTGCGGACGAAGTTGTCGCGGACCACCGAATCGGTCACGCCGGTGTGGAAGTTGAGGCCGTCGGCGATCTGGTCGGTGATGACGTTGCCGGTGATCCGCAGGTTCGACATCGGGCCGTCGAACCACATGCCCACCTTGGTGTGGTGGATGTACAGGCCCTCGATCGTGGAGTCGGAGAGCGCGCCGCCGATGCCGTTCACCTGGTCGGTGTCGATGCGCTCGCGGACGTCGCCCTCGATCGCGAAGCCCGACAGGTGGACGTCGTGGCTGCCGCCGGCCGAGGCGTCCTTGCCGTAGAAGCCGACCCCGGTGTGCACCGATCCGTCGGGCGCCGGGGTGCCGAGGGCGACCTCCTTGCCCTTGATGACGGTGTACCAGCTGCCGGCGCCCTCGATCGTCACGTCGTCCACCACGATGTGGCGATTGACCTGGTACGTGCCCGGCGGGATGTAGACCTTCAGGTGCGCGCGCCGCGCGAAGGCGATCGCCTTGTCGATGGCGCCCGCCGAGTCACGCCGCCCGGTCGGGTCGGCGCCGAAGGCGAGCACGTTCGCGG
This sequence comes from Streptomyces sp. NPDC046977, assembly GCF_040644455.1. Taxonomy (NCBI): domain Bacteria; kingdom Bacillati; phylum Actinomycetota; class Actinomycetes; order Kitasatosporales; family Streptomycetaceae; genus Streptomyces; species Streptomyces sp. NPDC046977. The sequence continues at coordinate 135,495 of NZ_JBEYWO010000019.1, forward strand.
CGACGAGGGCGATCCGCGGGGCGCCCACCAACTGCGAGTCCAGCAGGTCGACCGTCGTCGTCACGGCCCCGGCGCGGGCGGGGACGGTCAGCCGGATCTTCTCGCCGGCCTTGTACGTCCGGCCCAGCAGCAGGCGCTGCTCGTCGTAGAAGTGGTTCGGCCGGAACGGCTTGCTGATCACCGGCGCCGGGGTGGTGGCGTTCGGCACGCAGCCGCACTCGGTGATCCACCAGTCGTCGTGGAGCAGCCCGGCCTGCGGGTCGTTGGAGAACGGGTACTGGTTGTAGAGCCAGGCGTACTGCGAGGTGAGCGTCATCGTCCGGCGGCCCTGCCCGCCGGCCGTCACGTCGAGCGGCGCGGTGATGCCGCCGCCGCCCGGCGCGTCCGGGATGCTGTAGCGCACGGTGATCGCGTTCGCGGCACTCGGGAGGGTGAACTCCACGTACTGGCCGCGCTCCAGGGTCACCGCCTTCCGCCCGGAGGCCTCCGCGGGGAGGGTGTAGGCACTGCGGCCGCCGATCACCGTGCCGTTCGTCGCGGCGTTCTCCGCCTCCTGCTCCGCGAACCCCGGGTCGGCGCCGCGTCCGGCGACCAGCGCCGGATCCAGTGCCGCCCGGGTCACCACGGGGCCGGCGGCCTTGGCCGCGCCGGTGCCCGCCTGCGCGGTCCCGCCGAGCCCGAGCCCGATCCCGGCCGCCGCGGCGACCACCGCGACCGTTCTTCGCCAGGTGTTCCTGCTCCTGCTGCTCCCTGCCATCCCCAGCTCGTTTCTCTCGTAGGCGCGACCGCCCTGGACGTGCGAGGCGGAGCGGACGTCGTGAGGTGAGGCGACAGTAAGGACCCGGTGGACGGCTCCACAAGGCTCCTGCGCGATGTTTTCGGCGCACTGATGATGAAGTGCGGATCTCTGTCTGTTTCTTGCGCGGCTTACGTGAATCATTGCGATCGCACGGGCGGGTGGGGGGAGGCGCTTCAGCGGTCCGAGAAGGGCCCGCCGGGGCCGAAGGCCCGGGCGGCGAAGCGGCGGCCCATCCGGCGGTAACCGGCCGCGTTGGGGTGCAGGCAGTCCGGCAGGTCGGCCACGTCGCCCGGGCCGAACAGCGCGCGGCCGTCCAGGTAGTGGAGGTCGCGGTCGCCCTCGGCGGCCCGTTCCGCGACGATACGGGCCAGCTCCGCGCGGATGACGGTCAGCGTCAGGGCGCCGCCCGGCACGTCGGACGGGTCGCCGAGGGCGACGACGCGCGGCCCGGCGGCGGAGACGTCGGGCGCGGTGGGCCCCGGGGTGGTCTCCACGGCGGGGCAGCTGATCGGGGAGACGACCAGCAGCGGGGTGCCCGGGTGGCCCTCGCGGACGGTGTCCAGGAAGCCGTGCACCGCCGGCCCGAACGAACGCAGCCGGAAGGCGGCCTGGTTGACGATGTTGATGCCCAGCTTGAGGCTGATCAGATCGGCCGGAAGGTCCCGGATCGTCCGGGCGACGTACGGGTCGAGCATGGCGTTGCCGCCGAGCCCCAGGTTCAGCAGCTCGGCCCCGGCGAGGGCCGCGGCCAGCGCGGGCCAGGTCGCGGTGGGGGAGTCGGCGGCGGCGCAGTGGCTGATGGAACTGCCGTGGTGCACCCAGCGCGGGCGCCCGGTCGGCCGCGGCGGCAGCACCTCGGCGTCCGCCCGGAGCCCGACCACTTCCGTACGGGTCTGCTGGGGCAGCCACAGTTCGAGGTCCTTCTCGCCCTCCGGCAGGCCCGCGAAGCGCACCCGGCCCGGCCGCCCCCGCTGCCGGCGTGCGGGCGGCGCGAAGAGGTCCGGCTTGTGCAGGACATGGCCGCGCGGGGCGGGCCGCGTCCCCGCGTACACGCCGTCCACGGTCAGGTCGACCGCGCCCGCGGGCAGCGGCTCCGGGCTGCCGTCGAGCTGCCACACCGAGGTCAGCAGCTCCAGTTCGACGGCGCGGGCCGCGGTACGGAACGCCAGCCGCACGCCGGACGGCAGGGCGGTGACCTCGTCCATGAAGACGTCCGGGTACTGCGAGCGCGTCCACGCGGGCAGCCGGCGCGGCAGCAGACCGGCCTCGGTGCGCTCCAGGTCGAGGGCGCCCCGGAACTCCACCGGCCCGCCGTCGAGCGGGATCTCGCGCAGGGCGCGCAGGGCAGTTGTCACGATTTCTCCCTGCCCGCGACCCGCGCCCGGCACACCGCGGCGCCCCGGCCCGTCAGGGGATCAGGACGACCTTGCCCGTCGTGCCCCGGGTCTCCAGCGCGGTGTGGGCGGCCGCCGCCTCCGCGAGCGGGAAGCGGTGGACCGCCGGCCGCAGCCGCCCGGCCGCCGCCTCGGCCAGGGCCTCCTCCTCCAGGGCGCGCAGGCCGCCGGGACCGCCGGCCCGCGCCATCGCGGGCCCGAGGACGACCGCGGAGGTGATGCCGCGCGCGGCCCGTTCCTCCTCGGGCAGGTACAGGGACCCGCCGGAGGCCCACCCGTACACCACGTGCCGCCCGCCGCGGCCGAGCAGGCCGACCGCCCCGCGCCCGAGGTCCCCGGAGACCGCGTCGAAGACGACGGTGGCGGCCCGCCCGCCCAGCGCGGCCCGCGCGGTGTCCGTCCAGCCGTCCGCCGTGTAGTCGACGGCCGCGCCGGCGCCGGACTCCCGGACCCGCGCGGTCTTCGCCGGGCCGCCGGCGAGCCCGAGCACGGTGGCCCCGGCGTTCCGGGCGGCCTGGACGAGCAGGGTGCCGATGCCGCCCGCGGCCGCCGTCACGACGGCCACGTCCTCCGGCCCGAGCGGGGCCTGCCGCAGGATGCCCATGGCCGTACGGCCGGTGCCGACCATGGCGACGGCCTCGGCGAAGCCCAGCCCGTCCGGCAGGAGGTGCAGCCGCTCGACGGAGGTCACGGCGCGTTCGGCGTAGCCCCCGGGCACCATGCCCAGGTGGGCGGTGACGCGCCGGCCGAGCCACTCGCGGCCGGCGCCCTCCCCGACCGCGTCGACGGTGCCGGCGACCTCGCGCCCGGGGACCGTCGGCAGGTCGGGCAGCGGATAGGGCCCGTCGAACGTGCCGGAGCGCAGCGCGGTGTCGATCATGTGGACCCCGGCCGCGGCGACCGCGATCCGCACCTGCCCCGGGCCGGGTTCCGGGTCCTCGATCTGCTCGTACCTCAGGTTGGCGGCGGGGCCGAAGGCATGGAGACGGATGGCGTGCACGAAGTGCCCCCCCTGGAGACGAACGCGGACATGAGAGCGGGCGGCCGGACCGGGTCCGCACCGCCCACTGTTCGTCCTCAACCGCGGTTGAGGTCAACCGCGTCACGCGAGGATGCGCGCCTTGGCCTTCTGGTACTCGTCCTCGGTGATGTGCCCGTTGCTCTTCAGGTCGGCGAGCTTGGCGAGCTGGTCGACCGGGCTCCCGGCGGACGCGTGCGCACCTGCCATGCCGGCCGTACCGGTGGAGCTGCCGTCACCGCCGCTCGCGGCGGCCTCGCGGACGTACTGCTTGAAGGCCGCGTCCGCCTCCTTGACCTGCTTCTGATCGCGTTCGGCCATGCTCTTTCCGCGGGCGATCACGTAGACCAGCACACCGAGGAACGGCAGGAAGATCAGGACGATGATCCAGCCCGCCTTGGCCCAGCCGCCCAGCGAGTGGTCGCGGAACAGGTCGCCGATGATCCGGAAGAGCAGGAAGAACCACAGCACCCAGCAGAAGATCAGGAGCATGGTCCAGAACAGGTTCAGCAACGGGTAGTCGTCCATGGCCCCCAGTGGACGGCGGCCCCCCGGGCGCCGCACTCCGGATACGGCCGTTCGGGCGATGCGTGGAGGCGGGTCAGACGCGCGGGAAACGGGCCTGCAGGTCCCAGATCGCGGGGTTGGCGTCCAGGCCGTCGTGCAGGTCGGTGAGGTCCGCCACCAGGTCGTGCAGGAAGTCGCGGGCCTCGCGCCGCAGGTCGGCGTGCGCGAAGGCGAGCGGCGGCTCGTCCGGGGCCCAGTCGGCGACGACGTCCACCCAGCCGAAGCGGCGCTCGAAGCGCAGCCGGTCGGTCGACTCGGTGAAGTCCAGTTCCGCGTGCTGGGGGCGGGCCGCGCGGCGGCCGAGCGGGTCGCGGTCCAGCTGCTCGACGATGTCGCACAGCGCCCACGCGAAGTCCAGGACCGGGACCCATCCCCAGGCTGTGGACAGTTCGCGGTCGGCCTTGACGTCCGCCAGGTAGACGTCCCCGCAGAACAGGTCGTGGCGCAGCGTCCGCACGTCCGCGGTGCGGTAGTCGGTCTGCGGCGGGTCGGGGAAGCGGCGGGAGAGCGAGTAGCCGAGGTCGATCACCCGCCGATGGTACGTGCCGGCCCCGCGGGCAGGTCCTTGTGCAGGACGGCGCAGGGGCGGCCCCTCTCGCGGTCCTCGCGGTGGTCCACGACCCGGTGGCCGAGCGCCGTCCAGAAGGCGAGCCCGCCGGGGTTGCCGTCGAGCACCGCCAGGCGCACGCCGTCCCGCCCCGCGGCGCGCAGGCGCTCCTCGACGCGTCCGGCGAGCTCCCGGCCCAGGCCCGCCCGCTGCCGGCCGCCGTGCACCATCAACAGGCCGATCCACGGGTACGGGTCGAGCGGGTCCGGGTGCTCGGCCAGGGTGACGGCGAGGCCCGCCAGGGCGCCGTCGGCCGCGTCACGGGCGAGCAGCACCTCCGCGGCGGGGTGCGCCCGTTCGGCGTCGAGGGCCGCGGCGACCTGGTCCGGGGTGACGCGGTCCGGGTCCGGGAAGTCGCCGCTCGCGCGGTGGAAGGCGGCGTTGGAGGCGTACAGCTCCGTCAGCTCGCCGAGCAGGGCACCGCCCAGGGGGACGCGGGGCGCGAGAGGTTCGAGGGGCGCGAGCAAAGGCATGCCCCGCACGCCGGTCGCGTGCGGGGCACCAGTCGCCCGGATGTCGGCGGGGTCGTTCAGAGGGAGACACCGAAGTCGGTGGCGATACCGGCCAGGCCCGAGGCGTAGCCCTGGCCCACGGCGCGGAACTTCCACTCGGCGCCGCTGCGGTACAGCTCGCCGAAGACCATGGCGGTCTCGGTGGCGGCGTCCTCGCTCAGGTCGTAGCGGGCGATCTCGGCGCCGCCGGCCTGGTTGATGATGCGGATGTAGGCGTTGCGGACCTGGCCGAAGTTCTGGGTGCGCGTCTCGGCGTCGTAGATGGAGACCGGGAAGACGATGCGGTCGAGGTCGGCGGGCAGTGCCGCCAGGTTGACGTTGATCGCCTCGTCGTCGCCCGCGCCCTCGCCGGTGCGGTTGTCGCCGGTGTGGACGATGGACTGGTCGGGGGTCTGCTTGTTGTTGAAGAAGACGAAGTGGGCCTCGGAGTAGACCTTGCCGCCCGTGTTGAGCGCGATGGCGCTCGCGTCGAGGTCGAAGTCCGTGCCGGTGGTCGTGCGGACGTCCCAGCCCAGCCCGACCGTGACGGCCGTCAGGCCCGGAGCTTCCTTGGTGAGCGAGACGTTGCCGCCCTTGGACAGGCTTACAGCCATGGGAGTCCCCTCCGTGATGTCGGTCGTACGTGCCGACGCTGACGCTACCTTCACCGGGGTGAACGCGGTCAGGGGCGCGCACGGTTCCTTAACGGCGCGAAAACCCTGTGACGAGGGCGCCCCCTGCCGGGATCATGGGGAGCATGTCCGGATCGCAGCCGCTCGTCGTCCGCGGCTCGGTCTCCGTCCCGGAGGCCGAGCTCCAGTGGCGTTTCTCCAGGTCGTCCGGGCCGGGCGGCCAGCATGTGAACACCTCCGACAGCCAGGTGGAGCTGCGCTTCGACCTGGCCGCCACGGAGTGCCTGCCCCCGGTGTGGAAGGAACGCGCCCTGGAGCGCCTCGCGTCCCGCCTGGTGGGCGGTGTCGTGGTCGTACGGGCCTCGGAGCACCGCTCGCAGTGGCGCAACCGGGAGACGGCGCTGACCCGTCTCGCGGCGCTGCTCGCCGAGGCGACCGCGCCGCCGCCGAAGGTGCGCCGGCCGACGAGGATCCCGCGCGGGATCAACGAGCGGCGGCTGCGGGAGAAGAAGCAGCGCGGCGAGACCAAGCGCGGGCGCGACCCGCGGGGCTGGGGCTGAGCCGCGCGGGGCCGGGCGGGCGCCCGGCTCAGCTCAGGTGCCGGTAGCGGCCGCGGAAGTACACCAGCGGAGCGCCGTCCGCGCTGGGCGTGCGGGCGGTCAGCACCCGCCCGATGACCAGGGTGTGGTCGCCGGCCGTCACGCGCTGGTCGGTCTCGCACTCCACGACCGCCAGGGCCCCGCCGAGGACGGGCGCGCCCGAGGCCTCGCCGCGGTAGTAGGCCACGTCCTCGAAGAGCAGGCGGTCGCTGATGCGGCCGCGCATCGCGAAGCGCCCGGCGATGTGCCGCTGGCTCTCGCTGAGCACGGAGACGGCCCAGCGCGGACAGCGCTCCAGCACGTCGTCCATCCGGGAGTCCTCGCGCAGGCTCACCAGCACCATCGGCGGGTCCAGGGAGACCGAGACGAAGGCGGTCGCGGTCATGCCGACGTCCTCGCCGTTCGGGCCGTCCTCGGGGTCGTGCGCGGTCACGAGGACGACACCCGCGGCGAGTCGGCTCATGGCGGCGCGGAAGGCTTCGCCGTCCACGGCCTGGGGCGCTGGCTCGGAACCGTCGGGCACGGTCCCAGGATGCGGGATCACGGGCGGGGAGGTGATTGACTGTGGCACGCCACGACGCTAGCCGTAGCAACGCCGCACCCGCATCGGACTTGGGATCGAGCCTGGTCCTAGGACCTCCCCCCGGACCGCGATTCCGCCGTCCGACCCCCGCTCACCTGGCCGCTTGTGTTCAATGGGTGAGGCGCCCCCCGGCGAGCTCTACGCTGCGTGATCGGAACACGACAATCATCTGTGACTTGAGTCACAGGTGACATGAATTGTTGACCCTGTGTACCGGTCGTGGTGCTCGCTGTGATTCAGTTGCGGTGGGAATCGGACCACAACGGACCACAAGCAGTCTCAGGAGTTGTCGTCGAGGGCCCGGGAGAGCGCATGGACACCGAGTCGGAGCCGTATGTCCGCCTCGCGACCCTGCGCCAGGTGCACCAGGTGGTGGCGGACCTCAACACCGGGCGCAGTCTCGCCGACACCCTGCAGGCCGTCGCCGACGGCGTGGTCAAGGGGCTGGGCTTCGAGCTGGCCGTGGTCAACCTGGTCCGCCCGGACAGCGACCTGGTCGTCGCCGCCGTCGCCGGGAGCGCCGCCGCCGAGGCCCTGATGGCCGGACGCGTGGGCTCGCGCGCCTCGTGGGAGCGCCGGCTGGGCATGGGCGAGCACTGGGGCGCGCTGCGCTTCATACCCCACCACGAGGGCTGGGTGCTGGACGGCGACGACGTCCCCAGCTGGCCCGGCGACGGACCGCTGCCCCGCTTCCCCGACGAGTGGCACCCCGAGGACCGGCTGCTCGCCCCGATGTACGCCAATCCCTCCGGGGCCGGCGAACTGATCGGCGTGATCTCCGTGGACCGCCCGGTGGGCGGCCGCCGCCCCGGCCCCTGGGGCCGCGAGGCGCTGCAGATGTACGCCTTCCAGGCCGCCATCGCCATCAGCAACGCGCGTCTACGTGCAAATATGCAACGCGCGCTGGTCCGCCTGGAGCGCGAGCAGCAGGCCCTGCGCGCCAGCGAGGAGAGCTTCCGGCAGGCCTTCGAGTACGCCCCCAGCGGCATGGCCGTCGCCGAGATGGGCGGGGACCAGCACGGCAAGCTCGTGCGGACCAACGACGCGCTGTGCCGGCTGCTCGGCCGCCCCGCGGCCGTACTGCGCCGCCACTCCTTCGCCGACCTCGTCCACCCCGAGGACGTCGGCGTCCTGCTGCGCACCAGCGCCGAGGGCGGCCGCGCCGAACTGCGGCTGCAGCGCCGCGACGGCTCCTACCTGTGGGTGAGCCTGCGCAACTCCGTCGTCGCCGACACCGCCGACGGCCCCCGCTTCCTGCTCACCCACGTCGAGGACATCGAGGAGCGCAAGGGCCGCGAACTGGCCCTCGCCCACCGCGCCAGCCACGACTCGCTCACCGGACTGCCCAACAGCGCCGAACTGCGCGCCCGGCTGTCCGGCAGGATCTGCTCCCGGCCGCAGGCCCCGGACGCCGACGGCCACACCGCCGCGGACGCGGGCGACGAGTTCGCGTACAGCTACGGCTTCGACCCGATCGAGGGCGGCGTGCCCCCGCTGGCCGGCTACGACCACCACACGCACACGGTCCCGCCCGCCGACGACCCCGAGGGCGGCAAGGGCCTCGCGGTGCTCTTCTGCGACCTCGACGGCTTCAAGTCGATCAACGACCGCTTCGGCCACCACACCGGCGACGCCGTCCTCATCGAGGTCGCCCGCCGGCTCACCAGCGCCGTGCGCGACGGTGACACCGTTGCCAGGCTCGGCGGCGACGAGTTCGTCGTCCTCGCCGACGGCCTGGGCCGCGAGGACGCCGAGGACCTCGCCGTGCGGCTGCGGAACGCGATCATCCCCCCGATCCGCTTCGAGGGCCGCGCGGTCCGGGTCGGGGCGAGCTTCGGCATCGGCTGGGCGGGCTGCGGGATGACCGCCGACGAGGTGCTGCACTCCGCCGACCAGCGCATGTACATCGAGAAGCGGTCCCGCAACGGCACGCGCAGCCACCGCCGCGCCGGCTGACCGGTCCCGCACCCCGCGCCCGATTCCTCCTCCGCGACGGCCCCACGTCCAACCTGCGGAGTACCCGGGATCGCTCTGCCGGTTGACTCCCGCACACGTGCGGCGTGCCTACGCTGGGTTACGTGCAGCGTCTCTACGACTTCCTCCGCCGGCACCCGACATGGGTCGACACCTTCTGGGCCGTCGCCCTGCTCGGGTTGTCGAGCCTGTGGATGGCGGCGGGGGACCTCGAACCGGACACGCGGGCCGCGGCCATCCCGCTGTCGCTGGCGCTGTCCCTGGTGGTCGCCCTGCGCCGCCGGGCGCCGGAGCGGATGCTGCTGCTGACGATCGTGGTCGGCGTCGCGCAACTGGTGGCCGATGTCCGGGTGAACCCGGGCGACTTCGCCATGCTCGTGATCATCTACACCGTCGCCGCCAACAGCGCGCTCTGGGCGTCCCGGCTGGCACTGATCGGCGGCCTCCTGGCCTCGCCCATCGCGTCGGTGCGCTGGCCCGACGACCGCCAGAGCGGCTGGGCGCAGGTCGTCGGGGCGGTCTTCGTGGCCATCCCCTTCGCGCTGGCCTGGGTCATCGGCGACAGCCTGCGCACCCGGCGCGCCTACTACGCGGAGCTGGAGGAGCGGGCCGCCCGCCTCCAGCGCGAACGCGAGGCCCAGTCGAAGGCCGCGGTCGCGGCCGAACGCGCCCGCATCGCCCGAGAGCTGCACGACGTCGTCGCGCACAATGTGTCGGTCATGGTGGTCCAGGCCGACGGCGCGGCCTATGTGCTGGACGCCTCGCCCGAGCAGGCCAAGCAGGCACTGGAGACCATCTCCAGCACCGGCCGCCAGGCGCTCACCGAGATGCGCCGGCTGCTGGGCCTGCTGCGCACCGGGGACGCCGCCGGCGGCGAGTACGTCCCGCAGCCCGGGGTCGACCAGCTCGGCGACCTCGTGGAGCAGGTGCGCGGCGCCGGACTGCCCGTGGTCTTCGAGGTCGAGGGCGACTCGCGCCCGCTGGCCAGCGGCGTGGAGCTGACCGCGTACCGGATCGTCCAGGAGGCCCTGACCAACACCCGCAAGCACGGCGGCCCGGACGTCCGGGCCAATGTGCGGCTCACCTTCCGCGACAGCGAACTGGCCCTGCTGATCGAGGACGACGGGCGCGGCGCGCAGCAGGAGCTGTACGAGTCGGGCGGCGAGGACGGGCAGGGCCAGGGCCTGATCGGCATGCGCGAACGGGTCGGCATGGTCGCCGGCACCCTCGACGCCGGCCCGCGGCCAGGCGGCGGCTTCCGGATCAGCGCGGTGCTGCCCGTGAAGGCCGCGCGGTAGCGGCGGCGCGCCGGATCGGCCGGCACAGGACAGCAGGACCCGACAACCCGAGACAACCCGACCCAGGGAAAGAGGCAGCGCTACCCATGGCGATCCGCGTGATGCTCGTCGACGACCAGGTGCTGCTGCGCACCGGCTTCCGCATGGTGCTGCAGGCCCAGCCCGACATGGAGGTCGTCGCCGAGGCGGGCGACGGCGCGGAGGCGGTGGAGACGCTGCGCTCCACCGCGGTGGACGTCGTGCTGATGGACGTCCGCATGCCCAAGCTCGACGGGGTGGAGGCGACCCGGCTGATCTGCGGCGGCGCCGACGGCACCGCGACCCGCGGCCGGGAGCCCGGCGACGGGCCCCGTGTGCTGATCCTGACCACCTTCGACCTCGACGAGTACGCCTTCTCCGCGCTCAAGGCGGGCGCCAGCGGCTTCATGCTCAAGGACGTCCCGCCGGACGAACTGCTGGCCGCCATCCGCGCGGTCCACAGCGGTGACGCGGTCGTCGCGCCCAGCACCACCCGCCGCCTGCTGGACCGCTTCACGCCCCTGCTGCCGAGCGTGTCGCAGCCGACCCACAAGGAGCTGGACCGGCTGACCGACCGCGAGCGCGAGGTGCTGCTGCTGGTCGCCCAGGGCCTGTCCAACGGGGAGATCGCCGCGAAACTGGTGCTGAGCGAGGCGACCGTCAAGACCCACGTCGGCCGCATCCTCACCAAACTCGGCCTGCGCGACCGCGTACAGGCCGTCGTCCTCGCCTACGAGACCGGCCTCGTCAAGGCCGGCGGCGGCGCCGGGTAGCCGCCCGGCCGACCGGCTTGCGGCGGATCGGGCGATACCGGGCGGACGTCCCGCGTACACCCGCCGGACGGACGGCTGGGGCAGCGTGAGCGCCATGAACCGGGATCACACGCCGTCCTCCGTGGACGGGCTCATGGCACTGCTGGCCGACTGCGAGGACGCCTGGGACACCCCGGACCGCTCCGGCGACCCGGTGGACATCCTCGACCACGGCCTCCAGGTCGCCGCCGTCCTCGCCGAGCGGCACCCCGGCGACGAGGAACTCCAGGTCGCCGGGCTCGTCCACGACATCGGGCACTACCTGTACCCCGGGGACGAGGCCGGCCACGGCGAGCACGCCGCCGCGGCCGTCGCCGGCCTCCTCGGCGAGCGGGTGGCCCGCCTGGTCGCCCTCCACATCCCGGCCAAGCGCTACCTGGCGGCCACCGACACCACCCTCGCCCTCTCCCCGGAGAGCGCCCGCACCCTGGGCTGCCAAGGCGGCCCGATGACGCCGGGGGAGGCCGCCGCCTTCGAGGCCGCCCCCGACTTCGAGGCGGCGGTCGCCCTGCGCCGCGCCGACGACGCCGGCAAGATCGTCGGCCTGCGGGCGCCGGGCCTCGACCACTGGCGGCCCGTTGTGGAGCGGGTCGCCGCGGCGGCGGCCCGCTAGGCCGCCTGGCGCGCTCCAGGGTCACCCTGGTGGCGCCGCCCACGCTGCTGCCGATCGGCGTCGAGAACTGGCCCTGCGAGGTCTCGTACGACCTGGACGCGGTGCTCTCCAAGACCGACGTCATGATGCCGCGCGTCCAGCGCGAGCGCATGAACGCCGCCTTCTTCCCGACCGGGCGCGAGTACGCGCGCCGCTACGGCCGCTACGGCCTCCGGACGGCCGCCCTGCCGGAGCACGCCGTCGAGCAGGTCAGGAACGGCGTCAGCATCCGGATGGCCGTCCTGTACCTGCTGCTCGGCGGCGCCGAGCCCGCCTTCGGCGCGGGGGAGTCGCCCGCATCGTCCGAGCGGTCCGGCCGCGCCGACGACCGTTGGGAGGCGCCCCCAGGCGGGCACTCCCCGGCCTTCCGCCGGGGGAGCTGCCGCATCGTCCGAGCAGCGGCGCCTTGCGGCACACCGCACCTGGGGGAGCCGCGGGATCTGCCCTCCGGGTCGAAACAGGCCCCTAGGAGTCCTTGCGGACCTCGCGCACGAAGCCGAGGAAGTCGTCCACGGCCCCGGCGACGTCCTCCGCGTCCCACTCCAGGGCGGAGGCGGCGACCGTCACCTCGGTCATGGCCGTCCCCGGCGCCTCGCCGGCCGACCAGCGGCCGAAGAGCGCGGTGCGGGTCTGCTCCGCCTGCCGCACGCCCGCCTCGTTGAGCACCTCGGGCGCCTCCGCGAGCCAGACCTGGAACTGGTGGGTGTGCGGCACGTCCGGGTGCACCTGCGACCAGCCGGCCTGCGCCAGGCTCCGCCGCAGGGCCGCCGCGACGGTCTTGGCATGGGCCACGTACTCCGGCAGCCGGGGCAGTTCGCGGTCCAGGCCGTCCAGCGCGGCCAGGACGGTGGGCCACTGCTGGAAGAGCAGGCCGCCGTAGCGGTGGCGCCAGGCGCGGAACTCGGCGGCCAGGTCGGACGGGGCGGCCAGGGCGGCGCCCGCGACACCGCCGAGCGACTTGTAGAACGAGACGTAGACGCTGTCGGCCAGGCCCGCGATCTCCTCCAGCGGCTTCCCGAAGTGCGGCGGGCACTCCCACAGCCGGGCCCCGTCGAAGTGGACGACCGCGTCGCGCTCGCGCGCGGCCTCCACGACCGCCGTCAGGTCCTCCCAGGAGGGCAGGACGAAACCGGCGTCGCGCAGCGGCAGTTCCAGCATGAGCGTGCCGAAGGGTTCGTCCAGCTCGCGTATCTCCTGGGCGTCCGGCAGCCGCCGCGCGGTGGTCGGGTGCACGGTCCGCAGTCCGCTGAGCGCCGACAGCGCCCCGCGTTCGTGCCGTTCGGGGTGGGCGAGCGGGTGCAGAGCGACGGCGGGGTTGCCGGTGCGGCCCGCCCAGCAGCGCAGCGCGACCTGCTGGGCCATGGTGCCGGTCGGGAACCAGACCGCCTCCTCGGTGCCGAGCAGCCGGGCCACCCGCTGCTCCACCTCGGCCACGACACCGTCGCCGTACATGTCGGTGGGTGCGTCCAGCCCGTCCCGGGCCGCCAGCCGGGTCAGCCGCTCCCGCATCGTGGGGTACTTGCCGTGCGACAGCACCCGGTCGCTGGCGTTGACGGCGGCGATCCGCCGCGCCTTCTCGTCGTCCACAGAGGTCATGCCCCGATCCTGCCGTGCCGGAGGGAGCCGGGGAACATTCGCGTAGCATTGACGAGAACGTCCGGTACCCCCGCGAGGACTGGAACGGAAGGCAAGCCAGCGTGAACGCATCGCACTCCCCGGGGCCCCTGCCCCCCGACGTGGAGGCCCGCCCCGCGCGGCTCACGGTCGGCGTCGTCGGCGCGGGACGGGTCGGTCCCGCGCTCGCGGCCGCGCTGCGGATGGCGGGGCACCGCCCCGTCGCCGCGTCCGGTGTCTCCGACGCCTCGCGCCGCCGGGCCGCCGCCCTGCTGCCCGACGTGCCGCTGGTGGAGCCCGCCGAGGTGCTGGCCCGTGCCGACCTGGTGCTGCTGACCGTGCCCGACGACGCGCTGCCGGACCTGGTGACGGGGCTCGCCGGGACCGGGGCGGTCCGGCCGGGCCAGCTGCTGGTGCACACCTCCGGCCGGTACGGCACGGGCGTCCTGGCCCCCGCCCTGCGCGCGGGCGCGCTGCCGCTCGCGCTGCACCCGGCGATGACGTTCACCGGCACCTCCGTCGACGTGCAGCGGCTGGCGGGGTGCTCCTTCGGCGTCACGGCCCCGCAGGAGCTGCGGATGGCCGCCGAGGCACTGGTCATCGAGATGGGCGGCGAGCCCGAGTGGATCGAGGAGTCGGCCCGGCCGCTCTACCACGCGGGCCTGGCCATCGGCGCCAACCACCTGGTCACCCTGGTCGCGCAGTCCATGGAACTGCTGCGCGCCTCCGGCGTCGCCGAGCCCGGCCGGATGCTCGGCCCGCTGCTCGGCGCCGCCCTCGACAACGCCCTGCGCTCCGGCGACGCCGCGCTGACCGGTCCCGTGGCCCGCGGCGACGCCGGTACGGTCGCCGCCCATCTGGCCGAACTGCGCGCCCACGCGCCGGAGATGGCGGCGTCCTACCTCGCGATGGCCCGCGCCACCGCGGACCGGGCGCTGGCCGGCGGCCTGCTGAAGGCGGAGTTCGCGGAGGCGCTGCTCGGCGTCCTCGCCGACGGAACCGGCGGCACCGGCGGAACGGACGGAACCGGCGGGCCCGGTGCGGCCGGCGGCGGGGATCGGGGAGAGCGATGACGGAACTGGTCCACACCGCGCACGAGCTGAGGGCGGCCGTCGAAGGCCGGTCCGGCGCCACGGGCGTGGTGATGACGATGGGCGCCCTGCACGAGGGCCACGCGACCCTGGTCCGCACCGCCCGCGAACGGGTCGGCGACGGCACCGTGGTCGTCACCGTCTTCGTCAACCCGCTCCAGTTCGGCCCGAACGAGGACTTCGACCGCTACCCGCGCACCCTCGACGCCGACCTGAAGGTCGCCGAACAGGCGGGCGCGGACGTGGTGTTCGCCCCCTCGGCGGACGAGGTGTACCCCGGCGGGCAGCCCCAGGTGCGGATCAGCGCCGGGCCGATGGGCGAGCGCTACGAGGGCGCCTCCCGTCCCGGCCACTTCGACGGGATGCTCACCGTCGTCGCCAAGCTGCTCCATCTGACCCGGCCCGACATCGCGTTCTACGGTCAGAAGGACGCCCAGCAGCTCGCCCTGATCCGGCGCATGGCCACCGACCTGAACTTCCCCGTCGAGATCGCCGGCGCCCCCACCGTGCGCGAGCCTGACGGCCTGGCCCTGTCCAGCCGCAACCGCTACCTCTCGGAAGGGGAGCGCCGCACCGCCCTGGTGCTGTCCCGGGCCCTGTTCGCCGGCCGTGACGCGGCCGGGCGGGGGCCGGAGGCCGTACGGGCCGCCGCCCGGGCGGTCCTGGACGGCGAACAGGGCTTGAGCGTGGACTACCTGGCCCTCGCCGACCCCCGCGACTTCTCCGAGGCGGCCGGGGACCACACCGGACCGGCGGTGCTCGCCGTCGCCGCCCGGGTCGGCGCGACGCGCCTGATCGACAACCTGCCACTCGACTTCGGAGGCGCCCTGTGAGCACCACCGGCATACGGCTGCTCGCCCCCGCGCCCGGCTGGGCGCACGAGGCCGACGTGGTGGTGGTCGGCTCCGGCGTCGCCGGGCTGACGGTCGCGCTGCGCTGCGCCGCGCAGGGGGCCAGGGTCACCGTCGTGACCAAGGCCCACCTGGACGACGGCTCCACCCGCTGGGCCCAGGGCGGCATCGCCGCGGCCCTCGGCGAGGGCGACACCCCGGCGCAGCACCTGGACGACACGCTGGTGGCGGGCGCCGGGTTGTGCGACGAGGAGGCGGTCCGCGTCCTGGTCACCGAGGGCCCCGACGCGGTGCGCCGGCTGATGGCGACGGGCGCGCACTTCGACACCAGCGAGACCACCGGCGAGGTCCTGCTGACCCGCGAGGGCGGCCACCACCGCCGCCGCATCGCGCACGCGGGCGGCGACGCGACGGGCGCGGAGATCTCGCGGGCCCTGATCGAGGCCGTACGCGAAGCCAGGATCGAGTTCATCGAGAACGCCCTGGTCCTGGATCTGCTCACCGATGCCGACGGCAACACCGCGGGCGTGAGCCTGCACGTCATGGGCGCGGGGCAGCGCGACGGGGTCGGCTCGGTCCGGGCCCGGGCCGTGGTGCTGGCCACCGGCGGCATGGGCCAGGTGTTCTCCGCGACGACCAATCCCGCGGTGTCGACCGGTGACGGCGTGGCGCTGGCGCTGCGCGCCGGGGCGGAGGTGTCGGACCTGGAGTTCGTCCAGTTCCATCCGACGGTGCTCTTCCTCGGCCGCGACGCGGAGGGCCAGCAGCCGCTGGTCTCCGAGGCGGTGCGCGGCGAGGGCGCCCACCTCGTGGACGCCGACGGCGTGCGCTTCATGCTGGGGCAGCACGAGCTGGCCGAGCTGGCCCCGCGGGACATCGTCGCCAAGGGCATCACGCGCAGGATGCAGGAGACCGGCGCCGACCACATGTTCCTGGACGGCCGCCATTTCGGGGCCGAGATGTGGACCAAGCGCTTTCCCACGATCCTGGCCGCCTGCCGCGCCCACGGCATCGACCCGGTGACCGAGCCGATCCCGGTCGCCCCGGCCGCGCACTACGCCTCCGGCGGCGTCCGCACCGACCTGCACGGCCGGACGACCGTGCCGGGCCTGTACGCCTGCGGCGAGGTCGCCTGCACCGGTGTGCACGGCGCCAACCGGCTGGCGTCCAACTCCCTCCTCGAAGGGCTGGTCTTCGCCGAGCGGATCGCCGCCGACATCGCCGCCCACCCCGCGGACCCCGGCGCCCCGGTGATCCCGGCCCCCAGCCGCTTCCCGCTGCTGCCCTCCGAGGCGCGGTACGCGATCCAGCGGATCATGACGCGCGGCGCCGGCGTGCTGCGCAGCGCGGCCAGCCTGGAGGAGGCGGCGGGGGCCCTGCACCGGATGTACGCCGACGCCGCCGAGCTGCTGGAGCGCGACGGCAAGACCGCGGAGCCCTGCGTGGAGACCTGGGAGGCGTCCAACCTCTGCCTGGTCTCCCGGGTGCTCGTGGAGGCCGCCCGGCGCCGTGAGGAGACCCGCGGCTGCCACTGGCGCGAGGACCGGCCGGAGCGGGACGACGCCGCCTGGCGGCGGCACATCGTCGCCACCCTCGACCCGCCCGCCCCCCGCGGCCTCCGGCCGGGCGGGGCGGTGCCCGCCACACCCGCTACTCTCACCATCCGCACCACCGACACAGCGGACTTCGCCCCCGGCCCCCGGCCCGGGGGAGCCCACCCGACCCGCCCTGGAACGGAGCAGCAGCGATGAGCACGCCCGAGCAACCCCTCCTGCAGATCGGCGGCCCGAGCGGCGGCGGGGGCGGTGGCTGCGGTGACGGCTGCGGCTGCGGCGCCGGCGACGAGCACGGGTACGACCCCCACGAGTGCGGCCTCGACCCGGGCCTGGCCCAGCTGCTGGCGGAGTCCGGCCTGGACCCGGTGCTGGTCGAGGACATCGCGCACATGGCGATCGAGGAGGACCTGGACGGCGGGGTGGACGTCACCACCGTCGCCACGATCCCCGAGGACGCCTTCGCCACCGGCGACTTCACCGCCCGTGAGGCGGGCGTGGTGGCCGGGCTGCGGGTCGCCGAGGCGATCCTGTCCGTGGTGTGCGACGACGAGTTCGAGGTGGAACGGCACGTCGAGGACGGCGACCGGGTCGAGGCCGGCGAGGTGCTGCTCTCCGTCCGCAGCCGGACGAGGGACCTGCTGACCGCGGAGCGCAGCGCGCTCAACCTGCTGTGCCGGCTGTCGGGCATCGCCACCACGACCCGCCGCTGGGCGGACCTGCTGGAGGGCACGAACGCCCGGGTGCGCGACACCCGCAAGACCACCCCGGGCCTGCGCGCGCTGGAGAAGTACGCGGTGCGCTGCGGCGGCGGCGTCAACCACCGCATGTCGCTGTCGGACGCGGCCCTGGTCAAGGACAACCACGTGGTCGCCGCGGGCGGCGTCGCGGCCGCCTTCGAGGCCGTGCGGGACGCGTTCCCGGACCTGGCCATCGAGGTCGAGGCCGACACCCTGCACCAGGTCCGCGAGGTCCTGGAGGCGGGCGCGGACCTGATCCTGCTGGACAACTTCACCCCCGCCGAGACCGAGGAGGCCGTCGCGCTGGTCGCCGGCCGCGCCGCGCTGGAGTCCTCGGGCCGGATCACCCTGGAGACCGCCCGGGCCTACGCCGAGACCGGCGTGGACTACCTGGCGGTGGGCGCCCTGACCCACTCCTCGCCGATCCTCGACATCGGCCTCGACCTGCGCGCCGAGGGCGAAGGGCCGGAGTGGGACTGATGCTTCTCACCATCGACGTCGGCAACACCCACACCGTGCTGGGCCTGTTCGACGGGGACGACATCGTCGAGCACTGGCGGGTCTCCACCGACCCGCGCCGCACGGCGGACGAGCTGGCGGTCCTGATGCAGGGCCTGATGGGCATGCACCCGCTGCTCGGCGAGGAGCTCGGCGACGGCATCCACGGCATCGCGATCTGCTCGACGGTGCCCTCCGTGCTGCACGAGCTGCGCGAGGTGACCCGCCGCTACTACGGGGACGTCCCCGCGGTCCTCGTGGAGCCCGGGGTGAAGACCGGGGTCCCGGTGCTCGCCGACAACCCGAAGGAGGTCGGCTCCGACCGGATCATCAACTCGCTGGCCGCCGTGCACCTGTACGGCGGCCCGTGCATCGTCGTGGACTTCGGCACGGCCACCACGTTCGACGCGGTCACCGCGCGCGGCGAGTACGCGGGCGGTGCCATCGCCCCCGGCATCGAGATCTCGGTGGACGCGCTCGGGGCGCGGGGCGCGCAGCTGCGCAAGGTCGAGCTGACCCGGCCGCGCAGCGTCATCGGCAAGAACACCATCGAGGCGATGCAGTCCGGCATCCTGTACGGCTTCGCGGGCCAGGTGGACGGCGTGACCGAGCGGATGGCACGGGAGCTGGCGGACGACCCGGACGACGTCACCGTCATCGCCACCGGCGGCCTGGCGCCCCTGGTGCTGGGCGAGTCGGCGGCCATCGACGTCCACGAGCCGTGGCTGACGCTCATCGGGCTCCGCCTGGTCTACGAGCGCAACGTCCAGGCGCCCTGACGGGCGGCCGGCGGGCCGTCGGCACGGCACGCCCGGGCATATCTGGTTACGCGTATTTTGTCCGCTTAGTACGTAAAGTCAGTGCATGCCCACGCCACACGGGTCCCGAGGCGGAATGGCGTTCAGCGCGGATGAACTGCGCGTGCTCCGGCGCGCCCTCTCAGCGGCCCTCCAGTCCAGCACCACGACCCCCACGCCCGACGATGTGCGGGACTATCTGCGTCTTGTCGAGGACGTGGACGAGGCGGCCCGGGAGGCCGGGCGGCTGCGCACCTTCCTGCTCGCGGAGCTCGCCCGCTACCGGGCGGCGCTGCCCGGCAGCGCGGCCGGCTACCTCGAGCGGCTGACCGGTGCGCTCGACACGGGCTACGTCCCCGTGCCGGACGACCTCACGGCGCTGCGCATGCTGCGCACCCATCCGTCCTCCGCGGCCGAGACGCACCGCCGGTACGGCGTACTGCGCCGCTGCGAGCACCTCGCGGAGCTGGATGTCCGCGCCCGGCTCGCGGCCCGCATCCCGGCGCCCGCCGCGCCGCCCGTCACGGCGCGCCCCGGGCGCACCAGGCTGCGTGCCCTGCCCGGCGGCCGGACCGCCGCCGACGACCCCGCGGAACGCGGCGGGGGCCGGGAACCGAAGCCGGCGCCGCGGCCGGACCCGAGAACGCCGCCGGCCGATCCCGGCGGCCCCGAGCACGACGAGCCCAAGCGCAAGGTGCCCACCCCGGCGGAGATCTTCCCGCCGCGCCGGCGCACCCCGCCCCGGCCGCCGGAACAGCTCGCCACGGGCTGACCCGGTTCCTCGGGGCCGACCGGGCCGCCCGGGCATACCGGGCGCCGGGGCCGCGCGGGGGCGTGGCTACTCTGGTCGCATGGACTACGTCTCCGCGCTCGTGCCCCCCGCCGTGATGGCCATCGCGTTCACCTTCCTCATCAGGACGCTGATCAAGAGCCAGGGCGGGGCCAACAAGGCCAAGGAGGACGCGGTGGTGGACGCCGCGCTCTCCGTCAACGCCACCGCTGCCGCCGCTCCGGCCCCCCGGCCGGGCGGCGCCGAACCCCGGGTCTGATCCCCGGGGTTCTCCGGCGTTCCGGGGCATTCCGCCCGATTGCCACTAGTATTCGGGTGTGCCCCGTCCTCTGGGAGACCTCGAAGACGCCGTCATGACACGGGTGTGGCGCTGGAACCGCCCGGTGACGGTACGCGAAGTGCTCGAAGATCTGCGTCGGGAACGCTCCATCGCGTACACCACGGTCATGACCGTAATGGACAACCTCCATCAGAAGGGATGGCTGCGCCGGGAAGCCGAAGGGCGCGCCTATCGCTATGAGGCGGTTTCCACGCGTGCCGCTTACTCCGCCGCGCTGATGCACGAGGCGTGGGCCGCGAGTGACAACCCGGCGGCCGCCCTTGTCGCCTTCTTCGGGATGATGTCGGCGGAACAGCGAGAAGCGCTCCGCGACGCAATGCGCGTCGTCCAATCCGCTGAACCGGCTCAACCCGCTCAACCCGCAGAACACGCCGACCCCGGCGGGACACCGGGATCGGGCGGACGATAGCGTCCGCACATGCCCGTCGCTTCAAATGACGTCACCATCCGCCGGGCGCGCACGGGTGATGTGCCGGCCGTCCGGCGACTGCTCGACGCCTATGTCCGGGAGCGCATCCTGCTGGACAAGCCGACCGTCACGCTTTACGAGGACATCCAGGAGTTCTGGGTCGCCGAACGCGACCAGGACGCCGAGGTCGTGGCCTGCGGGGCGCTCCACGTCATGTGGGAGGACCTCGCCGAGGTGCGCACTCTGGCGGTCGACCCGGTCCACCACGGCAACGGCATCGGGCATCTCGTACTGGAGAAGCTGCTGCAGACCGCGCGTTGGCTGGGAGTGCGGCGAATTTTCTGCCTCACCTTCGAAGTGGACTTCTTCGTGAAGCACGGCTTCGTGCAGATCGGTGAGACGCCGGTCGACGGCGATGTCTTCGGGGAGCTGCTGCGGTCAAAGGACGAGGGTGTGGCCGAGTTCCTCGACCTCGAACGAGTGAAACCGAACACCTTGGGCAACAGCCGGATGCTGTTGCATCTCTGACGCCGCTCCGCGGCTGCCTCCGGGACAACAGTATGTCCGATACGTTCCCCGGCGGAAGACCGTGTGCGGGGTGATGGGCCGGAGCAGTTCGGGCAAGGGGTTTGAGTTTTCCGGGAAAAGGCGGTTTGCTTTTACCGGTTATCCGTATTCGATGAAAGGGAAGCCGGTGGCACAGAAGGTTCAGGTCCTTCTTGTTGACGACCTCGACGGCGGCGAGGCGGATGAGACCGTGACGTTCGCACTCGATGGAGTGACTTACGAGATCGACCTCACCACCGACAACGCCGACAAGCTCCGCGGCCTGCTGGGCCCCTACGTGGACGGCGGCCGGCGCACCGGTGGCCGTGCGGGCCGCGGCCGCACCGTGAAGGCCGCCTCCCGCGGCGGCTCGGCGAGCCAGGACACCGCGAAGATCCGCGCCTGGGCCAAGGAGGCGGGCTACGAGGTCAACGACCGCGGCCGCGTCCCGGCGCAGATCCGCGAGGCGTACGAGAAGGAGCACGGCTGACCGGTCCGGCCGGTGCGCAGCCGGACCCGGTGGCAGGCGTTCGCCAGCGCGGACACCAGGGCCACCAGGCCGACGGGTCCCCCGTCGGCCGGGCAGCCCGCGACCGTCATGGCGGGCAAGTGCGGCGCGCCCGTGTGGCTGTGCCCGCCCCTGGTGGGCGGACGCAGCCACACGGGCGCGCCGTCGTTCCGCGGGGCGGCGGCCGCTCCTGGCCGCGCGGGCGCGTCGTATCCCTGGAGCGGCACCAGGTCCAGCGGGACGCCGGTCCACTCCAGCCAGTCCAGCAGCCCGGGGATTTCCGCGGCGCCGCCCGCGGCCACGCAGAACCGCATGCGCGGCCCCGCCAGGGCCACGGGCCCGGTCCGCGGGGCCGGGAAGCGGTCCAGCACCTCGTAGCCGGCGGCCGCGGGCACGTCGAGGGCGTCCATGCCCGTGGTGCCCGGCGTGTCCGCCGTGTCCGTGCCTCGTAGGCCCTGCATGCCCCGCATGACGTGCGCAACGCCGCGGACCCGGCCACGGTTACGAGGGCCGTCACCAGGAGTACCCGGGTGCCGGTATCCGTCACTGTCCGTGAATTCCCGGGACGCAAGCCTGTTCGCCTGTAGCAGACAGCGGGCGCGCTCCTCGCATGGACTGTCGGTGGGAGCGGGTAAGAAAATACCTAGTGGGAAGGGACGACGGTCGTGTCGGACAGGCGGGGCGTTCGCCCTCGGCGTACTGGACAAAGGGCTATCCGCCTGGCCTGCGGGAACATCGTCTCGCACCATCAAGTTGTGGCTGTTGTCGACGGCGCGGGGGGTAAACGACCTCGCGAGGTGTCGACGGTTGAAGTGAGCTGCCCCGCTGTGCGGGACTAGCATGCGGAAGGACAGGGAGGGGACACGCCCCTAACTGCCCGACCGCTCTGAGGAGCGATTAACGATGTTCGAGAGGTTCACCGACCGCGCGCGGCGGGTTGTCGTCCTGGCTCAGGAAGAAGCCCGGATGCTCAACCACAACTACATCGGCACCGAGCACATCCTCCTGGGCCTTATCCACGAGGGTGAGGGTGTCGCCGCTAAGGCCCTGGAGAGCCTCGGGATTTCGCTCGAGGCGGTCCGCCAGCAGGTCGAGGAGATCATCGGTCAGGGCCAGCAGGCCCCGTCCGGTCACATCCCCTTCACCCCCCGGGCCAAGAAGGTCCTGGAGCTGTCGCTCCGTGAGGCCCTCCAGCTCGGCCACAACTACATCGGCACCGAGCACATCCTGCTCGGCCTGATCCGCGAGGGCGAGGGCGTCGCCGCCCAGGTCCTCGTGAAGCTGGGCGCCGATCTGAACCGGGTGCGGCAGCAGGTCATCCAGCTGCTCTCCGGCTACCAGGGCAAGGAGGCCGCCACCGCCGGCGGCCCCGCCGAGGGCACCCCCTCGACCTCGCTCGTCCTGGACCAGTTCGGCCGCAACCTCACCCAGGCCGCTCGTGAGACCAAGCTCGACCCGGTGATCGGGCGCGAGAAGGAGATCGAGCGCGTGATGCAGGTGCTGTCGCGCCGCACCAAGAACAACCCCGTCCTCATCGGCGAGCCCGGCGTCGGCAAGACCGCCGTCGTCGAGGGCCTGGCCCAGGCCATCGTCAAGGGCGAGGTCCCCGAGACGCTGAAGGACAAGCAGCTCTACACGCTGGACCTCGGCGCCCTGGTCGCCGGCTCCCGCTACCGCGGTGACTTCGAGGAGCGCCTGAAGAAGGTGCTCAAGGAGATCCGGACCCGCGGCGACATCATCCTGTTCATCGACGAGCTCCACACCCTGGTGGGTGCGGGTGCCGCCGAGGGCGCGATCGACGCCGCCTCGATCCTCAAGCCGATGCTCGCCCGCGGTGAGCTGCAGACCATCGGCGCGACCACGCTCGACGAGTACCGCAAGCACCTGGAGAAGGACGCGGCCCTGGAGCGCCGCTTCCAGCCCATCCAGGTCGCGGAGCCGTCGCTGCCGCACACCATCGAGATCCTCAAGGGCCTGCGGGACCGCTACGAGGCCCACCACCGCGTGTCCATCACGGACGCCGCCCTGGTGGCCGCGGCGACCCTCGCCGACCGCTACATCTCGGACCGCTTCCTGCCGGACAAGGCGATCGACCTGATCGACGAGGCCGGTTCCCGGATGCGCATCCGCCGGATGACCGCTCCGCCGGACCTGCGCGAGTTCGACGAGAAGATCGCCGACGTGCGCCGGGAGAAGGAGTCCGCGATCGACTCGCAGGACTTCGAGAAGGCGGCCTCGCTGCGCGACAAGGAGAAGCAGCTCCTTGCCGGCAAGACCAAGCGCGAGAAGGAGTGGAAGGCCGGCGACATGGACGTCGTCGCCGAGGTCGACGAGGAGCTGATCGCCGAGGTCCTGGCCACGGCCACGGGCATCCCGGTCTTCAAGCTCACCGAGGAGGAGTCCTCGCGTCTGCTGCGCATGGAGGACGAGCTGCACAAGCGCGTCATCGGCCAGAAGGACGCGATCAAGGCCCTCTCGCAGGCGATCCGCCGCACGCGGGCCGGTCTGAAGGACCCCAAGCGCCCCGGTGGCTCGTTCATCTTCGCCGGCCCGTCCGGTGTCGGTAAGACCGAGCTCTCCAAGACGCTCGCCGAGTTCCTCTTCGGCGACGAGGACGCGCTGATCCAGCTCGACATGTCCGAGTTCAGCGAGAAGCACACCGTCTCGCGGCTGTTCGGCTCCCCGCCCGGATACGTCGGCTACGAGGAGGGCGGCCAGCTCACCGAGAAGGTGCGCCGCAAGCCGTTCTCCGTCGTCCTCTTCGACGAGGTCGAGAAGGCCCACCCGGACATCTTCAACAGCCTGCTGCAGATCCTGGAGGACGGTCGGCTGACCGACTCCCAGGGCCGGGTCGTGGACTTCAAGAACACGGTCATCATCATGACCACCAACCTCGGCACCCGGGACATCTCCAAGGGCTTCAACCTCGGCTTCGCGGCCGCGGGTGACGTCAAGACCGGGTACGAGCGGATGAAGGCCAAGGTCGGCGAGGAGCTCAAGCAGCACTTCCGCCCCGAGTTCCTGAACCGTGTCGACGACATCGTGGTCTTCCACCAGCTCAGCGAGGAAGACATCATCCAGATCGTCGACCTCATGATCGCCCGGGTGGACGAGCGCCTCAGGGACAAGGACATGGGCATCGAGCTCAGCCCCGAGGCCAAGTCCCTGCTCGCCAAGCGCGGCTACGACCCCGTGCTGGGTGCCCGTCCGCTGCGCCGGACGATCCAGCGCGAGATCGAGGACGTGCTCTCCGAGAAGATCCTCTTCGGTGAGCTGCGCACCGGTCACATCGTGGTCGTGGGCACCGAGGGCGAGGGCGAGAACATCAAGTTCACCTTCCGCGGTGAGGAGAAGGTGGCCGTCGCCGACGCCCCGCCGGTCGAGGCGGCCGGCAGTGGCGGCTCGGGCCCGAACCTGAGCAAGGACGCGTAAGCGCGCCGTAGAACACCGGGGCCGGCCCCGTCCGTACACAAGTACGGGCGGGGCCTGCTCATTTGTGTTCCCGATGAACCCACCCTTGTTGTGCTCGTCTGATTTATGGAAAGGTGAGCCCTGCTCGCGCGCGGGAATCCTTCTGTCTTCCTTCTCCGTGGGCCGGTGTCGCGCCGTCATTCCCGCAGGCATTCCCGATGAGCTGATCCAGGCGAAGGGAGAGAGCACACCTCCCGGTGCCCCGGCCCCGCGTCCCCCCACGTAGCTGCGTGCCCGCCGGTGGAATGGTTCGTACTTTTCCCGGTGCGGCGAACGCGGAAGGAAACGCTCGTTGAAGGATTCGTTCTCCTCGAATTCCCCGCACCCCGGCCATTTGTTCGACGTTCCGGACGAGGCCCTGTCGGTGGAGCTCAGAAACTTCTCGGGAAAACCAGCCGTCCACCAGCCCTTCGAGGAGTTGCTGGCCCGCCATTGGCGGCCGGTCTTCGAGTACGCGGAGTTGTGCGCCGTCTCCGGGCACACGGCGGGCATCCTCGCCTCGGCGGCCTTCACCCGGGTCTTCGTCGACACGCTGCGGCTGACCGGGCCGTCGGCCGCCTGGCGCCCGGAGCTCCTGGTCACCGTCCACCGCATCGCGGAGGAATGGGCCACCGACCGCCGGCGCGCCTCGCTCCACCGCGGGCTGCGGCTGCGCGGCGACCAGACCGATCCGCGGCTGGCCGTCCCGGACAACCGCCGGCTGGTCCACCGGGCGTTCCAGCGCCTCCCCGAACCGGCCCGCTGCCTGCTCTGGCACGTCGAGGTCGACGCGGAGACCGTCGCCGTGCCGGCCGCCCTGCTCGGCGTCGGCCAGGAGAAGGCCGCCGGGCAGCTGGAGCTCGCGCGCACCCGCTTCCGCGAGGCCTGTGTCCAGGCCCACCGCGACCTGGCCCCGTACGAGAGCTGCCTGCAGTTCAGCCGGCTGCTCGACATCTCCGTCCACCGGGGCGGCGCCGGGCTCGTGCCCGATCTGCAGCGCCACATCGCCAAGTGCGACCACTGCCGCTACGCCGCCGAGCAACTCGACCACTCCGGCGACCGCTTGGGCACGCTGATCGCCGAGGCGGTGCTGGTCTGGGAGGCACGGACCTATCTCGACTCCCGCCCCGCGCGCCGTGCGGCGCGTGACAACGATGCCGCGGCCGCCGCGGGCGGCCCCTCGGGGCCCCGGCACGGCGGCCGGCGCCGGAAGGCCGGCGGGCTGCTGCGCCGGCGGCCGGGAGCGGCCGGGGCGACGGCGCTGGGGGTCGGCGGCGCCGTCCTGCTCGTGTCGGCCGTCGCCGGTCTCTCCGGGCTCCTCTCGGACGGCGGCACCGACGACCGGGCCTCGGCAGGCGTCTTCCCGGGCGCGTCCTTCCCCGCCTCCGCGTCCCTCTCCGCCCCCGCCTCGCCCTCGGCGCCCGCCAGGGCGCCCGGCTCCGGCACCGTCACCGCCGACCCGGTACCGGGCGGGGGCCTGCGCGGGCGGCTGCGCAACCAGGGCAGCGACCTGTGTGTCGACCTGACCGGGCGCGGCACGGCCCTGGGCACGACGGCGCGCACCGCGGTGTGCGGCTCCGGGGCCACCCAGTTCTGGACGTACGAGCGGGACGGGCTGCTGCGCAGCGTCGCCGAGCCCTCGTACTGCCTCAACTCGCATCGGGGCGCGGCGCTCGAACTGGGGCTGTGCACCGCCTCGTTCGTCACCGGTGCAGAGGACGTGCGCTACGACCTGACGCTCACCGGCGACCTCGTACCGCGCTGGAACCAGCAGCTGGCCGTCGCGCCGGACGGTGCGGAACAGGGGGCCGGGGTCGTCCTCGCGCCGCGCGACAGCCGCTCCGCGCAGCGCTGGTCCCTGGACGCCACGGTGGTCCCGTCGCGCTTCCGGTCGGTCGCGGACGGCCGCACGGCCGTGGTCCTTGCCGGGCTGAATTCCGCCGAAGAAAGGCTGTGACGGCTTTTCCCGATGCGTGGCGCGGGCCACAGGACTTTGGTCCCCAGGGGCGGTCTTTCGTCCCTCGGGGGCCATTTCCTTTGGTCCCGCGGGCGGTGACCTGACCCACGTGACCTGGGACACGTACGAAGGTCATTAGAGGAGTACGGCCCGGTGGGACAGGGGTCCGCGCCGCATCCGGGGAATTGCCTACTATGCGGAATAGTGCATGCGGGGGTTTGTCCCCGCCAGGAATACCGGGTTACCTGTGACTCGCGGCCGACAACCGCGAGGACTTTTCCGGCTATTTCCGCGAGGTAATTGCATGCTCAAGCCCAACTTCTCCAACTCCGTCATCCGCGGCCGCGGCGCCGTCGTGACCGCCGGCGTCGTGGCGTCGCTGGCGCTCGGCGCAGCGGGCACGGCCATGGCAGCCGGGACCCAGGACGCGGGGCTGCTGGGGACGGGTGCGGCCGGCAAGCTGGCGGAGGCCACCCGCGCCCAGGCCGACGGCCAGCAGCGCGCCGCCGCGGCGAACAAGGCCGAACACCAGCGCACCGTGCAGCACGCCGCGCACCAGGAGCACACGCTCTCCGCCGCCTGGATGACCCCGGTCAAGCACTACCAGCTCTCGGCCGGCTACATGAAGGACGGCGCCCACTGGGCGCACAAGCACTCCGGCCAGGACTTCGCGGTCGCCATCGGCACCGACGTCCACGCCGTGCACAGCGGCACCGTCGTGACGGCGGGCTGGGGCGGCGCCTACGGCAACAACATCGTCATCCGCCACGCCGACAACACGTACTCGCAGTACGGCCACCTGTCGAAGATCCAGGTGCGCGTCGGCGAGCATGTGAACACCGGCGAGCAGATCGCCCTGTCCGGCAACACCGGCAACAGCACCGGCCCGCACCTGCACTTCGAGATCCGTACGACCCCGTACTACGGCTCGTCGGTGAGCCCGCTGCCGTTCCTGCGGGCCGAGGGCGTCTCGGTCTGACCCTCCGGTGATCCCTCTTCCGGATCACCCGCTTCACCCGCTCCGCCCTGCCCCCGGTCACCCCGGTAGGTCTCGGCGATGAGCCCCTGGGCGACCTCGAGGACGGCTGCGCGCTTCTCCTCGGGGTCGCCCTCGATGTTCTGCATCGTGAACATGCCCGCGTGCATGGCGAAGACGGCGGTGATCGAGCGCACCTGGTCGGTCAGCGGCGCCTCGGGGTCGCGCAGCAGCGCGTGCACGGCGAACAGCTTGGACTTGAAGGCCTCGCCGATGCTGAGGTCGCGGACCGTGGCCTGGTTCTCCTGGATGAAGCGGAAGAGCGGCCCCGAGACCCACAGCGCCTCGCTGTAGCGCCGCAGCACCTCCTGCTTGGTCTCCAGGGTGCGGGGCTGTCCGGCCGCCCACTCGATCAGCTCGTCGACCGGGGAGGTCAGGTCCTCCACGATGCTGATGAGGATGTCTTCCTTGGTCTTGAAGTGGTAGTACAGCGCCGCCTTGGTGACGTCGAGGTGCTCGGCGATCTCGCGCAGCGACGTCTTCTCGTACCCCTGCTGGGCGAACAGCTCGAGCGCGACGTCCTGGATGCGACGGCGCGTATCACCTCTGCGCGTGTGCGGCGTGGCCATGGGCGAACTTTAACTTACTTGACGCCCGGCTAGTAAGCGGCTTACATTCAGGATGCCCGGGGCAACTAGCCGGGCGGCAGGTAAGCAACTCACGGCAAATGCGTGACAAGTAGGGGAGCTTGTAATGGCGGACACCGCCGAGGCACCGCAGCGCAGTGTGCGCGTGGTGTTGTTCGGGCTGATGATCGCGATGCTGCTCGCGATGCTCGACAACATGATCGTCGGCACGGCGATGCCCACCATCGTCGGCGAACTGGGCGGCCTGGAGCACCTGTCGTGGGTGGTCACCGCTTACACCCTCGCGACGGCCGCGTCGACGCCCATCTGGGGCAAGCTCGGCGACATGTACGGCCGCAAGGGCATCTTCATGGCGTCGATCGTGCTCTTCCTGATCGGCTCGGCGCTCTCCGGCATGGCGCAGGACATGGGCCAGCTGATCGCCTTCCGCGCCATCCAGGGCCTGGGCGCCGGCGGCCTGATCGTCGGCGTCATGGCGATCATCGGTGACTTGATCCCGCCCCGCGAGCGCGGCAAGTACCAGGGCATGATGGCCGGCGTCATGGCGGTCGCCATGATCGGCGGCCCGCTGGTCGGCGGCAGCATCACCGACAACTGGGGCTGGCGCTGGAGCTTCTACATCAACCTGCCGCTCGGTGTGGTCGCGCTCTTCGTGATCTCCGCGGTGCTGCACCTGCCGAAGAAGCGGGTCCAGGCCCGGATCGACTACCTCGGCGCGATCCTGCTCACCATCAGCATCACCTCGCTGGTCCTGCTGACCACCTGGGGCGGCAAGGAGTACCCCTGGGCGTCCGTCCAGATCTTCGGACTGCTCGCGCTCGGCGTGGTCGCGCTCGCCGCCTTCCTGTTCGCCGAGACCCGCGCGGCGGAGCCCGTGATGCCGCTGCACATCTTCCACAGCCGCAACTTCTCGCTGATCTCGGTGATCGGCTTCCTGGTCGGCTTCGTGATGTTCGGCGCGCTCACCTTCCTGCCGCTGTACCAGCAGACCGTCCAGGGCGCCTCGGCGACCAACTCCGGCCTGCTGCTCCTGCCGATGCTGCTGTCGATGATGGTGGTCTCGCTCATCGCGGGCCGGGTCACCACGCAGACCGGCAAGTACAAGATCTTCCCGATCATCGGCGGCGCCCTGATCACCGCCGGGCTCCTGCTCCTGTCGACCATGGACACCGGCACCTCCCGCTTCGTCTCCGGTGTGTGGATGGCCGTGCTCGGCGCCGGCATGGGCTTCCTCATGCAGATCACCATGCTGATCGCGCAGAACAGCGTCGAGATGAAGGACATCGGCGTCGGCTCCTCGTCCTCCACCCTGTTCCGCACCATCGGCGGTTCCTTCGGTGTCGCGCTCTTCGGCTCGATCTTCGTGGACAAGCTGCAGGACAGCATGACCGCCCGGTTGGGCAACGCCGGGGCGGCGGTCGGCGGCGGGTCCGGCCAGATGGACCCGAAGAGCCTGGCCAAGCTGCCCGAGGCGGTACGGGACGCGTACCTCCACGCGGTCGCGAGCGGCACCCACTCCGTCTTCCTGTGGGGCGCGGCGCTCAGCGTCGTCGGCTTCGTCCTCGCGTTCTTCGTCAAGGAGATCCCGCTGCGCGGCGGCCCGGCCGCGAAGGCCCCCGAGGACAAGGACGGCGAGCAGGAGGTCATGGCGGCGGTCGAGGCCTTCTGAGCCCCGCCCCCGCCCGCCGCTTCGCCCGGCACCCGCAGTGACCCGTGCTCGCACGGGGGTCGTGTCCGACCCCCGTGCGAGCATCGTCGTATGGCGGTGAACCTCCGGCTCCTGCGGCAGCTGCGGCTGGCCAAGGACGCGATGGACCGCGACTGGGCCCAGCCGCTGGACCTGGACGCGGTGGCCGCGCACGCCGGTTACTCCCGCTACCACTTCGTGCGCTCCTTCAAAGCGGTGTACGGGGAGACCCCCGGGCAGTACCTGAGCCGGCGCCGCATCGAGCGCGCGCAGGAGATGCTGCGCACGGCGGACCTGGCCGTCACCGAGATCTGCACGCTCGTGGGCTTCTCCGGCCTCGGCACCTTCTCCAGCCGCTTCAAGCAGCAGACCGGGCTCACCCCGACCGAGTACCGCCGCCGGCACCTCGGCCGCGGCGCGGCCCTGATACCCGGGTGCTACGCGCTGTTCTGGGCCGGCGGATTCCGCAATTCCGGAGAAGCGCCGTGAGGCGGCCCCCGCCTAGCGTGGAGGGGCAAGCACGCGACCCCCTCAGGAGCAGGTCATGACCACTGGGATCACCGGTATTTCCATCGTCACCGTCTGGGTGCAGGACCAGGAGCGCGCCAAGGAGTTCTACTGCGACAAGCTCGGCTTCGAGGTGCGCACGGACATGACCATGGGGGCGATGCGCTGGCTGACCGTGGGCCCCAAGGAGCAGCCCGACGTCGAGATCACCCTCATGGTGCCCGGCCCGCCCGCGCTCGACCCCGAGTCCGCCGAGCAGCTCAGCTCGCTGGTGGCCAAGGGCGTCCTCGGCGCGGGCGTGCTCCGTACCGACGACATCCACGCCACCTACCGCGACCTCAAGGGCAAGGGCGTCACCTTCCTCCAGGAACCCCAGGAGCGCCCCTACGGCACGGAGGCGATCATGCGCGACGACTCCGGCAACTGGTTCAGCCTCACCCAGCGGCGCGACGGGCTGGACCTCAGCAAGGAGTGGGGCGAGGGCACGCAGGAGCGGATCGAGGGCTGAGCACGGCCGCGGCCTAGTCCCGGGGGAGCAGCAGCCGGGCGACGGCGCCGCCGCCCAGGGCGTTGCGGAAGGTGAGGCGGGCGCCGAGGACGCGGGTCTGCCCGGCGGCGATCGTCAGACCGAGGCCGTGGCCGCCGCCGCGGTCGCTGCTGCCGGTGCGGAAGCGGCTGGGGCCGTCGCGGAGCAGGTCCTCGGGGAAGCCCGGGCCGTGGTCGCGGACCTCCAGGTAGGGGCCGTCCACGGTGACCTCGACGGGCGGCCGGCCGTGCCGTACGGCGTTGCCGAGCAGGTTGGCCAACACACGCTCCAGGCGCCGGGGATCGGTGCGCACGACCGCGTCGTCGCGCACGTCCACGGTGGCCGAGGGGGCGACGGCGGCGACCCGGCGGCGCACGAAATCACCGAGGGCGACGTCCTGGAGATCGGCCTGCTCGGCGGCGCCGTCGAGCCGGGCGACCTCCAGGACGTCCTCGACGAGGGTGCGCAGCGCCTGCGCCCGGTCCCGGACCAGTTCCGCGGGGCGGCCCGGGGGCAGCAGCTCGGCGGCGGTGACCAGACCTGTCACGGGGGTGCGCAGTTCGTGGGCGATGTCGGCGGTGACCCGGCGCTCGGCCTCCAGACGTCCGGCCAGGGCGTCCGCCATGGCGTCCACCGCGCGGGCGAGTTCGTCCGTCTCGTCGCGGACCCGGCCGCCGATGGCCTCCCGCACCCGGACCCGGGTCTCCCCGTCGGCCACCCGGCCGGCCGCCACGGCGGCCTTCCGCAGCCGGCGGGAGAGCTGGCCGCCGATGAGGACACCCAGCGCGGTGCCGCCGACGACGACCGCGGTGGAGCCGATGACCAGCGCCTGGTCCAGATCCTCCAGGACCGAGAAGCGGTCGGTGAAGGTGGTCTTCAGCGACAGGATCTTGCCGTCCGCGAGCGGGGTCTCCGCCCACACCACCGGCGCCCCGCCGGTGTCGGCGACAAAGGTGGCCCGCTTGCCCTCGCGCGCCAGCCGGGTCAGCGGGGCGGGCAGCGCCGGGTCGTTCAGCTGGGCGTCGATGGTGAGCCGGCCCGTGGAGTCGTAGATCCGCTGCGCGAACTGCACCCGCTCGTTCTGCACGTCGCGGGAATTGTCGATCATGCTGGCGCGGGCCGCGTTGTGCACCACCAGGCTCAGGACGAGCGCGATCAGGGCGGAGACCACCGCGATCGCCGCGCACACCTTCCAGCGCAGACCGATCTTCGGCAGCGGGCGGAGCCTGCCGGCCCGGCGTGCGGTCACCGGGCTCAGCCCCGCAGCTTGTAGCCGAAGCCGCGCACGGTCTCGATCCGGTCCTGGCCGACCTTGGCCCGCAGCCGCTGCACATGGACGTCCACCACGCGCGTGTCGCCGCCCCACGCGTAGTCCCAGACCCGCTCCAGCAG
Organism: Streptomyces sp. NPDC046977; assembly: GCF_040644455.1. Classification (NCBI taxonomy): domain Bacteria; kingdom Bacillati; phylum Actinomycetota; class Actinomycetes; order Kitasatosporales; family Streptomycetaceae; genus Streptomyces; species Streptomyces sp. NPDC046977. Next base: position 167,818 of record NZ_JBEYWO010000019.1, read on the forward strand.
CCTGTCCCGGGACAGCACCGTGCCGGGCGCCGCCGAGAACTCCAGCAGCAGCCGCATCTCCGTCGGGGTCAGCGCCAGCCGCTCGCCGCCGCGCCGCACCTCCATGCCCTCCGGGTCCACCTCCAGGTCGCCGAAGGCCAGCACCCCGGTCCCGGCCGGCTCGTCGCCGGCCGCGGCCAGCCGGAAGCGGCGCAGCACGGCCCGCATCCGGGCGGTGAGCACGGCCCCGTCGAAGGGCTTGGTCACGTAGTCGTCCGCGCCCGCCTCCAGGCCGAGCACCACGTCGATCGCGTCGGCCCGCGCCAACAGCATGATCACCGGCACGGTGGACTCGTCCCGGATGCGCCGGCACAGGCTCACCCCGTCCAGCCCCGGCACCATCACGTCCAGCAGGGCCAGGTCGGGCCGGCGGGCACGGAACGCGTCCAGCCCGGACAGCCCGTCGGGCACCGCGGTGACCTCGAAGCCGTCGCGCTCCAGTGCCAGGGTCGTGGCCTCGCGGATGACGTCGTCGTCCTCGACGAACAGGACGTGCGTGTCAGCCATGGGAGGTGTCCTCGGTGCCGCTGTCGTAGTCGCGGTGGCTGAAGGAGGTCTCGTCGAAGCGCCTCCCGTTCCACCGGTAGGTGGTGATGTCCTCGCCGGAGGGGTTCGACACCGCGTCCTGCGGTTCGTAGACCTGGTGGGTGACCTTGAGGGCGCCGTCGCTGATCTCGGCGTAGACGGGGGGCTGCTCGTCGGCGAAGACGTTGACGTACCGGCCGTGCTCGCGGCGGTAGACGTACGCGCCGATGCCCACCCCGTCGCCGCACGTCGAGACCGTGACGACGAGATCGGCCGCGCCCCTGCCCGTCAGGTCGCCGTAGCGGTCGTCGACGGGGTACAGCGACTCGGGACCCGGGGAGGGCGTCACCGCGGGCGCGCTGCCGGCGGCGGCGCCGTCGCGGGTGGCGGGGAGCGGGGTCGAGCCGGGGACCGAGGAGGCGGCCACGCACGCCACCAGCCGGGCCCGGATGTCCTCGGCGACCTTGGGGTCGGACTGCACCAGGCGCACCGCGTTCGCGAGGGGCGTGCGCGCAGGGCCCGGGGAGACGCCGTCGGAGGACCGGCGCGCCGGCGCGACCGGTGTGCCGCCGGTGGACAGTGGGCCCGGCTCCGGGAGCGCCGAGGAGAGTGCCGTGCCCTCCTCGCGGACCCCGCCGGCGTCACGGCAGCCGGTCACCGCGACCAGCGCCGACCCGCACACCGCGACCGCGGCGACGGCGGCGCCGACCGGGACTATGCTGCGGCGCACACACCCTCCGTCCTGACGACTCCGGGCCCTTCGGACCTTCCGTACCCATTGCTCTGCCGTTCGAGGTCGGCGCGCAGTCGCGCCAGCGCCCGGTGCAGTGTGCTTTTCACGGTACCCACCGACATGCCCAGAACGTGAGCGGTCTCCTCCGTGCTCAGCTGCCGGTAGTGGCGCAGCAGCACCACCTGGCGCTGCTTGGGCGCCAGGTGCTGCAGCGCCTCCAGCAGCATGGCGCGGTCCGCGCGCTGCTCGGCGCCGTCGTCGACGGCGCTCTCGGGCAGCTCGGGGGTCGGCACCTCCTCCAGGCGCCGGGCCCGCCACCACTCGGTACGGGTGTTGATCATCACCCGGCGCATGTAGGCGTCGGCGAGGTTCTTGTCGGCGATGTCGTCCCACCGCGGGTAGGTGCGGGCGAGCGCGGTCTGGACGAGGTCCTGCGCCTCGATCGGGTCGGGGACGAGGCGGCGGGCGCTGCGCAGCAGGGCGTCCTGACGGCTCCGTACGTACTCCTCGAAGTCCATCACCTGGGCCGGCCCCTCGGCGTTCGCCCCCATGGCGTTCCTCCGCTCCGCGCGTTCCATCACGACGCGGCCGACGCTACGGAGGGCATGTACGGCTTTCGCCACCGCAGCCGCACAGCGGCCGCACAGGAACCCATCGGTTGTGTAACGGGCGGGTTTTCCGCCCCGGGGCGGGCACGGGGGCGCCTGCTCAGCCCGGCAGCCGGTACACCCCGCCCGCCAGGGGCTCCACCAGGCCGTCGGCGACCAGCCCGTCCAGGGCCCTGGCGCGCTGCACCGGCTCGTGCCAGACCGCGTCCAGGGCCGCCTGCGGCACCGGGGCGGTCGCGTCGCGCAGCACCGCCAGCAGCTTGCCGCGCACCTGGCGGTCGGTTCCCGCGTACGTCTGGCCGCGGCGCGGCGGGCCCTCGTGCGCCGGGGACCCGGCCAGCCGCCAGGCGCACTGCGCGGCGATCGGGCAGCGCACGCACTCCGGGCCGCGCGCGGTGCAGACGAGCGCGCCCAGCTCCATCGTGGCGGCGGCCCAGCGGGCGGCGGTGGCCTCGTCGGCGGGCAGCAGGCGCTGAGCGACCTTGCGCTCGGCGGCGGTCGTGGCGTTCGGCGGGTACTCCACGCCGGTCACCGCGCGCGCGAACACCCGCCGCACATTGGTGTCCAGCACCGCGTGCCGCTGCCCGTACGCGAACGAGGCGACGGCTGCGGCCGTGTACTCGCCGATGCCCGGGAGGGCCAGCAACTCGCCGTGGTCGGTGGGAACTTCGCCGTCGTGGAGGTGGGCGATCGCGGTGGCGGCGGCATGCAGCCGCAGCGCCCGGCGCGGATAGCCCAGCCGGCCCCAGGCACGGACCGCCTCGCCGGAGGGTTCGGCGGCGAGCGCGGCCGGGTCCGGCCAGCGCTCCAGCCACTGCTCGTACACCGGCAGCACCCGCGCCACCGGTGTCTGCTGCAGCATGAACTCGCTCACCATGACGCCCCAGGCGCCTGCCTCGGGGCGGCGCCACGGCAGGTCCCGGGCGTTCTCGTCGAACCAGTCGATCACGGGGGAGTGGAGATCACGGTGCTCGCTCATAGCGTCATCGATCCTACGGCCCCGGAACCCGCCCGGCAGGCAGGGGAGATCTGCTGATCAATCACACAAGTTGCCTGCGTGCCGCGCGTGCCTTGGTCCGATTCAAGGGAAAGCGCATAAGGTTTGCGCGTGGGCTCTGTGCGCAATCCCGTGGGACCTCTCCCGTCGTCCATCTACTGGCGACGACGGGCGGTTGTGGCGCTCCTCCTCCTGGTGATCACCGCGTTGGTGGTGTGGGCCGTCAACTTCCGTGACGGAGGCGGCGGAAGCAGGGCGGGCGGTCCCGGCGGACACACCCCCGTGCCGTCCATCACGCCCGGTCCTTCCGCCAGCGGGCCGCTCAACAGCTCCCGCCCCGGCGGCTCGATCGGCGGCTCCTCCTCGGGCGGCGGTTCCAGCGACGGCGCCGGTGACTCCGGTGCCACGGACGGCAGTTCGTCCGGCGGCGACACCGGCGACACCAGTGGCGACGCCGCCGGCGGCTCCGGCGCCGACGGCGGTTCGGCCGCCGGCGGCACGGACCCCTCCTCCGGCGGGGTCTCCGGCAGCGGCGGCAGCGGCAGCGGCGGCGGCGTGCAGCTGCCCGCCGGCTCCAGCCTGCCGAACTGCGCCGCCTCGTCCGTCACGCTCGGCCTGCGCAGCGCGCGCAACTCCTACGAGCCGGGCGAGAAGCCCACGTTCGTGCTGACCGCCACCAACTCCTCCGACGTCAGCTGCAAGCTGGACTTCGGGCCGGCCGCCGCCGTCTTCACCGTCTCCGACACGGACGACAACCACCGCTGGGCCAGCGACGACTGCCCGCGGAACCGATCCGGCTACCTGCTGCAGGTGCCGGCGCACAGCTCGACCACCTACGAGCTGCGCTGGGACCGGACGACCAGCTCGCCGCAGTGCGCGACCCCCAAGGTCAGGACCGCACCGCTGGGCACCTACCTGGTCGAGGCGAAGCTGCCCGGCTTCCAGGCCAAGCAGACGTCCTTCGTCCTCAAGGACGCCTGACCGGTACGGACACCAGGCCGGCGCGGCGCCCCGGGACACCCCGGGCGGCGGGCGCCGGCCCGGTCGCCGGACTCAGACGTAGCGCTCCAGGATCGAGGACTCCGCCAGGCGCGACAGGCCCTCGCGGACCGAACGGGCGCGGGCCTCGCCGACGCCGTCGACGGTCTGCAGATCGTCCACGCTGGCCGCGAGCAGCTTCTGCAGCCCGCCGAAGTGCTCCACCAGGCGTTCCACGATCGTGTTCGGCAGCCGGGGCACCTTGGCCAGCAGCCGGTAGCCGCGCGGCGAGACGGCGGAGTCCAGCGCCTCGGGAGAGCCGGCGTAGCCCAGCGCCCGGGCCACGGTGGGCAGTTCGAGCAGTTCGCCCTGGGGAAGCGAGTCCAGCTCGGAGAGGGCCTCGGTGACCGTGCGGCTGCGCTTGGCGGTCGGCTCGGGCACGTAGTCGCGCACGACGAGCTCCCGCTCGGGCTCGACGCCCGCGATCAGCTCGTCCAGCTGGAGCGAGAGCAGCCGGCCGTCGGTGCCCAGCTCGACCACGTACTCCGCGATCTCGGTGGCGATCCGGCGCACCATCTCCAGGCGCTGCGCGACCGCGGTGACGTCGCGGACCGTGACCAGGTCCTCGATCTCCAGGGCGGACAGCGTGCCCGCGACCTCGTCCAGCCGCAGCTTGTAGCGCTCCAGGGTGGCCAGCGCCTGGTTGGCGCGCGAGAGGATCGCCGCGGAGTCCTCCAGGACGCGGCGCTGACCGTCGACGTACAGCGCGATCAGGCGCATCGACTGGCTGACGGAGACGACCGGGAAGCCGGTCTGGATGGAGACCCGCTGCGCGGTGCGGTGGCGGGTGCCGGTCTCCTCGGTGGGGATCGCGGCGTCCGGGACGAGCTGGACGCCGGCCCGCACGATCTTGGTGATGTCCTTGTCGAGGATCAGGGCGCCGTCGAGCTTGCACAGCTCGCGCAGACGCGTCGCGGAGAACTCGACGTCCAGGACGAAACCGCCGGTGCACAGCGACTCGGTGAGCTTGTCCATGCCCAGGACGATCAGGCCGCCGGTGTTGCCGCGCAGGACCCGTTCCAGGCCGTCGCGCAGGCTGGTGCCGGGAGCCACGGCGCTCAGGGAGGCGCGCATCAGGCTGTCAGTACCGGAGCCCTCGCGACCCCAGGCTTTCCCGGGAGCTGCCGCCCGGTCATTGGCTGCCACTGCTCTCCTCCGGTCGTACGGATGCCCGGATGGGCGAGACCAGGGCAAAGTTTACCGTCGGAAGGCTCACGGACGGGGGGCCCTCTTGGGCAGGACGCGCAGGGCGTCCCCTATGTCCGTCACTTCCGTCACCTTCATCCCCGCCGGGATTTTGCCCGGGTCCGGCGGAACGAGGGCGTGGGTGAAGCCCAGCCGGGCCGCCTCGGCGAGCCGCCGCTGCACGCCGGTGACCCGTCTGACCTCGCCCGCGAGGCCCACCTCGCCCACGGCGACCAGGTTCTTCGGCAGCGGGGTGTCGATCGCGGCGCTCGCCAGCGCCAGGGCCACGGCGAGGTCCGCGGCGGGCTCGCCGAGCTTCACCCCGCCGACGGTGGCGGTGTAGATGTCCTGCTTGCCGATCGACCGGATGCGGCCGCGCTGCTCCAGCACCGCCAGCATCATCGACACGCGCGAGTTCTCCAGGCCGGAGGTCGTACGGCGCGGCGAGGGGATCTGGGTGTCCACGGTCAGCGCCTGCACCTCGGCGACCAGCGGGCGCTTGCCCTCCAGCGTCACCGTCAGGCAAGTGCCGGGCACCGGCTCGTCGCGCCGGGTCAGGAACAGGCCCGAGGGATCGGCCAGGCCGGTGATGCCCTCGTCGTGCAGTTCGAAGCAGCCGACCTCGTCGGTGGCACCGTAGCGGTTCTTGATGCCGCGGATCAGCCGCAGGCGGGCGTGCCGGTCGCCCTCGAAGGACAGCACCACGTCCACCAGGTGCTCCAGCAGGCGGGGCCCGGCGATCGCGCCGTCCTTGGTGACATGGCCGACGAGCAGCGTCGACATGCCGCGTTCCTTCGAGGCCCGGATCAGCGCGCCGGCGACCTCGCGGACCTGGGCCATGCCGCCGGGCGCGCCGTCGATCTCGGGTGAGGCGACGGTCTGCACCGAGTCCAGGACGAGCAGCGAGGGCTTGACGTCGTCCAGGTGCCCCAGCACCGCCGAGAGGTCGGTCTCGGCGGCGAGGTAGAGGTGGTCGGACAGGGCGCCGATGCGGTCGGCCCGCAGCCGCACCTGCGACGCGGACTCCTCACCGGTCACGTAGAGCGTGCGCGCCTGGGGCCCGGCCGCCTTCGCGGCGACGTCCAGCAGCAGTGTCGACTTGCCGACGCCCGGCTCGCCCGCGAGCAGCACCACCGCGCCGGGGACCAGCCCGCCGCCGAGCACCCGGTCCAGTTCCGGCACACCCGTGCCGCGCGCGGTCGCCTGGCGGCCGTCCACCTGCGCGATCGGCTTCGCCGGCGTCGTGACGCGGCCCGCCGCGGTGGTGCGTACCGGCGAGGCGCCGCCGTACTCCTCGATCGTGCCCCACGCCTGGCACTCGCCGCAGCGGCCGAGCCACTTGACGGTGGTCCAGCCGCATTCCGTGCAGCGGTAGGACGGTCGGTCCTTCGAGGCGGGGCGAGTCCGTGCAGCCATGCGGTGCACGGTACCGGTTGCCACTGACAGAGCCGGCGGTGCCGATGGCCCCCGACCGCCCCGACCGCCCCGACCGCGCGTCCGGCGGCCCCGGCACCGCCCGAAAGCGCTCGCGCACACGGACGAGAGGTCGCCCCCGGGGGTGATCGGGGTGTGCTCTTTCGGGGGGGATCACCACCCAATTGGGTTAAAGCCCGCCGTGACGCCTGAGGGTGTACGGATCGTGGGCCTACCGTCACGGAGTGATGAGCAGCAGGCCTGAGACACCCTCGCAGACAACCGGCGCGCACCGCCGACACCGCGCGCCGGTCCAGCGCGGCCGCGCCGCGGCGGGCGGCGGGGCCGGCCCGGCGGCGGGACGGCGGCGGCCGCACGGCACGCTGCCCTCGCAGCCGCCCGCCCACTACGAGCCGTACCTGGACGGGCTGTTCACCTACTGCCTGTCGGTGCTGTGCGAGCACGACGCCGCGGCCGTGGCCCTCGGCGACGTCCTGGCGGTCGCCGAGCGGCAGCGCGCCCGGCTGCGCGACCCCGAGTTGCTCCGCCCCTGGCTGTACGCGCTGGCCCGCTGGGCCTGCCTGCGCACGCTGGCGGACGGCCGCCCGGTGTCGGTGAAGGCCTCCGCGGAGGTGGCCGCCCGGCGCCGCGGCGAGCTGTCCGCACTGGCCTGGCCCGAGGCGGCCGGCACGACGCCGGAGCAGCGCGAGGTGCTGGAGCTGGCGGTCCGCCACCAGCTGGCCCCCCACGAGGTCGCGCTGGTCGTCGGCCTGGAGCCGGACGCCACCAGGGCGCTGCTGGCGCAGGCCGCCTGCGAGGTGGAGCGGACCCGGGCCGCCCTGGCCGTCGTCGAACTGGGCAACTGCCCCGCGGTCGCCCGGCTCGCCGGGGACGCCCGGGTGCTGCTCGGCACGGCCCTGCGCCGCGAGCTCGTCCACCACGTGGACGTCTGCTCGCACTGCCGGCTCACCGCGGAGCGCGCGGTCGCCGCCGGCCCGTGGCCGGGCCTGGCCACGACCGCCGCGACCGCCGTGCTGGCGACCGTCGAGGCACCGCGCTCGGCCGCGTACGCCGCCCTGCTGCACGCCATGCGCGGCGGCATCGGGCGCACGCGCCAGGGCACTCCGCGCTTCGACCGGCACGGCTTCCCCATGGACCTGAAGGAACGCACCGCGCGCCGCGCCCGGATGCGGCACCGCGCGGTGACCTCAACGGTGGTGGCGGCCGTGGTGGCGGCGCCGGTGCTGGCGCTGTGGGCGGCGTACCACGGGGCGCCGCTGGCCCCGGGGCAGAAGGGGGAAGGTTCCTTCACCGCCGCCGAGGGCGAGGGGCCGGACGGCTTCCCGTACGAGAAGGCCGGTGTGGCGGGCAGCGCCGAGCGCGGGCGCTCCCAGCGCGGCGGCCACGGACGGCTGTCGGTGTCGGTCGCCTCGGCCGCCCCCGCGGCGGAGGACGGCGTGGCCGCGCCGCCCGCCGGCAGGGACGATTCGGCATCGCCGTCGAGCTCCCCCAGCAAGGGCGGCGACCCGGGCGGCGGCCACGGCGGCCGCCCCGGCCACCGTCAGGGGCGGCTCGTCATCGCCGCCCGCAGTGAGGGCGACGTGACCGTCATCACGCTGAAGGCGGAGGGCGACCGGGCGGTGCGCTGGTCTGCCGCGCGGTCGGCGCCCTGGCTGCGGCTCAGCCGGCGCCACGGCATGCTGCGGCCGGGGGACACCACGACGATCACGGTGTCGGTGGACCGCGACCGGGAGCCGGCGGGGGCGTGGACGGCGCGGATCGTCTTCGACCCCTCGGGCGGCGTCGTCACCATCAACGGGACGGGGACCCCGTCGCAGCCGCCGTCCTCCCCCGACCCCTCGCCCCCGCCGTCCACGTCGCCGACGCCGGATCCCTCACCGTCCGGCTCGCCCAGCAGCGAGCCGTCCGGATCCCCGTCGTCCTAGGGGCCCGTTTCGAAAGTAGCTCCCCCGGCTACCGCTGGGGGTACCCCCGGGTGCGGTGCATCGCACGGCGCGGAGAGTCGTCCCGTGGTCGGCGTGGTCGGGCTACCCGGACGTTCGACAACTCCCCCAGGCCGAAGGCCGGGGGAGGGACTTTCGAAACAGGCCGCGGGCTCCCCCAGCGGTAGCGGGGGAGCCCGGTCGACGACATGGGCCTAGCCCTGCGCCTCCTGCGCCTCCTGCGCCCGCGCCTGGCTCCGGTCCCGCAGCGGGGCCGGGTCGGCCGGGTGCGGTGCCATCGGCAGGAGCGAGGCGAGGCGCTGCTCGCAGAGCTCGACGAGCGCCGCGTAGCCCCGCGCGCCCATGAGTTCGGTCAGTTCCGCGCGGTACGAGACGTAGACCGGGTCGCCGGCGCCGTGCGCCGAGCGTGCGCCGGTGCACCACCAGTGCAGATCGTGGCCGCCCGGGCCCCAGCCGCGCCGGTCGTACTCGCCGATGGAGATCTGCAGCACGCGCGTGTCGTCCGGCCGGTCGATCCAGTCGTACGTCCGGCGGATCGGCAGCTGCCAGCAGACGTCCGGCTTGGTCTCCAGCGGCTCGCGGCCCTCCCGGAGCGCCAGCAGGTGCAGCGCGCAGCCCGCGCCGGCCGCGAAGCCGGGGCGGTTGAGGAAGACGCACGCGCCCTTGTGGCGCCGGGTCTGCCGGTCGCCGTCCTCGTTGACCTCGGCCCAGCCGCCCTTCGCGCCCTCCTGCGCCGCGACGTCGTGGAACTGCCACAGCTCCGGGGTGAGCCGGTCCACGTGCCCGGCCACCCGCTTCTCGTCGTCGTCGTCCGAGAAGTGCGCGCCCAGGGTGCAGCATCCGTCACTCGCCCGGCCCGCCTGGATGCCCTCGCAGCCGCTTCCGAAGATGCAGTTCCAGCGCGAGGTGAGCCAGGTCAGGTCGCAGCGGAAGATCTGTTCGTCGTCGGCCGGATCGGGGAACTCCACCCATGCGCGCGGGAAATCGAGGCCGACTTCGTCCTCGGTCACCGGGTGTTCCTGCCGCTTCGTCGCCTTTTTCGCCTTCGCCACGATGTCAGGGTAAGCATGTGGAGCATCTTCAGTGGTCACCCGCGCGGCAGCGCGCACCCCGCATGTCCCGGGAAACTACCCGGAGCAGTAGGTTTCCGGGCATGAGACTCGGTGTCCTCGACGTGGGTTCCAATACCGTCCACCTGCTGGTCATGGACGCGCACCCTGGCGCGCGTCCGCTGCCCGCCTACTCGCACAAGGCGGAGCTGCGGCTGGCGGAGCTGCTGGACGAGCGGGGCGCCATTCGCGAGGACGGCGTGCGGCGGCTGGTCTCGCAGGTCGCCGACGCGCTGATGGTGGCCGAGGACAAAGGCGTCGAGGAGGTCCTGCCGTTCGCGACGTCCGCGGTCCGCGAGGCGGCCAACGGCGACGAGGTACTGGCCCGGGTGGCCGAGCAGACCGGTGTCGATCTCACCGTGCTCTCCGGCGAGGACGAGGCGCGGCTCACCTTCCTGGCCGCCCGCCGCTGGTTCGGCTGGTCCGCGGGACGGCTGCTGATGCTCGACATCGGCGGCGGGTCCCTGGAGGTCGCGTACGGCATGGACGAGGAGCCGGTCGCCGCCGTCTCCCTGCCGCTCGGCGCGGGGCGGCTCACCAGCGGATGGCTGCCGGGCGACCCGCCCGCCGGTGACGACGTCCGCTCGCTGCGCAAGCACGTACGGGCCGAGATCGCCCGCACCGTCGCCGGGTTCAGCCGCGTCGGCGCGCCCGACCACGTCGTCGGCACCTCCAAGACCTTCAAGCAGCTCGCCCGCATCGCCGGCGCCGCCCGTTCCGCCGAGGGGCTGTACATCCAGCGCACGCTGACCCGCAAGTCGCTCGCCGACTGGGTGCCCCGGCTGGCGGCGATGACCGAGGGCGCCCGCAAGGAGCTGCCCGGCGTCTCGGAGGGCCGCGCCCGGCAGTTGCTCGCCGGCGCCCTCGTCGCGGACGCGGCGATGGACCTGTACGGCGTGACGGAACTCGAGATCTGCCCCTGGGCGCTGCGCGAGGGCGTCATCCTGCGGCGGCTGGACCTGATGGTCAGCGAACGGGTCTGACGCTCCGGCGGCCCGCCGCGGACTCGTGCGGAACCGGCGTCCCGCGCCGTGTCGATCGCGTCACGTCGGCCCGGTGCGATGTGCCGTTCGGCGGACCGGCCGCCGTACGCTGTTCCCCGTGGCAGCCCCTGACCCTGTGGACCCGAACGAACACACCGTGCGCGTACCCGATGCGAAGGTCGCGCTGTCCACGGCGTCCGTGTACCCCGAGTCGACGGCGACGGCCTTCGAGATCGCGGCCCGGCTCGGGTACGACGGTGTCGAGGTCATGGTGTGGACCGACCCGGTCAGCCAGGACGTCGAGGCGCTGCGCCGGCTGTCGGACTACCACGGCATCCCGGTGCTCGCCGTGCACGCGCCCTGCCTGCTGATCACGCAGCGCGTCTGGTCGACCGACCCGTGGGTGAAGCTCCAGCGGGCCCGCGCGGCCGCGGAGAAGCTGGGCGCGTCGACGGTCGTCGTCCACCCGCCGTTCCGCTGGCAGCGCGCGTACGCCCGGGACTTCGTCTCCGGCATCTGGCGGATGGCCGGCGAGACGGACGTGCGGTTCGCGGTGGAGAACATGTACCCGTGGCGCTACCGCGACCGGGAGATGCTCGCGTACGCCCCCGACTGGGACCCCACCGGCGAGGACTACCGGCACTTCACCATCGACCTGTCGCACACGGCCACGGCCCGCACCGAGACCATGGAGATGCTGGGGCGTATGGGTGACCGGCTCGGGCATGTCCACCTCGCCGACGGCAGCGGCTCCGGCAAGGACGAGCACCTGGTGCCCGGGCGCGGCACGCAGCCGTGCGCCGCACTGCTGGAACGGCTCGCGACCGGCGGCTTCGACGGGCACGTGGTGATCGAGGTGAACACCCGGCGCGCGATGTCCGCCGCCGAACGCGAGGCCGACCTCGCCGAGGCGCTGGCCTTCACCCGGCTGCACCTGGCCGCCGCGGCGCAGGTGGGCTGATGCCGCAGGAGCCCCCGCACGACCCCGAGGCGCCGCAGGACGCGGAGAGCGCGGCCGGCACCGGCCGGCGCGGCCGCGGCCGTCCCGCGGGAGCCCGGTCGGGCACGCCCGAGACGCGGGACCGCATCCTGGCGGCGGCGCGCGAGGAGTTCTCCGCGCGGGGCTACGACAAGACCTCGATCCGTTCGATCGCCCGGTCGGCAGGCGTCGACGCCGCCCTGGTGCACCACTACTTCGGGGCCAAGGAGCAGGTCTTCGCCGCCTCGATCGAGATGACCTTCGAGCCGGCGTTCGGCGTGCCCGACGTGCTGGCGGCCGGCCCCGACGGCGTGGGCGAGCGGCTGGCCCGCTTCTTCGTGAGCATCTGGGAGAACCCGGTCACCCGCGCCCCCATGCTCGCCGTGATGCGCTCGGCGGTCTCCAACGAGACGGCGGCGAGCGTGCTGCGCGGCATCGTGCTGCGGCGGATGCTGGAGCGCGTGGCGGCGGAGCTGAAGGTCCCCGACCCGCGGCTGCGGGCCGAACTCGCCGCCTCGCAGATGGTCGGCATCGCGATGATGCGCTACGTGGTGCGCATCGAGCCGCTGGCGTCCGCGGACATCGAGGAGGTCGTCCGCCTCGTCGCGCCGACGCTCCAGCGCTACCTGGCGGACCCCGACCCCGGCGCTGCCGTCACGGGCTGAACCGCCGGAGCGGGAGCGGCACCGCCCTTCCAGTCCCTGGACGACACGTCCGCAATACGGACACACCGTCGTTCACGGCGGCCCGGGGCGTAACCTCGAAAACTCCAGGATGGAAACGTAGGGAGTGGTCCCCGTGCCCGAGCTGAGGTCCCGCACAGTCACCCACGGCCGCAACATGGCGGGCGCGCGCGCCCTCATGCGGGCCTCGGGCGTAGCGAGCGAGGACATCGGCAAGCCGATCATCGCCGTGGCCAACAGCTTCACGGAGTTCGTGCCCGGGCACACGCACCTGCAGCCGGTCGGCCGCATCGTGAGCGAGGCGATCAAGGCCGCGGGCGCCGTGCCGCGCGAGTTCAACACCATCGCCGTCGACGACGGCATCGCCATGGGCCACGGCGGCATGCTCTACTCGCTGCCCTCACGCGACCTGATCGCCGACTCCGTCGAGTACATGGTCGAGGCGCACTGCGCCGACGCGCTGATCTGCATCTCCAACTGCGACAAGATCACTCCGGGCATGCTGATGGCCGCCCTGCGCCTCAACATCCCCACCGTCTTCGTCTCCGGTGGCCCCATGGAGGCCGGCCGCGCGACCCTCGTCGACGGCACCGTGCGCACCCTCGACCTCATCGACGCGATCGCCGACGCCGTCAACGACAAGATCTCCGACGAGGACATCCTCCGCATCGAGGAGAACGCCTGCCCCACCTGCGGCTCGTGTTCCGGCATGTTCACCGCCAACTCGATGAACTGCCTCACCGAGGCGATCGGCCTGTCCCTGCCCGGCAACGGCTCGGTCCTGGCCACCCACACCGCCCGCAAGGCGCTGTACGAGGACGCCGGCCGCACGGTCGTCGACATCACCCGGCGCTACTACGAGCAGGACGACGAGTCCGTGCTGCCGCGCTCGATCGCCACCTTCAAGGCCTTCGAGAACGCCATGGCCCTCGACATCGCCATGGGCGGCTCCACCAACACGATCCTCCACCTGCTCGCCGCCGCCCAGGAGGCGGGCGTCCCCTTCGGCCTGACCGACATCGACGCCGTCTCCCGGCGCGTGCCGTGCCTGGCCAAGGTCGCCCCCAACGTCGCGAAGAGCCGCACGTACTACATGGAGGACGTGCACCGCGCCGGCGGCATCCCCGCCCTGCTGGGCGAACTCCACCGCGCCGGCCTGCTCAACGAGGACGTGCACGCCGTCCACTCCCCGTCGCTGGCCGACTGGCTCAAGACCTGGGACGTCCGCGGCGGCTCCCCCTCCGCCGAGGCCGAGGAACTCTGGCACGCCGCCCCCGGCTGCGTCCGCTCCGCCGAGGCGTTCTCCCAGTCCGAGCGCTGGGAGGCCCTGGACACCGACGCCGCCGAGGGCTGCATCCGCTCCGCCGAGCACGCCTACTCCAAGGACGGCGGCCTCGCCGTGCTGCACGGCAACCTCGCCGAGGACGGCTGCGTCGTGAAGACCGCCGGCGTCGACGAGTCCATCTGGACCTTCGAGGGACCGGCCGTGGTCTGCGAGTCCCAGGAGGAGGCCGTCGACAAGATCCTCCGCAAGGAGATCACGGAGGGCGACGTCGTCGTCATCCGCTACGAGGGCCCCAAGGGCGGCCCCGGCATGCAGGAGATGCTCTACCCCACGTCCTTCCTCAAGGGCCGCGGCCTCGGCAAGAGCTGCGCCCTGATCACCGACGGCCGCTTCTCCGGCGGCACTTCGGGGCTCTCGATCGGCCACGCCTCCCCCGAGGCGGCCTCCGGCGGCACGATCGCCCTCGTCGAGGACGGCGACCGCATCCGGATCGACATCCCCGGCCGCACCATCGAACTCCTCGTCACGGACGAGGACCTGGCCGCTCGCCGTGCCGCCCTCGGCGGCGTCTACGCCCCCAAGGCACGCGAGCGCAAAGTCTCCCTGGCGCTGAAGGCGTACGCGGCGATGGCCACCAGCGCCGACAGGGGCGCCGTCCGCGACGTGTCCAAGCTCGACGGCTGACCGCCGGCGCGCGACACCCCGTCCGGGTCCGGGATCCCTTCCGCTCTCACCAGCGGGAGGGATCCTTCGCGTCCACCGCGAACACGGTGCCGTCGGGCGCGGTCGCGAACACCTTGCCGTCGGCGACGACGGGGGCGGGGGGCGCGCCGGAGACGAGGCTGCTGTCCTTCGCGGGGCGCGGGCTGGTCTGACCGAGGAAGCCGCCCCGCTGCGCGTCCATTGCCAGCAAACGGCCGTCGGCGGTGGCGATGTACAGGCGGCCGTTCGCGACGACGGGCTGCGAGGACTCGGTCACCGCGGTCTCCACGCGCCACAGTTGTGCGTCGCCGTTCCCTCGGCTTGTGTCGAGGGCCACCAGGGCGCCGCCGAATTCGAGCAGGTAGATCCGCGTGCCGCTGACAGCAGCCTGTACGCCGGGCATGGGGAGAGGCAGGGGGGTGCGTTCCGCCGACCAGTCGCCGGTGTTCACGCGCACGACCGCGTCGACGCGGGACATTTCGTCCGTGGAGGTCAGGAAGAGGGCGCTGCCGGACAGGCCCACAGGCATCAGGGCTCCGTCGAACCGTTGCTGGTCGCGGACCTTCCCGTCGGCCAGATTCAGCGCGCTCACCCGCGTGTGCCTGCCGTCGCCCGAGACGTCCACGGCGTAGGCGGTACTGGAGCTGCTGAGGGCGGCGAACACGGGCTGGGACTCGCCGGGCAGTGTGCTGTGCCAGCGCTCGCGGCCCGTCACGCCGTCGACGGCGGTGAGATCGCCGCCCGCCTTGAGCAGCAGCACGGTGTTGCCCACGCTGTAGTAGGCCCCCTGGTACGCGGAGATGTCCACCTTCCACAGGAGCTTGCCCGTCGTGGGGTCCAGGCCGGTCAGTTGCCGCTCGTCATGAGTGACGACGCGCAGCACGCCACCCGCGAGGACCGGCGGTTGCGGGTCGGCGAGATCGCCTGTGTCGGGGCTGGGAACCGACCACTGCACCCGTCCGCTGTTCGCGTCGAGCCGCGCGGCGGCGACCCCCGGCCGCGTGCAGAAGACGGCTTCGCCCTCGTGCACACAGGCGGCCGGGCCGGCATGGTCCCCCTTCGCGGGCAGGGTGCTCTGCCAAGGGGTGAAGGCCGGGGCGGACGGGCTGCCTTGCTGCGCGGCGGGTTGTTCGTTCGCGGCATCCGGGCCGTCGGCCAGGTGTTGGACTGCGAGCGCCGTGGCGGATCCCAGGACGGCCAGTGCCACTGCCGCGGCGACGGTGAGCCGTTTCCCGGACCGGCGGGCGGGACGCGCGCTGTTCGGGGCGGACGCTGCCGCGGGTGCCGCGGCGGGCCTGGCGGAACCCGATCGCTTCCGCAGTTGCGGGGTCAGCTCTTCGCCGGTGAAGTCCCCAAGGTCGAAGGCGCTGAAGGTCTGGGTGTCGTAGGAGGCCGAGACCGCCTGCAACTCGGCCATGATGACGTCAGGGGTGGGGCGGTCGTCCGGGTCCTTGGCGAGGCAGCGCTCGATGAGCGGCCGGAGGTCGGTGGGTATGCCTTCCAGCTCCGGCTCTTCGTGCACCACTTGGTACGCCACGATGTACGGGCTGTCCGAGGTGAACGGGCTCCGCCCGGTCGCGGCGTGGACGAGGACGCTCGCCATGGCGAAGACATCGGCGGCCGGCCCGACCGACCGGGGGTTCCGGAACTGCTCGGGCGCCATGAAGGGCGGCGTGCCGATGAGCTTGCCGGTCTCCGTGCGCAGGTCGCTGTCGGACGGACGGGAGATGCCGAAGTCGATCACTTTCGGACCGTCGGCGGCCAGCAGGACGTTGCTCGGCTTCAGGTCCCGGTGCACGACGTCGACCCGGTGAATGTCTCGCAACGCCTCGGCAAGGCCGGCCATCAGGTACCGCACCTGCGCCGGGGCCACCGAACCGTTCCTCTTCACGAACTGGGCGAGCGTGGGCCCGGGGATGTAGAGCGTCGCCATCCAGGGCCGCTCGGCGTCGGGGTCCGCGTCCACGACGGGCGCCGTGAAGGCCCCGCTCACCCGGCGGGCGGCGCCGACCTCCTGGCGGAAGCGCGCCCTGAACTCGGGGTCCGCCGCCAGTTCCTCGTGCACGACCTTGACGGCCAGACGCATGCCGGAGGTGGAGCGCGACAGGTGCACCACACCCATGCCACCGGCGCCGAGCCGGCTCTCCAGGCGGTACTGCCCGGCGTATTCCGGACGTTCCGCTTCCGGTCCGGTGCCGGGTCTGCCCGACGGCGGCATGACCCACCCCCGAGTTTTCGTCCGTGGCCGCAACCCAGGGAGCCTAACCGATCGTCCTTACGGCGAAGGCCCGGATTGCTAGCCTGCACTTGACAGAGCGTGAATCTTCACGGGGGAGACCATGGCCGAGAACAGTCTTGACGCGCCCGCTGAACCGTTGGTGGAGGCGAAGGCGGCCAGTGCCGCCGCGGACACCGTGTACTACTCCGTCGCCCCGGGCTGCCGCCTGAACGTCCGGTCGGGCCCCGGGACCAGCTTCCAGATCGTCAAGGTCCTTCCGTACGACGTGAAGGTGCCCGTCATCTGCCAGGCGCCCGGTACGACGGTCAACGGCTACTACGGCACGAGCAACATCTGGGACCGGATCGCCCCGGGGCAGTACGTGTCGGACGCGTACGTGCACACCGGCAGCGACGGTTACATCGCGGGACGCTGCGGCTGACGCCGGCGTCCACATCCACGGACAGGGGACCACGTGTTACGTACGCGCAGCAGACGGCGCAAGGTGCTGGCCGCCGGTGCGGCCGGCATGGCCGGGGCGGTGTTTCTGGTACTGGGCGGCGCGGCCGAGGCATCGGCGGCCGCCAATCTCGTCTACTACGACGTCGCGCCGGGCGCGCGGCTCAATGTCCGCAACGGTCCGGGCACCAGCTACCAGATCGTGAGGACACTGCCCACCGACGCCAAAGTGCCCATCTTCTGCCAGACACCGGGTTCGACGGTGAGCGGCTACTACGGCACGAGCAACATCTGGGACCGGATCGGCCCCGACGACTACGTCTCCGATACGTATGTGCACACCGGCAGCGACGGCTACGTGACGTCGCACTGCTGACGGCGGGCCGCGGGGGCACCGGTGCGGTCCCCCGCCCCAGGGGTCGGGGGACCGCACCGCGGGGAAGACAACCGGCATGACCTCACAGCCGACACACCGCCGCCGGTACGCCCAGTCGTTCAACGCCGTCGCCGCGCAGTACGCCGCCGCGCGTCCCGGGTACCCCGGTGAGATGTTCGACGCCGTCGAGGAGCTGGCGGGCCGCCACCTCGCGGGCGCGGCCGTGCTGGACGTCGGGGCGGGGACGGGCATAGCGACCGCGCTGCTGCGGGCGCGCGGGGCGCACGTGACGGCGGTGGAGCCCGGTACGGGGATGGCGGCGCAGCTGCGGGCGGGGCAGCCGGGGGTGCCGCTCGTGCGCGGGGACGGGAACGCGCTGCCGTTCGCCGCGGGCGTCGCTGACTTCGTGACGTACGCGCAGGCCTGGCACTGGACGGACCCGGCGCGCTCCGCGCCGGAGGCGGCGCGGGTGCTGCGCCCGGGCGGCGCGTTCGCGCTGTGGTGGAACCTGCCGGACACCGATGTGCCGTGGATCGTCGGGCAGGAGGCCCGGCTGGCCGCCCGTGTGCCCGGTCACCACGAGTACGGCCTGTCGGGGGACGCCGAGAGCGTCCTGCGCTCGCTCGGTCCCGGTCTCGGCCTGAACCCGCGCTCCCGGTCGCTGCGCTGGACCCGTACGGTCCCGGTGGACACGCATCTGGCGATGCTGGGCAGCCGGTCCTACTTCGCCGTGATCGGCCCGGACGCCGCCGCCCGGATCCTGGAGGAGGAGCGGCGCGAGCTGCTGGCGCTGTTCCCCGACGGCCTGGTCGTCGAGCCGTACCGGGTCGCGCTGACCGTCGCCGTGAAGGACCCGACGGACCAGTCGGACTAGCGGGCCCTGCGGGAGGCCGCCACCGCTCCGACGACGCCGACGACGCCCGCGACCAGGGCCCCGCGCCACAGACCGTCCCAGAGGCTGCCGAAGAAGCCCTCGGAGGTGAGGATCTGGCGCATCACGAGGTCGGTGACGAGCAGCATGCCGCCCGGTACCAGTGCGACGCGCCACGGGTGTTCGGCCGCCCAGCGGCGGATGCGGTGGTCGGACCGGGGGCCGCGCCCCGTCACCGCGCCGGCGCCGCCGACGAGGAAGAAGAGCATCAGCGCGACGGAGCAGGCCGCGGCGATGACGCGCAGTCCGAAGTGGCCGTCGATGACGGACAGGGTCAGGGAGACCCCGCCGCCGATGGCCCCGACCGCGGCGGCGGGCCGCCAGGGGCCGAGGGTGGCCGAGGCCAGCGCCAGCTGGCGCTTCTCGCCGCGGGTCACGTCCCGCGGCGGACGGGAGGGATCGGTGGAACGGCTCATACCGCCACGGTCGCCCGGGGCCGCGCCGGAAGCCATAGGGGATGTCCCTGAGACGGCCCGGAACCCGGTGTCAGGGCCGGGACGCTCCCGGCCCCGGCCCTGACACCGTTCCCGCACGGTCCCGCACGGGTCCCGCCCCGGGCCGGGATCGCCGCCCGGGGCAGGAGTGCGGGGTGTCTCAGGTGCTCACGCCGCTGCCCGCTGCACCCGCACCGGCGTCACCCCCGCCTCGTTGTGCCGCTCGGCCCATCCGGCGAGCGCCATGCCGCAGGCGTGGTCGAGGTGGCGCAGCCGCCGCAGGTCGAGTTCCATGGCCCGGTTGCGCGGCAGCGCCTCCAACTGGTCGAGCAGCCGGGGCAGTCGCAGGAAGGTGGCGTTGCCCAGGACCCGTACGACGATCGGGCCGCCGCCGCGGTCGTCGATCTCGACGTGGGTGTGGGAGGTCTCCCACGCCGCCTTGACCACGGCCGTCAGCAGCCCGATCAGGACGCCCTCGAACATGTTGGTGGCGACGATCGCGACCGCCGTGATCACCAGGACGACCGCCTCGCCCCGGTGCTCGCGCCACAGCGGCACCAGCGCGCGGAACGGGACGAGCTTGCAGCCCGCGTGCACCAGCACACCCGCGAGGGCCGCGACCGGGATCACCCCGAGCGCGGCCGGCAGCAGCGCGGCGAACAGCAGCAGCCACACCCCGTGCAGCACGCGGGACGCCTTGGTGCGGGCGCCCGCCTGGACGTTGGCGGCGCTGCGCACGATCACGGCGGTCATCGGCAGGGCCCCGAGCGCCCCGCAGAGCGCGTTGCCCGCGCCCTGTGCGATCAGTTCCTTGTCGTAGTCGGTGCGCGGCCCGTCGTGGAGCCGGTCCACCGCCGCGGCGCTGAACAGGCTCTCGGCGGAGGCGATCAACGCGAACGCCAGCACGGTGCCGATCATGGACAGGTTCGCCAGCTGGGCGAACTGCCCGGCGCCCGGGGGCTGGACGGAGTCGAGCAGCCCCCGTACCTCGACGCGGGCGACGGGCAGCCCCAGCAGCACCGCCGCCGCGGTGGCCAGCGCGACCGCGGCCAGCGGCCCCGGCAGCACGCGCGCGGCGCGCGGGATCCGGGGCCACAGCACCAGGACGGCGATCGTGCCGGCCCCCAGGAGGAGGGCGGTGAGCGCCGTGCCGGAGCCGGCCACGTCGCGGGCGAGCCCGGTGATCCCGGCGAGCTTGGCCGGGCCGGAGGCGGGCGCCTTGACGTCCGCGAGCGCGTACACCTGCCCGGCGATCAGCACCAGGCCGATCCCGGCGAGCATGCCCTGCACGACGGCGACCGAGATCGCCCGGAACCAGCGGCCGAGCCGGAGTATGCCCATGAGCATCTGCAGCAGGCCCGCGACGAGCACGAGCACTCCGAGCGCCGGCAGTCCGAACTCCCGCACGGCCTCGAAGACCAGCACGGTGAGCCCGGCCGCCGGGCCGGACACCTGGAGGCTGCTGCCCGGCAGCAGCCCGGTGAACAGTCCGCCCACGATGCCGGTGACGAGGCCGAGTTCGGCCGGGACCCCGGAGGCCACGGCGACTCCCACGCACAGGGGCAGGGCGACGAGGAAGACGACGAGCGAGGACGTGAGGTCGGCACGGAGGGTCGTGGGCCGGGCGGGAACGCGCCGGATCAGGCGGTTCACCGGGCAGGGGCGGTGTCGGCGGACGGGTGGTGGGCGATCCGGGGTGGGGGGAGGGTGCCGGTGCCGAGATCGCGGCCGGCGCCGGTCAGGGGTCGTGCCCGTGGGGCGTCGTGGGCAGGGTGGATGAAGGTCTTCATTTTCGGGTGGCCTCCATTGCGCCCCGTCCTGGAAGCGGACGGGGCGTGCGTGGTCGAGCTGTGTGGGGGGTCGGGTGCCCGCGGCGGTGCCCGGACCGCGGCGCGGGGCAGCGGTCGGTTCGACGTCGCCGCAGCCGGCGATGGCCGGCGGGGACGACGTCAGAGGGCGACGGGCGGCGTCGGGACGCCGTCCGTCAGCAGCGGAACACCCCCAGGGCGACCGGTAGTTCGCCTGATCTGGTGAGCGGGACGGCCTGGCGCGCCGTGCGCGGTGCCGTGACGGTGGCGGGCCGGTGTCCGCCCGCGTTCACGACCGGGTCCTCGGCCGGGGAGCCGGTGCGCGGGGCCGGTGACGGGACGCCGAGCGCCCCGGGCACCACCAGGCCCGCGCCGTTGCCCTCCTGGCGGTGACTCAGGCAGTGGCGTTGCTCGGACTGCGTGTACGCGGTCCTCGCTCCCGCCTCGCGGAGCGCCGTGGGTGCGGGCTCCGCGGCGGTGCTGCCGAGAGCCAGGAACAGGGAGAGCAGTATGCCGACGCCGGCGGCGACGACGCGTCCAACTCCCTTGCCACAGCGCACAGTTGCCCCCGTTCCGAGGTGTCGCGGTCTCCATTCTGCCCGGTCGGCCCCTCTATTTTGCAAGCTCTTGAGGTTAACGCAGCGTAAATGATCCGTCACTCGAATGGATGTACTTGCCCCGTCTTGACGGGCGGTCACCGCGGGAGCAGTATTCACCGCATGATGAATAAATCCGAGGGCCCCGTGGCAGCGGCCCAGGGTCCCGCCGTCCATGCCGCCAGCCTGACCGTCCTGCGCGGCGGCCGCACCGTCCTGGACGGCCTGGACTTCACCGTCCCCCGCGGGGAGATCACCGGACTGCTGGGCCCCAGCGGCTGCGGCAAGTCGACCCTCATGCGCGCCGTCGTCGGCACCCAGGCCCGCGTCACCGGCACCCTCGACGTGCTCGGCCGGCCCGTCGGCCACCGCGAACTGCGCCCCAGGATCGGCTACGTGACCCAGGCGCCGTCCGTCTACCTCGACCTGACGATCCGTCAGAATCTGAACTACTTCGCCTCCGTCCTCGGCGGCGACGCCCGCGACCACGTCGACCGGGCCATCGCCGACGTCGACCTCACCTCGCACGCGGGCGCCCTGGCGGGCAACCTCTCCGGAGGACAGCTCAACCGGGTCTCCCTGGCCGTCGCCCTGCTCGGCTCGCCCGAACTCCTCGTCCTGGACGAGCCCACCGTCGGCCTGGACCCCGTCCTCCGCCGCGACCTGTGGGAGCTCTTCCACCGCCTCGCCGCCGAACGCGGCGCCACCCTCGTCGTCTCCAGCCACGTCATGGACGAGGCCGAGCGCTGCCACCGCCTGCTGCTCATGCGCGAGGGCCGCATCCTCGCCCAGGGCAGCCCCGACGCACTGCGCTCCCGCACCGGCGCCGCCACCGTCGAGGAGGCCTTCCTCCGCCTCGTCGACGAGGCCTCCGGCCGCACGGCCCCGCACCCCGCGACCCCGAACGAGGCCGAGGAGGCCGTCCGATGAGCACGCACCGCACCCTCGCCACCGCCCGCCGCGTCCTGCTCCAGCTGCGCCACGACCCGCGCACCATCGCCCTCATGGTCGTCGTGCCCTGCGTGCTGCTGACGCTGCTGTCCTGGGTCTACGACGCCGGCCCCCGCACCTTCGACACCGTCGGGGCCTCGCTGCTCGGCATCTTCCCGCTCATCACGATGTTCCTGGTCACGTCCATCGCCACCCTCCGCGAGCGCACCTCCGGCACGCTGGAACGCCTCCTGTCCATGCCGCTCGGCAAGGGCGACCTGCTCGCGGGGTACGCGCTCGCCTTCGGCGCCATCGCCGTCGTCCAGGCGGGGCTGGCCACCGGCCTCGCCGTCCTCACCCTCGGCCTGGACGTCACCGGGTCCGCCTGGCTGCTCCTGGTGGTCGCCCTCGCCGACGCCTGCCTCGGCACCGCACTCGGCCTCTTCGTCAGCGCCTTCGCCGCCAGCGAGTTCCAGGCCGTCCAGTTCATGCCCGCGGTCCTGCTGCCGCAGCTCCTGCTGTGCGGACTGCTCATGCCGCGCGGCCAGATGCAGCCCGTGCTGGAGGCCGTCTCCAATGTGCTGCCCATGTCGTACGCCGTCGACGGCATGCAGCAGGTGCTCACCCACACCGACATCACCGGCGACTTCGTCCGCGACCTCGCCGTCGTCGCGGGCAGCGCCGCCGTCGCCCTGGCACTGGGCGCCGCCACCCTGCGCCGCCGCACCGCCTGACGCACCCGGGCGGCCCACCCCAGCGCCCGACCCGTCCGACCGCACCGTGGACAGCGACCCCGCGGCCGCCGTCCCCGGTGCGAAGATGGGCCCATGACCCAGAAAGTCGCCGTGCTCGGCACCGGGAAGATCGGCGAGGCCCTGCTCTCCGGGATGCTCCGCGCCGGATGGAAGCCGGAAAACCTCCTGGTCACCGCCCGCCGTCCGGCCCGCGCCGAGGAACTGCGCGCCCGCTACGGCGTCGAGGCCGTCTCCAACGACGAGGCCGCCAAGACCGCGGACACCCTCATCCTCGCCGTCAAGCCGCAGGACATGTCCGCCCTCCTGGACGAGCTGGCCCCGCACCTCGCCGCCGACCGCCTCGTCATCAGCGCCGCGGCCGGCGTGCCGACCTCCTTCTTCGAGGAACGCCTCGCCGCCGGCACCGCGGTCGTCCGCGTCATGCCCAACACCCCCGTGCTCGTGGACGAGGGCATGTCGGTCATCTCCGCGGGCAGCCACGCGGGCGAGCAGCACCTCGTCCGCACCGAGGAGATCTTCCAGCCGGTCGGCAAGACCCTGCGCATCCCCGAGTACCAGCAGGACGCCGCGACCGCGCTGTCCGGCTCCGGCCCCGCGTACTTCTACTTCCTGGTCGAGGCCATGACCGACGCCGGCATCCTCCTCGGCCTCCCCCGCGCCCAGGCCCACGACCTCATCGTGCAGTCCGCCATCGGCGCCGCCGTCATGCTCCGCGACAGCGGCGAGCACCCGGTCAAGCTGCGCGAGGCCGTCACCTCCCCGGCCGGCACCACCATCAACGCCATCCGCGAGCTGGAGAAGCACGGCGTGCGGCACGCCCTGATCGCCGCGCTCGAAGCCGCCCGCGACCGCAGCCGCGAGCTCGCCTCCGGCAACGGCTGACGCCCGGCGGCCCCGCCGCCCCCGGAACCCGGGAGCGGCGGGCCCGGCCGTTCCTCACGCGGGAGGCAGCAGCCCGATCGCCCGGTAGGCCGCGTCCACCGTCGGCCGCGCCAGGGCCCGCGCGCGCTCGGCCCCCGTACGGAGCACCCCGTCCACGTACCCCGGATCGGCCGCCAGGTCGGCATGGCGCTCCCGCAGCGGCCGCAGCTCCTCGACCACCGCCTCCGCCGTGTCCTTCTTCAACGCCCCGTACGAGTCGTAGTCCGCGGCGAGCTCCTGCGGCGTCCGCCCCGAACACGCCGACAGGATCTCCAGCAGGTTCGCCACGCCCGGCCGCTCCTCGGGGTCGTAGGCCACGTCCTGCCCGCTGTCGGTCACCGCCCGCATCACCTTCTTGCGGACCGTCTCCGGCTCGTCCAGCAGATAGACGATCCCGGGACCGGAGTCGTCGGACTTCCCCATTTTCGAGGCCGGGTCCTGCAGATTCATCACCCGGGCGGCCACCGCCGGCAGCACCGCGCGGGGCACCGTGAACACCGGCCCGTACCGCTGGTTGAAGCGCTCCGCCAGATCCCGCGTCAGCTCGACGTGCTGGGCCTGGTCGTCACCGACCGGCACCTCGTCCGCCCGGTACGCCAGGATGTCCGCCGCCATCAGCACCGGATAGGTCAGCAGCGACAGCCGCACGCTGCCGCCCCGGCGCTGCTCCTGGGCGGCCTTCTCCTTGTACTGGATCATCCGCCGCATCTCCCCGTCCGTGGCGGTGCACTCCAGCAGGTAGGCGAGCCGGGTGTGTTCGTCCACATGGCTCTGGACGAACAGGGTGCACACCGCGGGGTCCAGCCCCGCGGCCAGCAGCAGGGTCGCGGCCTGCCGGCTGAGCCGGCGCACCCGGGCGGGATCGTGGTCCACCGTCAGCGCGTGCAGATCCACCACGCAGAAAAGGGACTCGGCCCGGTGCTGGTCCACCGCGGCCCACTGGCGCACCGCCCCCAGGTAGTTGCCCAGCGTCAGATGCCCGGTCGGCTTGATCCCGCTGAAGACCCGCGTCATCTCTGTCTCCTCCTGCTCGATGCCCGTCCGGCTCGGCGGACCGCAGGAGAAACGCAGACGGCCGCCGGAGCGGCGGCCGTTGGGTGCATGCGCTGACTGGTCGGCCGCCTCAGGCGGCCCACCACATGTCCGTGCGCGCATGCGTGGTCATGCCTCGACGGTAGCGCTCGAACGAGTTGCGGGCCACAGGTTTGAAGCACGCGTGGGCGTGGTGTAGTGTTCTCTAGCTGCCTCGGACGGGCGACCTTCCAACAGCAGCCACTCACGCCGCCCGGCGGCAAACCACTACCGCACGACTTCCCCACGGGGTCGATTTCGGCATGCCGAAATTCGGTCCGAATGACTCGATTATGAGTCGCGGGGGGAATCCGCTAAAGTAGTGGACACGCCGGAAGGCGTGAAACAAAAACCCCGCTCCAACAGGGGGCCGGAAACGAAGAGCGGAAACGCGAAACGGATCTGGTAAGGTTGGAGACAACGAAGGGAAAGCCCGGAGGGGCCGGTGAAACGGTCTCGAAGGAAGCTTCCGTTCCTTGAGAACTCAACAGCGTGCCAAAAGTCAACGCCAGATATGTTGATACCCCGTCTCCGGGCCGCATCGGTCTGGGGCGAGGTTCCTTTGAAGAAAAACACAGCGAGGACGCTGGGCACGTCGGGATTATTCCTCCCGATGGTGCCGCTCTCGTGAAGACATT